>DATEEF010000001.1:0-18292 GCA_035281265.1 Steroidobacteraceae bacterium
CATCGAGCGCCACCCGACCATCAAGATGCTGGCGCTGTCCTTCCTGATCCTGATCGGCTTCGCGCTGATCGGCGAGTCGCTCGACTTCCACGTGCCGAAGGGCTACCTGTACTTCGCGATGGCGTTCTCGATCGGCGTCGAAATGATCAACATCCGGCTGCGGAAGAAGACGACGCCCGTCGACCTGCGCGGCCCCGAGCTCGGGCCGGACGAACGCCGCAAGCGTTAGCCCCTCGCTACTCGACCGCGCGATGGGCGCGCGGGATCCGGCGGGGTGTCCCCTCGCTTCGCGGGAACTTTATGCTCCGCTGGGGACACCCCGCCACCTCCCGCGCCCTTCGCGGGGGGCAAGTCCCATGCTCGAACGATTGCGGCAGCGAGTTCGGCACGCAGCCTTGGCGCGCGCGCCAGCCCGCGGGGGACCCCGAGGCGAGCGAGTGTCTGTTCTTCCGAGCGAGCGGAGGCGGTCCCCCGCGGGCGAAGCGCGCGCGCCGAAACTATCTGTTGAGCTTGCTGTGCGTGCGGCTGTAGCCGAAGTAGATCGCGAGCCCGATCGCGATCCAGCCGGACATCCAGTGCCAGTTCGCCTGGAACGACTGCCAGAACAGGTACAGGCAGGCGCCCGCTCCAAGCACGCCTACGACGGGCGCGGCGGGGACGCGGAACGCACGCTGCAGGTCCGGGCGCGTGCGGCGCAGCACCGGAATCCCGATGCAGACCGTCGCGAACGCGAGCAGCGTGCCCATCGACACCAGCTCGCCGAGGGTTCCGATCGGCAGCAGGCCCGCGAGGATCACCGCGGTGACGCCTACGACCACGGTGCCGACGTGCGGCGTGCGGTGCTTGGGATGGATCCGGCCGAACATCCGGGGAATGAGGCCGTCCTGCGCCATCGAATAGAAGATGCGCGGCTGGCCGACCATCATCACCAGGATCACGGACGACAGGCCCGCGATGGCGCCGACCTCCACCAATGTCTTGAGCCACAGGAGGCTCGGATAGGTCTCGAGCGCGGTCGCGACCGGCTTCGGGGTGCCGAGCATCGTGTACGGCATGATGCCGGTCATGACCGCGGACATCGCGATGTAGATCAGCGTGCAGATGAAGAGCGAGCCGAGGATGCCGATCGGCATGTCGCGCTGCGGGTTCTTGGCTTCCTGCGCCGCGGTGGAGACCGCGTCGAAGCCGATGTAGGCGAAGAACACGATCGAGGCCGCGCGCAGCACGCCGCCCCAGCCGAACTGCTCCGGTCCCTGGGACTCGGGGATGAACGGCGTCCAGTTGTCGGGATTGACGTACTGCAGGCTGAACGCCATGAACAGGAAGATCACGATCAGCTTGATCAGCACGATGATGGAGTTGACGAAGGCCGATTGCGTGATGCCCCGGTAGCAGAGCGACGCGATCGCGGTGGCGATGGCGACCGCGGGCAGGTTCACGATCGAGCCGGTCGGGACGAGCCGGCCCTCGGCGACCGTGAAGGGCGCGGACGTGAGCGCCGCAGGCAGCGCGACCGAGACGCCGAGCCCGTGGCCGATCGAATCCAGCAGGCCGGTGAAGTAGCCGGACCAGCCCACCGAGACCGTGGCGGCGGCGAAAGTGTATTCCAGCACCAACATCCAGCCGATGAACCAGGCGACGAACTCGCCGAGCGTGGCGTACGCGTAGGAATAGGCGCTGCCCGACACCGGCAGCATCGAGGCGAATTCCGCATAGCAGAGACCAGCGAGCCCGCAGGCGATGCCGGCGATGACGAAGGACAGCACGACCGCGGGCCCCGCATGGTTCGCCGCGGCATGGCCGGTCAGCACGAAGATGCCCGCACCGATGACGGCGCCGATGCCGAGCAGCACGAGATGCTTCGCCGTCAGCACGCGCTTCAGGGTGGCTTCGCCCTCCGGCCCGCCGTGGACTTCGCCGGCATCGACGTGCGGCGCGGCGGAGACGGGCTTGGTGCGGAACAGGTTCATGCGCGATCCCCCGGGGCAAAAACCGACAGGGACTCTAACCCAGCCCTGCCGTGATTGCGAGCAGGGCTTCCCCGGTCATTTGCGCAGCTCGTCGTCGAGGAATGGCGCGAGCAGTTCGGCGAGTGCCGCGAACACTTTCGGCGATCCGGCGAGCAGGTGGCCGCCATCGCGGTAGTCGCCGGCGGCGAGGTTGCCGACGCGGCCGCCCGCTTCGGTGATGAGCAGGTTGCCCGCGGCGGTGTCCCAGGGCGAGAGCCCGACTTCCCAGAATGCGTCGAGCCGGCCGGCCGCGACGTAGGCGAGGTCGAGCGAAGCGGCGCCGGGGCGGCGCACGCCGGCGGTCGCTTCCATCGTGCGCTCGAGCATGCCGAGGTAGGGCTTGAGCCAGCGCCGGTTCTCGCGGAACGGGAAACCCGTGCCGAGGAGCGCGCCTTCGAGTCCCGCCCGCTGCGAAACGCGCACGCGGCGGCCGTCGAGCTGCGTGCCGCCGCCGCGCTCGGCCGTGAACAGCTCGCCGCGCAGCGGATCGAGAACGACGCCGATCTCGGCGCGCCCGCGGTGGCGGCAGGCGACGGACACGGCGAACTGCGGGAACCCGTGCAGGAAGTTCGTCGTGCCGTCGAGCGGGTCGATCACCCAGGTGTAGTCGTCGCCGTCCGCCGCGCCGCTCTCCTCGGCGAGGAAGCCGTGGGTGGGGTAGGACTTGCGGATCGTCGCGATCAGGACCTGCTCCGCCGCGCGGTCGACCTCGCTCACGAAGTCGTTGCGGTTCTTCTCGCTGACCGTGAGCGTCCCCACGCGGTCGAGGCTGCGGACGATGACTTCGCCTGCGCGGCGCGCGGCGCCGATGGCGATGTTGAGCAGGGGATGCATGACCTAGAATAGCAGGATCACTCCCGGAGCCGCGTTGTCCGCCCGCATCCGCATCGTGCTCGTCGACACCACGCATCCCGGCAACGTCGGCGCGAGCGCGCGGGCGATGAAGAACATGGGGCTCGCGTCGCTCGTGCTCGTCCGTCCCGCCGCTTACCCGGATGCCGGGGCCACGGCGCGCGCGGCGGGCGCTGCCGACGTGCTGGGGGCGGCGCGCATCGCGGCGTCGGTCGACGAGGCGATCGGCGACTGCGGCCTCGTGATCGGCACGACCGCGCGCGAGCGTAGCGCGAATTTCCGCGTGCTGGATGCGCGCGCGGGAGCCGCGGAGATCGCGGCGGCGTCGCGCCGCGTTCCCGTCGCCGTGCTGTTCGGGGGCGAGCGCAACGGGCTCGCGAACGAAGAGCTCGAGCGATGCGACGCGCTGCTGCGGATTCCCGGCGATCCGGGATACGGCTCGCTCAACCTCGCGCAGGCCGTGCAGGTCGTCTGTTACGAGATCAGGATGGCCCTGGGCGCCGGCGCGGAGGACGCGGACGCGCCGCCGCCCGCGACGGCCGACGAGCGGCTCGCCCTCGACGCGCACGTCGAGCGCGTGATGCGGGCCTCGGGCTTCATGCACGACGGCAATGCGGAGCAGCTCGGCGCGCGCGTGCGCCGGCTCTTCGCGCGTGCGCGCCCCGACGCCGGCGAGGTGCGCATCCTGCGCGGCTGGCTGGCGGCGATCGAGCGCCGGCTGCCGCCGGCGGAATCGTGACCGTGGAAGAGGGCGGCGCAATTTACCTGGACCATGCCGCGACCGCGCCGCTCGATCCGCGCGTGGCGCGGGCCATGTCGGAATGCCTGTCGGACCCGGAGCTCCAGGGCAACCCGGCGTCCGCACACGCGTCGGGGCGCCGGGCGGCCGCGCGCCTGGCCGCCGCGCGGTGCGAGGTTGCCGCGCTCATCCACGCGCCCGCGGAATCGATCGTCTTCACGTCCGGTGCGACCGAGAGCGTCAACCTCGCCGTCCTCGGCGCGGCGCGCGCGGCGCCCTCCGCGCACCGTCACATCGTGACCTCGCGCGTCGAGCACCGCGCCGGCCTCGATGCGTGTCGCCAGCTCGAGCGCGAGGGCTACGCGGTCACCTGGCTGCGGCCACGTGCCGGCGGTTCGATCGACGTATCGGAGGTGGCGGAGTCGCTGCGCCCCGACACGGCCCTCGTCTCGCTCATGCACGCGAACAACGAGACGGGGGCGCTGACGGACGTCGCGGCGATCGCGGCCGAGTGCAATGCGCGCGGGATCACGTACCACGCCGATGCCGCCCAGAGCGTGGGGAAGATGCCGATCGACGTCGGGCAGGCGGGTGTCGCGCTCCTCAGTTTTTCGGCGCACAAGCTCGGCGGGCCCAAGGGCATCGGTGCGCTCTACGTGCGCCGGCGGCCACGCCCGGTGCTGCAACCGCTGCAGTTCGGTGGCGGGCAGGAAGGGGGCCTGCGATCCGGGACCGTCGCGTTGCACCAGGTCGTAGGCTTCGCGACCGCCTGCGCGATCGCGGGCGCCGATCTCGCCGCGGCCGCCGACAGGCAGCGCGCGCTCCGGGAACGGCTCTGGCAGGCGCTGCAGGCGGCCGCTCCTGTCTGGCGCAATGGCGACGAGCCCGCGCTGCCGGCGATCCTGAACGTCGGCTTCGCGGGCATGGAGGGCGAAAGCCTGCTGCTCGAGGTCGACGGTCGCATAGCGCTCTCGAGCGGCTCGGCCTGTCACTCGATTTCGGCGGAACCGTCCTACGTGCTGCGCGCCCTCGGGCGATCGGACGCGGCCATCCAGGCGTCGGTACGCCTGTCGATCGGGCGCGCCACGACCGAAGCCGATGTCGACCGGGCCGCGGACATCCTCGTCCACGCGGTGCGGAGGCTGCGCGACGCGCTGCCGCCGGGCGCGATCGAGCGTGTTGCATGAAGTCCCCGTACTCGGCTCGAGTCCTCGAGCTGTTCCGCACGCTGCCGGGCGCCGGCGCACCCGGTGCGGGGCCGGGCCGGCTCGCCGTCGGAGAGGCGGGCTCGCTCGAACGCGGGGCCTGGGTCCGGTTCGAGGCACGGGTCGATTCGGGACACGTCGTCGACTGCGGATTCCGGGCCTGGGGCTGTCCGCACACGCTCGCGGCCGCCGCGGTTGCGAGGGCATGGATGCTCTCGTCGCGGGAGGGCGGCGCGCCGCAGTGCGAAGCCGCGCGGCTCGCCCGCGAGCTCGATGTGCCGGCCGCGAAAATGGGCCGCATGCTGGTCGTGGAGGATGCCGGCAAGGCGCTGCTTGCCGAGGCCGCTCGGGTACAATAAGCGCGATGGCCATCACGCTGACGCCTGCCGCAGCCGACCGTGTCCGGCACTTCCTGTCCGAGCGCGGCCACGGGGTCGGCCTGCGCCTCGGCATCCGGAAAACCGGCTGCTCGGGCTACGCCTACGTCGTCAACTACGCCGACGCCGTGGAAACGGGCGACCGCGTCTTCGACAGCGAGGGCGTGCGGGTGCTGGTCGACGCCGACAGCCTCAAGCTCATCGACGGCACCGTCGTGGATTTCGTGCGCCAGGGGCTCAGCGAGTCCTTCCGTTTCAGGAATCCGAACGTGCGCGGCGAATGCGGCTGCGGCGAAAGCTTCAGTATCTGATTTTCCCTTTCAGGACGGGCACTTCCGCGCTCGTCGCGATTGCCGGCGCGCGCCCGCGAGGCTAGAATACGCGGCCCGTCTGCCCACCCCGCAGCATGAGGACCCCATGGCGCTCGAGCGTACCCTGTCCATCGTCAAGCCCGACGGTGTCGCCCGGAACCTGATCGGCGACGTCTATCGCCGGTTCGAAGAGGCCGGGCTGCGGATCGTCGCCGCGCGCATGCTGCAGCTGACGCAGCGCCAGGCCGAGGGGTTCTACGCGGTCCATCGCGAGCGGCCGTTTTTCCGCGACCTCTGCAGCTACATGACCTCCGGGCCGGTCATGGTGCAGGTGCTCGAAGGCGAGTCGGCGGTCCAGCGCCATCGGGACATCATGGGCGCGACCGACCCCAGGAAGGCGGCACCCGGAACGATCCGCGCGGACCTTGCCTCGAGCATCGAGGAGAATGTCGTGCACGGCTCCGACAGCGCCGAAAACGCCGCCCGGGAGATCGCTTACTTCTTCGCCGAAACCTCGCTCTGTCCGCGCACGCGGTGATATCCGCACGGTCATGAACGAAGCCCCGGTCCGCACCAACCTGCTCGGGATGACGAGGCCCGAGCTGGAGACTTTCGTCGGCGGTTTCGGCGCGAAGCCTTACCGTGCGCGGCAGCTCCTCAAGTGGATCTACCGGCGCGGCGAGGCCGATTTCGCGCGGATGACGGATCTTGCCAAGGACTTCCGCGCCGCGCTCGCCGAGCGTGCCGAGGTCTCGGTTCCCGAGATCGTGAGCGCGCGGATCGCCTCCGACGGCACGCGCAAGTGGCTCCTGCGGATGCCGGGTGCCGCCGGCAACGCGCAGGTGATCGAGACCGTGTTCATCCCGGAGCCGGGCCGCGGCACGCTGTGCATCTCGAGCCAGATCGGCTGTGCGCTCGATTGCTCGTTCTGCGCGACCGGCGCCCAGGGCTTCAATCGCAACCTCACGGCGGCCGAGATCATCGGCCAGGTCTGGCTCGCGAATCGCGAGCTCGGCTACGACCCGGACGGGGGGCGCATCGTCACGAATGTCGTCCTGATGGGCATGGGCGAGCCGCTCGCGAACTACCGCAATGTCCTCCCGGCGATGCAGCTCATGCTGGATGACCTCGGCTACGACCTGTCGCGGCGGCGGGTGACGCTGTCCACCTCGGGCCTCGTGCCGCAGATCTACCGCCTGGCCGAGGACGCGAACGTCGCGCTCGCGGTTTCGCTGCATGCGCCGAACGACCGCCTGCGCGACGAGCTGGTGCCGATCAACCGCAAGCACCCGATCGCGGAGCTGCTGGCCGCCTGCTGGCACTACCTCGAGCGGCAGAACGGCCGCAACGTCACTTTCGAGTACACGATGCTCGACGGCGTCAATGACCGGCCGGAGCAGGCGCGGGAACTTGCCCGGCTGCTGCGCGGTCATGATGCCAAGGTCAACCTGATTCCGTTCAATACCTTTCCGGGAACGAACTACCGCCGCTCGCCGGCCGAGGCGATCCGGCGGTTTCGCGACCTGCTGCGGCAGGGAGGCGTGATGGCGACAGTGCGCAGGACCCGGGGCGACGACATCGATGCCGCCTGCGGCCAGCTGCGGGGCCAGGTGCTCGACCGCACCCAGGTGCGGCTCGGCAGGAAGCTGGTCAGCCTCTCGGTGCAGGCGTGAGCGCGCGCTCCGCGGCGTTCGCGACCGCATTCCTGGCGGCCGCGCAGGTCCTCGCCCAGACCCCCGCAGTGGACCCGACGCAGGAAGCGGGCCGCATCAATGCACGCCTCGCCATGGAGTACCTGAAGCGCGATCAGCTGCAGGTCGCGCAGGAAAAGATCGAGAAGGCACTCGTCCAGAATCCGCGCGACGTCAACGTGCAGTTGTCGGCAGGCCTCGTCTACGAGCGGCTGCGCGAGAACAAGATGGCCGAGAAGCACTTCCGCCAGGCGGTCAAGGTCGCGCCGGACAGCCCCGAGGCCCAGAACGCGCTCGGCGCCTACCTCTGCCGCAACAAGCAGCAGGCCAAGGGCGAGGAAATGTTCGTGAAGGCGGCGAACAACCCGCTTTACCGGACGCCGTTCGTCGCCTACACGAACGCGGGCGTGTGCGCGCGCAGCGCCGGCCATCTCGAGCGCGCCGAGCGCTACCTGCGCCAGGCCCTCACGGCGCAGGTCGACTATCCCGAGACTTACGCCCAGCTGGCGGGCGTCCTGCACGAGCGCGGCAACAACCTGCATGCGCGCGCCTTCGTCGAGCGCTACCTCGCGGTCGCGCCCGCGACCGCCGACATGCTGCTGCTCGGCTACAACATCGAGGTGGCGATGAAGGACCAGTCCGCCGCCGCGGGATTCAGGTCGCGGCTCGAGAAGGAATTCCCGGACTCGGAGCAGGCGCGCAGGGTCGCGAGCCAGCCGGACCGGAATCCCGGATGAGCGCGGGGGCGGGGCTCGCCTCGCCGGGCGCGCTGCTGAGAACCGCGCGCGAGGGCCGCGGACTCTCGATCGAAGAGGCCGCCGACAGGCTGCGGCTGAACGAGGCGCTCGTCCTCGCGATGGAAGAGGACCGCTTCGGCCTCCTCGGCGCGCCGGTGTTTGCGCGAGGCCACCTGCGCAACTACGCGGCACTCGTCGGCGCACACGAGCGCGAAGTCATGGAGGCCTTCGACGTGGGCGACGTTCCCGAGCCGACGTTCCTGCCGGCGCTGGATCGTGCGCCCGCCTCCCGTCCGCGCCGGCGCGGGCGCTGGATCGCGGCCGCGATACTGCTCGCGGCGGCGGCCGCGGCGGCTGCCTGGTGGACCCTGCGCAGCTGACCCATGGATCACAGGCACCAGGCCATCCGCGGGATGAACGACCTGCTCGCCGACGAGCTGCCGTACTGGCAGCGCATCGAGTCGGCGGCCCGCGAGCTGTTCGCGGATTACGGCTACCGGGAGATGCGCGTGCCGCTCGTCGAGCACGCGGAGCTCTTCCGGCGCTCGATCGGCGAGCACACCGACATCGTCGAGAAGGAGATGTACAGCTTCGACGATCGCGGCGGAGATCGATTGAGCCTCCGGCCCGAGGCGACGGCCGGCCTCGTGCGCGCCGCGATCGAGCACGGGCTCCTGCACAACCAGAGGCAGCGGCTCTGGACGTCGGGTGCGATGTTCCGCCACGAGCGGCCCCAGCAGGGCCGGTATCGCCAGTTCCACCAGCTCGACTGCGAGGCCTTCGGTTACCCGGGTCCCGACATCGACGCGGAGGTGATCCAGATCTCCGCCCGACTGTGGCGCAAGCTCGGGCTCGCCGGGATCCGGCTCTCCGTGAACTCGCTGGGCACGCCGGAGTCCCGCGTGCGCTATCGCGCCGTGCTGGTCGATTATTTCTCCGCGCGGCGCGATGCGCTCGACGCGGACAGCCGCCGCCGCCTGGAAGGCAATCCGCTGCGCATCCTCGACAGCAAGAATCCCGCCTTGCGCGAGGTCGTCGAGGGCGCGCCGCGTCTCCTGGACCACCTCGATGACGCATCGCGTGCGCATTTCGAGCGCTTCCTCGAGCTGCTCGCGGCGAGCGGCATCGAGGCGGAGGTCGACCCGCGGCTGGTGCGCGGGCTCGACTACTACACGCGGACCGTCTTCGAATGGCGCACGCGCGCGCTCGGGGCGCAGGATGCCGTCTGCTCCGGCGGCCGCTATGATGGCCTCGTCGAGCTCCTCGGCGGCGAGCCGACGCCCGCCATCGGCTGGGCGCTCGGCATCGAGCGCGTCGTCGCCCTCCTGAAGGCCGCGGGCATCGCGGCGGCCGGAACGGCGCCCGCGGTCTACCTGGTCCTCTCGGGCGAGCGGGCGGAGGTCGCCGGACTCGCCCTCGCCGAGCGCCTGCGCGATGCGCTGCCGGGCCGGGGCGTGCTCGCCAACATGGAAGGCGGCAGCTTCAAGGCACAGCTGAAGCGGGCGGACAAGAGCGGGGCGAAGGTGGCGCTGATCGTCGGCGACGACGAGGCGGCGAAGGGCGTCGCTGCGGTCAAGTGGCTGCGCGCCGAGGCGCCGCAGGAAGCGTGGCCGTGGGAAGAGCTTCCGCGCCGGCTTGCCGCGGCGCTCGACGGGGACGGGACAACGGGAAGAAACGATGGTCGATGAATACCTGTCAGAACGCGAGCAGGCCGAGCAGCTTCGGCACTGGCTGCGCGAGAACTGGATCTGGCTCGTCGCCGGCGTCGTGCTCACGGTCGGCGGCTACTACGGTTATCGCGCCTGGCAGTCACGCGAGTCGTCGCGCGCGGTCGAGGCCGGGCAGCGATTCGCGTCCATGCTGGAGGCGATCGGCGCCAACCGCCGGGACGAGGGCCTGAAGCTCGCGGGCGAGCTGACCGGCGAGTACGCGGACACGCCGTATGCGGACCAGGCGACGCTGGTCCTCGCGCGCCTCGACGTGGACTCGGGGGATCTCGCCTCGGCGGAGCGGCGGCTCCGAACCGTCGCCGACGGATCGAAGGACCCGGACCTGCGCATCGTCGCCCGCCTGCGGCTCGCGCGCGTCCAGCTCGCGCAGGGCCGCTACGACGACGCGCTCGCGAGCCTCGACGCCGTCGCGACCCCCGCGGTGAATGCCCGCGTGCTGGAGCTGCGCGGCGACGTGCGCCGCGCGCAGGGCGACCCGGCCGCCGCCCTCGCCGAGTGGCGCAAGGCGAAGGCCGCCGCGGAAGCCGATGCGGATACCGGGGCCCAGGTCGACCGGGAACTCCTGCAGCTCAAGATCGACGAACTGGCTGCGGCGGAACCGGCGGAGTAGCCCATGGCAGCGATGCGAATACTGGCAGTGGCGGCAATGGCGATGCTGGCGGCTGCCTGCGACAAGGAAAAGGACGTCGCACCCCCCGCGGAGCTCGTCGATTTCGACGCAACGGTCGCCGTCGACCGCGTCTGGAGCGCGAGCACGAAAGGCGGCGACGACGTCCTGCGCCTCGGGCTGCAGCCCGCGGTCCAGGGCGAGCGCGTCTACGTCGCGGGACATGGCGGCGACGTGCGCGCCCTCGAGGTGGCGAGCGGGCGGGAGTTGTGGCGCGCCTCCCTGGACATTGCGCTCGCGGGTGGACCCGCGGTCGGCGAGGGCGTCGTCGTGGTCGGCAGCTCGGCCGGCGACCTCGTCGCGCTCGACGCCGAATCGGGCGCCAAGCGCTGGCAGGTCATGACCGGCGGCGAAGTGCTGGCGGCACCGACGGTCGCGGGAGGCATCGTCGTCGTGCGCACCGTCGACGGCCGGCTGCGCGGGTTGAAGGTTGCGGACGGCGTCGAGGCCTGGAACTACGAGCAGCCGGTTCCGCGGCTCACGCTGCGCGGCAACGCAACACCGGTCGTGGACGGCGACATGGTGATCGCGGGACTCGACAACGGCAAGGTCGTCGCGCTGTCGCTGGCGAGCGGCGAGCTCCTGTGGACGACGACGGTCGCGCCTTCGCATGGCCGTACCGAGATCGAGCGGCTCGTCGACATCGATTCGCCGGTTCGCGTGGTCGGCGACGACGTATTCGTCGTCGGTTACCAGGGACGCATCGCGATGCTGGCGCGCGACACCGGCCAGCTGTGGTGGGGGCGCGACCTCTCGAGCCACCGCGGATTCGCAGTGGACGGCGACACGCTCTACGTCACGACCGCGGACAGCACGGTGGTCGCGCTCAGCCGGCGCGACGGCACGCCGGTCTGGAGCCAGGACGCGATGATCCGCCGCTCGCTCACGGCACCCGCGCTGGCGGACGGCGCACTGGTCGTGGGCGATTTCGAGGGCTACCTGCACTGGCTCGACACCAGCACGGGACAGCTGCTGGCGCGCGGCAAGACGGGCGCCGGCCGCATGAGCAATGCACCGGTCGCGGCCGGCGGCCTCCTGCTGCTCGAGACGGACAAGGGCGAAGTGCAGGCCTGGCGCGCGGCACCGCGGTCCGCGGGCTGAGACCAAGGGCAACTCTGCACGCGTGGCGTGGGCGCGGCCGTGGCGGATTTGCGATCCGGCAAGGAGCGAGGAGCGATGTGTATCGTGATACATGAGCGACGAGCGACGCCGCCCGATCGCAAATCCGCCCGCCCCCGAGGGGTTGCGCGCCACGCCACCCGTGCAGAGCTGCCCTAGCCGGGTCCGCATGCCATGCTGCCCGTCGTCGCCCTCGTCGGCCGGCCGAACGTCGGCAAGTCGACGCTGTTCAATGCGCTGACCGGCACGCGCGACGCCCTCGTCGCCGACATTCCCGGCCTGACACGCGACCGCAAGTACGGCTTCGGCGAGAGCCCGCCGCACCGGTTCATCGTCGTCGACACAGGCGGCCTCGTCGAGGCGCCGCGCGGCCTCGCCGGGCTCATGGCCCGCCAGACCGGGCGCGCCATCGAAGAGGCGGACCGCATCGTCTTCCTGGTGGACGGTCAGGGCGGGCTCGACCCCGCGGACCGCCACGTCGCGGACGTGCTGCGCCGGAGCGGCAAGCCCGTCATCGTCGCGGTGAATAAGTGCGAGGACCGCGACGCGGACCTGGTGACCGCCGAGTTCCATGCCTTCGGCTTCGGCGCGCCTCAGGCAATCTCCGCCGCGCATCGCCAGGGCGTCGGCGAGCTGATGGAGCGGGTGCTGGAAGGCATCGAGCCGGCGGACCCTGCCGACGCGGAGGAGGCCGCCACGCGGGAGATCCGCGTCTGCGTGGTCGGCCGGCCCAACGTCGGCAAGTCGACCCTCATCAACCGGTTGGTCGGCGAGGAGCGCGTGATCACTTTCGACGAGCCGGGCACGACGCGCGATGCCGTGCAGGTCCCGTTCGAGCGCGACGGGCATCGCTTCGTGCTGATCGATACCGCGGGCGTTCGGCGCCGCGCCCGCGTCGAGGCCGAGCTCGAGAAGTGGAGCGTCATCAAGACGCTGCAGGCGGTCGAGGATGCGCACGTCGTCGTCGGAGTCGTCGACGCGCGCGAGACCGTGGCCGAGCAGGACGCCACGCTCTTCGGCCTCGTTGCCGACCGCGGGCGGGCCCTCGTGATCGCCGTCAACAAGTGGGACCACGTGGCTCCGGAGCGCCGCGAGGAGATCCGCGGCGAGCTGGCCCTGCGCCTGCGCTTCCTGGACTTCGCGCCCGTGCACTACATCTCGGCGCTGCACGGCAGCGGGGTCGGCGAGCTGATGGACGCCGTGCGCGCGGCCCACGCCGCGGCCATGCGCGAGATGCCGACGCCGGACCTGACGCGCGTGCTGGAGGCCGCGATCCGCCAGCACCAGCCGCCGCTCGTGCGCGGACGGCGGATACGGCTGCGCTACGCGCACCAGGGCGGGCGCAACCCGCCCGTGATCGTGGTGCACGGGGCACAGGCCGAGCGCACGCCCGAGGACTACCGCCGCTACCTCGCGAACTGCTTCCGGAAGGCGTTCCGCCTCGAGGGCACGCCGGTCCGCGTCGACCTGCGGAGCGAAGCCAACCCCTTCGCCGGCCGCCGCGACAAGCTGACGCCGCGCCAGCGCCGCACGCGCGCGCGCGACGCGCGCCGTTCCGGCCGCTGACTCAGCCGCTCCGGCCGAGCACGCGCGCCTTCAGGCTGCCGCGCGCGAGCCGGGCCTCGATGTCGGTTCCCGCCGGCGCTTCTGCCGGATCCCGCACGACCGCGCCGTCCGTCGCGCGGGTCACGATGGCGTAGCCCCGGGCGATCGTCGCGAGCGGGCTGGTCGCGTGCAGCGCCCGCAATGCCGCCTGCAGGCGACCGCGCGCAAGGGCAACGCCGTGACGAAACGAGGGTGCCAGGCGGCGGGCCGCCTGCGTCGACCTCAATCGCAGCGAGGCCAGCCGGGTCGCCGGCGATGCCGCGGAAAGCTCGGCGGCGAGCCGCAGCAGCCGATCGCTCCGTGACCGGCGCTGGCGGCGCATCGCGGCGAGCGCCCGGGCCTGCAGCTCGTCGAGCCGCTGCATCCGCTGGCGCACGGCCTGCGCGGGGTGCAGCCGTCCGAGGCGGTGCAGGGACTGCGCGAGCCGGTCCAGCCGGCGCCGCAGGTCCCGCTCGGCGGCGGAGCGGAGCCGGCCTGCCGTCACGCCGAGCGCGTCACGGCAGGCCGCCGCATCCGGCACCGCGATCTCGGCCGCCGCGGATGGCGTCGGCGCCCGTAGGTCTGCGACGAAATCAGCGATCGTGAAATCGATCTCGTGCCCGATGCCGCAGACGACGGGCAGCCCCATCGCCGCGATCGCCCGCGCAAGAGCCTCGTCATTGAAAGCCCAAAGGTCCTCGAGCGAGCCGCCTCCGCGCACGAGCAGCAGCACGTCGACATCGCGGCGACGATCGGCGACCGCCAGCATGGATGCAATTTCACGCGCGGCGCCGGCGCCCTGGACCGGCACGGGATACAGGAGGACCGGCACGGCCGGGAAGCGGCGTCCGAGCACGTGCAGGACGTCGCGGAGCGCCGCGCCGGTCGGCGAGGTCACGATGCCGATGCGGCGCGGGAACCGCGGCAGGGGGCGCTTGCGCGCGGCGTCGAACAGGCCTTCCGCGGCGAGCTTCAGCTTGAGCGCCTCGAAACGCCGGCGGAGCTCGCCTTCGCCGGCTTCCTCCAGATGGTCGACGACCAGCTGGAATTCGCCGCGCGCCTCGTACAGGCCCACGCGCGCCCGCAACAGGACCTGCATCCCGTCGCGGGGGGCCACGCGCACGGCAAGGTTCCGCTGGCGGAACATCGCGCAGCGCACCTGGGCGTCCTCGTCCTTGAGCGAGAAATACCAGTGGCCCGATGCGGGCCGGGACAGGTTCGAAAGCTCGCCGGTGATCCACAGCGAGGGCAGCCCGGACTCGAGGAGCGTGCGTGCCTCGCGGTTCAGCCGGCTCACCGTATAAATGTCCCGCCGGCTGTCCACGGCATCATGGTACACTGCGCCGCTTCATTCGGACCGCCCCGGGAATGCCGGCCATGCGAATCGTCCAGGAAGCACTCACCTTCGACGACGTCCTGCTCGTACCCGCGTACTCGGAGGTGCTGCCGCGCGAGGTCGACCTGTCGACGCGCCTCACCCGCGGGATACGGCTGAACCTGCCTTTCGTCTCCGCCGCCATGGACACCGTCACCGAGGCCCGCCTCGCGATCACGATCGCGCAGGAAGGCGGCATCGGCATCGTGCACAAGAACATGACCGCCGCCGACCAGGCGCGCGAGGTCGGGCGCGTGAAGAAGCACGAGAGCGGGGTCATCAAGGACCCCATCACGATCCGGCCGGATGCGACGATCCGCGAGGTCCTCGCGCTGACCCGGGCGAAGGGCATCTCCGGATTGCCCGTGACGGCGGACGGCAACCAGGTGGTCGGCATCGTCACGCACCGCGACATCCGCTTCGAGGAGCAGCTCGACCTGCCGGTATCGCGGGTGATGACGCCACGCGAGAAGCTCGTGACGGTGCGGGAGAACGCGGCGCGCGAGGAGGTGCTCCAGCTCCTGCATCGGCACCGCATCGAGAAGGTGCTGGTCGTCGACGGCGAGGGACGCCTGCGCGGCATGATCACGGTCAAGGACATCCAGAAGGCGCGCGACTTCCCGCGCGCCTGCAAGGACGAGCAGGGCCGGCTCCGCGTCGGGGCCGCAGTCGGCACCGCGCCCGACACGCTCGACCGTGTCGCCGCGCTCGCGGAAGCCGGCGTCGACGTCGTCATCGTCGACACGTCGCACGGGCATTCGCGCGGCGTGATCGCGACCGTCGAGCGGATCCGCAAGGCGCACCCCCAGCTGCAGCTGATCGCCGGCAACATCGTCACCGCCGAGGCGGCGCAGGCGCTCGTCGACGCGGGCGTCGACGGCGTCAAGGTCGGCATCGGTCCCGGCTCGATCTGCACGACGCGCGTGGTGGCGGGCGTCGGCGTGCCGCAGATCACGGCCGTGTCGACCGTCGCGGAGGCGCTCGCGAAGACCGACGTCCCGCTGATCTCGGACGGCGGCATCCGTTATTCCGGGGACGTGGCCAAGGCGATCGCGGCAGGCGCGCACTCGGTCATGATCGGCGGCCTCTTCGCCGGCACCGAGGAATCGCCCGGGGAGGTCGAGCTGTACCAGGGCGCGTCGTACAAGTCCTACCGGGGCATGGGGTCGCTCGGCGCGATGGCGCAGCGGCACGGCTCCAGCGACCGCTACTTCCAGGACACCGTGGAGGAGCTGGAAAAGCTCGTGCCGGAGGGCGTCGAGGGGCGCGTGCCGTACAAGGGGAGCCTGGTGACGATACTGCACCAGCTCGCCGGCGGCATCCGTGCCGCGATGGGGTACACGGGCAGCCACGACATCGACGAGATGCGCAGGCGCCCGGTGTTCGTGCGCATCACGGGCGCCGGCGTCCGCGAGAGCCACGTGCACGACGTGAGCATCACCAAAGAAGCGCCGAACTACCGGATCGGATGATGGCAGCCCGCATGCAGCCGGCCCCGGCCGACATCCACGCGCACCGCATCCTGATCCTCGACTTCGGCGCCCAGTACACGCAGCTCATCGCGCGCCGCGTGCGCGAGATAGGCGTCTACTGCGAGATCCTGCCCTGGGACTGCGGCGACGAGGCGGTGCGGCGCTTCGGGGCGCGCGGCGTCATCCTCTCGGGCGGCCCCGAGTCGGTCACCGACGCCCGGCCGCCGAGCGCGCCCCCCGAAGTCTTCACGCTCGGCGTGCCGGTGCTCGGGATCTGTTACGGCATGCAGACGATGGCCGCGCAGCTCGGCGGCCGCGTCGCGCCGTCGAGCCACCGCGAATTCGGGTACGCCAGCGTCAGGCGCACGGCCCCTTCGCGGCTGCTCGACGGCATCACCGACGACGGCGCGAAGGATGACGGCGCGCTCGACGTCTGGATGAGCCATGGCGACCGCGTCGAGTCGCTGCCGCCCGGGTTCACCGCCATCGCCGCCACGACCAACGCGCCGCTCGCCGCCATGGCCGACGACGCGCGCCGGTACTACGGCGTGCAGTTCCACCCCGAAGTCACGCACACGCGCGCCGGCCGCGCGATCCTCGAGCGCTTCGTGCGCGAGATCTGCGGCTGCGACGCGCTGTGGGACGCCGGCCACATCGTAGACGACGCCGTGCAGCGCGTGCGGGACCAGGTGGGCCGGGACCGCGTGCTCCTCGGCCTCTCGGGAGGGGTCGATTCCTCGGTCGTCGCGGCGCTCCTGCACCGCGCCATCGGCGACCAGCTGACCTGCGTCTTCGTCGACCACGGACTGTTGCGGCTCGGCGAGGGCGACCAGGTGATGGACACCTTCGCACGCCATCTCGGGATCCGGGTGATTCGCGTCGACGCCTCCGAGCGCTTTTTCGCGGCGCTCGCCGGCGAGGAGGATCCGGAGCGCAAGCGCAAGATCATCGGCCGGCTCTTCATCGAGGTCTTCGAGGAGGAGTCGCGCCGGATCGAGGGCGTCAAGTGGCTGGCGCAGGGCACGATCTACCCCGACGTGATCGAGTCGGCGGGCGGCAAGACCGGCAAGGCCCATGTCATCAAGTCGCACCACAACGTGGGCGGGCTGCCGGAGCGCATGCACCTTGCGCTGCTCGAGCCGTTGCGCGAACTGTTCAAGGACGAGGTCCGGCGCATCGGCCTCGAGCTCGGCCTGCCGCGCGAGATGGTCTTCCGCCATCCGTTCCCGGGTCCCGGCCTCGGCGTGCGCATCCTCGGGCGTGTGACGCGCGAGGCGGCGGACCTGCTGCGCCGGGCCGACGCGATCTACATCGAGGAGCTGCGTGCGCACGGGCTCTACGATTCGGTGAGCCAGGCGATGGCCATCTTCCTCCCGGTGCGCTCTGTGGCGGTGATGGGGGACGGCCGACGCTACGACTGGGTGATCGCGCTGCGCGCGGTCGAGACCGTGGATTTCATGACCGCGCACGCGGCGCGCCTGCCGTACGAGTTCCTGGACCTCGTCGCCCGGCGCATCGTCAACGAGGTCCCGGGCGTCTCGCGCGTCGTCTACGACATCTCCGGCAAGCCGCCGGCGACGATCGAGTGGGAGTGAGGGATTGCCATGAAACGTGCGGCGATCATGGGCTGGTTCGCAATCGCGGTCGTGACGATGTCCGCGCCGGCTGCCGCGAATGAGTTCGAGCATGTCTGGTCGTGCGAATTGAGGCCTGGCAAGACGCTGGACGATGCAAGGGCCGTCGCGCGAACCTGGCTCGCGGCCGCGAGGTCGATGAAGAACGGCGAGCGGCTGCAGGTCCACATCCGCTACCCCATCATCGTGGGCGACAGCGAAAACCGGTTCGAATTCGTCGTCACGGCGCCATCGCTCGCCGCGTGGGGCGCCTTTTACGATACCTACGACGATGGCACCCCGGTCGCCGATGCCGACGCGAAATTCGCCGAGGTGGCGGGTTGCTCGGGCAGCACGATGTGGGAGTCGATCGGCGTCGGATGATCCCGCGCGCTGCGCGGTCCGTCCTCCGGGTCAGATCCGCGCGTCGATCCAGCCGCGGATGTCCGTGAGCACGGCGTCCTTGCCGACGTCGTTCAAGAGGTCGTGGAAGTGACCGTCGTAAAGCTTCAGCGTCTTGTCCTTCGACCCGGCCGTGTCGAAGAAGAGCTGGCTGCCCGCCGGCAGCGTCGCCTTGTCCGCGGTGCCGTGCAGGATGAGGACCGGCAGCGTGATGCGCGGAAACTCGCGGCGCAGCCGCTCGTTGGCCCGCACGAGGGCCGCCACCGTCCGTGCCGGCTGGACTTCGCCGGCCGTCAATGGGTCGCTGTTCAGCATGCGCACCGCAACCGGGTCCCGCGAAAAGTCCTCGTTGCGCAGCTTCAGGACCGGCAGGCGTGGAGCGATCCGCGAGAGGCACTTGATCAGCGCC
>DATEEF010000002.1:0-36172 GCA_035281265.1 Steroidobacteraceae bacterium
TCAGCGCCAGCACGGGATCCGGCGCCGGGACCTTGAACGCGAAGCTCTCGCAGACCAGGCCCGCGATCTCGGGTCCGTGATCGAGCGCATAGCTCGCCGAGACCACGCCGCCGGCACTGTGGCCCAGCAGGAAAACCGGAAGTCCGGGGTGCCGCGACTTCGCGAGGCCGATGACGGCCGCGACGTCGGCCACGTATTCCGCGACGTCGTCGACGTAGTAGCGGCGTCCGCCGGATTTACCGCGGCCGCGCAGGTCGAGCGCGAACGTCGCGAGGCCGGCCATCGCGAGCTGCCCGGCTGGCCAGAGGTACTGGCCGCCGTGGGAGTTCACGCCGTGGCAGATGACTACCGCCGCGCGCGCGCGTCCCGCCGGCGGGAAGACGCGGACGTTGATTTCGACGCCGCCGATGCTGTGGACCCGCTCCTCCGTCGGCGTGGACATCTGCATCCGGGTCTCCTGCAGCGCACCGGGATGGGCCGGCAGCGTGCAGCCGATGATACCCTGCGTCATGGACGATCCGCGCACCCAGGTGCACGCTCTGGTATGGTTCCGCCGCGACTTGCGCGTCGACGACCATGCGGCCCTGTCGGACGCCTTGCGCGTGGCCGACGTCGTCCACTGCGCCTTCCTGTTCGACACGGATATCCTGGAAGCCCTGCCCCCGGGAGATGCGCGGGTCACCTTCATCTGGGAGTCGGTGCGCGAGCTGAAGGCGGCGCTCCGTGCGCGCGGCGGCGCGCTGCACGTGCTCCGCGGTCGCGCCGAGGTCGAGATACCGCGCCTCGCCGCGCGCCTCAGGGCGACGACGGTGCATGCTGCCCGGGACTACGAGCCGGCGGCGGTCGCGCGCGATGCGCGCGTCGCGGCGAGGCTGCCGGGCGGCACCTCGCTTCGTCTGCGCAAGGACCAGGTGATCTTCGAACTCGACGAGATCCGCACGAAGGGCGGCGGCTGGTTCTCCGTGTTCTCGCCGTATCGCAAGCGCTGGATGGCGACCCTGTCATCGCGCGACCTGTCGGCGTACCCGGTCTCGGGACTGCGCGGGAGGCTCGCGAGGGATCGTGGCAGCGCGCTGCCATCGCTTGCGTCGCTCGGCTTCCGGCGCGCGCGCCTGCCGATCCCCGCGGGCATGACGGGCGCCGCGCGGCTCTGGAAGGCTTTCCGGCCGCGACTCGCGCAATACCGGCGACAGCGGGATTTTCCGGCGGCTGCCGCGACGTCGCGCCTTTCGGCCCATCTGCGCTTCGGCACGATCTCGATCCGCCGTCTGGTCGACGGCGCGCGCCGCGCCGGCAGCGCCGGTGCCAGGGCGTGGCTCGCCGAGCTCGTCTGGCGCGATTTCTTCTTCGCGGTGCTGGCGGCGAGGCCCGACGTCGTGGACCACGCTTTCCGGCGCGAATACGACCGGCTCGCGTGGTCGCGCAACGAACGACACTGGCGCGCCTGGTGCGCGGGAAACACCGGCTACCCGCTCGTCGACGCGGCGATGCGCGAGCTCGGGTCCACAGGAACGATGCACAACCGGCTGCGCATGGTGACCGCCTCGTTCCTGGCCAAGGACCTGGGCCTCGACTGGCGGCGGGGCGAGCGGCACTTTGCGGCGCGGCTGCTCGACTTCGACCTCGCGGCGAACAACGGGAACTGGCAGTGGTGCGCGTCGACCGGCTGCGACGCGCAGCCGTGGTTCAGGATCTTCAACCCGGTCATGCAGTCGCGACGCTTCGACCCGGACGGCCGCTACATCCGCCGCTGGGTCCCGGAGCTTGCCCGCGTTCCCGACCGCTACCTGCACGCGCCCTGGGAGATGCCGCGCCGCGTCCAGGCGGACGCCGGTTGCCGCATCGGTCGCGACTATCCGCGGCCGCTCGTGCGGCATGACCAGGCGCGCAAGCGCACCCTCGCACGCTATGCCGCGGCGAGGCGCAACGTGCGCACGGCCCCATGAGCGACGTCGACTGGATGCGCAAGGCGCTCGAGCTCGCCGGGCGCGCGGAAGCCGAAGGGGAAGTGCCGGTCGGTGCGATCGTGGTGCGCGACGAGGCGATGCTCGGCGAGGGCTGGAACCGCCCGATCGGCAGCCACGATCCCACCGCGCACGCCGAGGTCCTCGCGCTCCGCGCCGCTGCCGGCGCGGTCGGCGATTACCGGCTCGGCGGCGCGACGCTGTACGTCACGCTCGAGCCCTGCCCGATGTGCGCTGCCGCGATCGCGCATGCGCGCGTCGCACGGCTCGTGTTCGGCGCCTGGGATCCGCGGCAGGGCGCAGCGGGCAGCGTCTTCAACCTGGTCGCGGCCGACGCGATGAACCACCGCGTGGACGCCTTCGGCGGCGTGCTGTCGGAGGAGTGCGGTGCGCTACTTCGGCGCTTCTTTGCCGGCCGCCGCTGATTCCGGCGCGTCCGGGACCATCCACCGCAGCAGTTCCGCGTACGTCTGCACGTTGCGCACGAAGCCGACGGGCTCCCAGCCGCGGGCGTAGCCGCGCCGCAGCGTCGTGTAGTAGCGTTCCTGCGCGAGCAGGGGAAGGTTCGCCCGCACGTCGCTCCAGCTGTCGGGGTCCTGGCCACGGCGCTCGGTCAGGATGCGCGCGTCCTCGAGATGCCCGTAACCGACGTTGTAGGCGGCGAGCGTCAGCCAGGTGCGATCCGGCTCAGGGATGCGGCGGGGAATGGTCTTCTCGACGACGCGAAGGTAACGCGCGCCGCCCAGGATGCTCTCGCGCGGGTGCGTGCGATTGGCGACGCCCACGCGGCGCGCGGTCTCGGCGGTCAGCATCATCACGCCTTCGACCCCCGTCGGCGACACGGCCGCCGCGTTCCAGCGGGATTCCTGGTAGCCGATGGCGGCGAGCAAGCGCCAGTCGAAGCCGGTGGCGAGCGCGGCTTCCTGGAACAGCGCCTGGTATTGCGGGAGCCGCTCGCGAACGCCGGTGACGAAGTTAGCCGCATCCACGCGGTCGAACCGCACGAGCGCACGACGGTTGCGCTCGAGGATGTCGGCGAGCCGCCCGGCAGCCTCGAGCTCCGCGAAATAGCGCGCCACCTCGGGCAGGAGGTCCGCGCCATGCGGCGACAGCGCCCAGGCCACCGCCTCCGATTCCGCGAGGCGGAAGGCCGGACGCAGGTCCGGATGAAAATGCCGGCCGAGCGAGAACTCGATCGAGTCCGCGATCGTCACGTCCGCCTCGCCCGTGGCGACACGCTCCAGCAGGTCGAGCGTGTCGGCCGCGCGGATTTCGGACCAGGTCAGGGCGGGCGCCTTCTGCGCGAGGCGTGCCAGGGCCGCGGCATGGCGGGAGTTCCGCTGGATCACCACGCGGCGCCCGACGAGGTCTGCGGCGGAAGCGGGCAGGCGGTCCTGCACGCGATAGACGACGTACTGGTCGATGCGCTGGTACACCGGGCCGAAGCGGACGCGATCGGCACGGGACTCGTCCAGCACGAGGCCGGCCGCGGCCACGTGCGCGCGGTTGCGCCTGACCGACAGCAGCGCCGCCGCCGTCGTGCGGACGAACTTGAGTTCGAGCCGCACGCCGAGCCGTTCGGCGAATCCGCGCGCCAGCTCGTACTCCGGTCCCTCTGGCCCCGCCGCACCCTCGTAATAGGCGAGCGGACTCGTGCGCGTCACGACCTTGAGGCGGCCGAGCGCGTGGATCTGCTCGAGCGTGCCGGGCATCCGCGAACAGGTGCCCGTCATCATCGCGATTAGGAGGAGGGCGGGTATGCCGAACCGGCTGCGGAGTCGCCGCCAGGGGTGGGCGGCCGGCGCGGATCCCGGTTCCATTGATGTAGAATAGCCGTTCCGGATCAGCCCGCTGTGCCGGGTTCCGGATTCCTGCACGGAGAGGTACCGAAGCGGTCATAACGGCACCGACTCGAAATCGGTTGAGGGCATTACGCCCTACGTGGGTTCGAATCCCACCCTCTCCGCCACTTCCTGAGTTCCCCCCAGGGGCCGTCCGCTCGCTCAGCCGATCTTTATTCGCTCGCCGGACGGCCCCTGGGGGGAACTCAGGAAGTGGCAGTAAGTGTGCGTGGACGAACCGACCCGGGTTCGACGAGGCGCACGAAGTGCGCCGAAGGACGGAGCCGCGCAGCGGCGACGGTCCCGAGCGTAGCGAGGGATGCGCGCGCAGCGCGCACAATCCCACCCTCTCCGCCATTCCACCAGGGCAGGCTTGCCGGAGCAGACATGCCTCGCTCGCGCCGCCGGAACTTACGCGCTCGCTCGGCAATCCGCTCCGGCAAGCCTGCCCACGTGGGTTGGCGGCGTGCTGTAGGAGGCGGAGTGCACGCAACTTCGACGAGGCGCGCGTAGCGCGCACAATCCCGCCCTCTCCGCCAATTTTCGCGCAGATACACTAAAGGCATGGCCGCGAATCCCGCTCTGCGACCGCCGGCCGGCGCGCTGCCGCAGCGGGAAACCTCGCTGTTGCGCTGGGTCTGGCGCGCCTACGTTCGGAACGCACTGGTCCCGCTCCTGGTCGTCGAGCTGTTGCTCGTCGCCGTATATCTCACGAGCCACGCCTGGTCGCTGCGCCGCAACGTTGCGGCGATGTCGGAAGTGGCGCGGCAGGAACTCTCGCGGCTTGCGGCCGATGAATCGGCGGTGATCGACCAGCAGCTCGGGCAGGTGGCGGCGCTCACCGAGGTCCTTCGACGCCAGACGGAAGCCGCGCTGGCGAGACCCGCCCCTTCCGCACGCGACCGCAGTCGATTGCGGCTGCAACCGAGCGGCGTCCTCACGACGGCGACGGATGACGGCGGCGCGGCGGTCTACTGGTCCGCCCGGACCGTGAAAGGGCCGGCCGACTACGAGCGCCTGGAGCGCCTGTCCACGGTCGACCCGCTGCTGCGCGACGTCACGCTCGCGAACCCGCTGATCGTGCAGGCCTACCTCAACACGTACGACTCGCTGAACCGGATCTGGCCATGGATCGACGCCGCTTCGGTCTACGACCCTGGCATAAACATCCCGGACTTCAACTTCTATTACGAGGCGGACGCTCGGCACAACCCGTCGCGCGCGGTCGTCTGGACCGACGCCTACGTCGACCCCGCGGGCAAGGGCTGGCTCGTGTCCGCCATTGCGCCGGCGTACCGCGGCGATTTCCTCGAGGCCGTGGTCGGCGCCGACGTCACGATCGACCGCATCGTGGCGGACGTGCTCGGCCAGGACGTGCCGTGGCAGGGCTTCCTGCTTCTCATCGGCAAGTCCGGAACGCTCCTCGCACTGCCGCCTCAGGGCGAGCAGCTGTTCGGGCTGCGGGAGCTGACCGCGCACGACTATGTCGACGCAATCCGCGCCGACACGTTCAAGCCGGACGAGTTCAACGTGTACCGGCGTGCCGACCTCGCGGGCATCGGTGCGCTGCTCGAGGCGCAACCTTCGGGCAGCGGACGGCTGGAGGGCGAGTCGCCGCATCTCGTCGCGTGGGAGACGATTCCCTCCGTCGGCTGGAAGCTGATGAGCCTCGTTCCCGAGCAGGGCGTCTTCGGTCCGTCGCGCACGCTGAACCGCGAACTCGAGGCGGTCGGCTGGGTGATGCTCGCCGGACTCGCCGGGTTCTATGCCGTCTTCTTCACGTTCCTGTACCGCCGCGCACGCATCGTGAGCCACGGCATCGCGGAGCCGCTGCGGCAGATCGAGCGCATGGCGCACCGCATCGCCGTCGGCGAGTACGACCAGGCCTCGCCGGAATTCGAAGTCAGCGAGTTCCGCCACACGGTCGGCGAGCTGCAGCGCATGGGCCGGCTGCTCGGCGACTCCAACCGTGCCCGTGAGGACGCCGAGCAGCGACTCACCGAGCGCAACGAGGAGCTGTCGACGATCCTCAGCCTCTCGCCGGACGGCCTCGTGTCCTTCGACGCGGCAGGCTGGGTGACCGAGACCAACCCGGCCTTCCTGGCGATGACCGGCTGGCCGCGCGACGGCCTGATCGGCCTCTCGCGCGCCGCGTTCTGGTCGCGGCTCGCCGAGCTCGGGGCGGGCGAAGCGGCAGGGGAGCCACAGCCTGGCGCCGCGGCCGTCCTGAGGCTGCAGCGGCCTCGTCCGGCGGTGCTCGAATGCCGGGTGGTCGGTGCAGGGGTGGGCGCGCAGGTCGCCTACTTTCGCGATGTCACGCTCGCCGACGAGCTGGACCGCGCGAAGAGCCGCTTCGTCGCGACGGCGGCGCACGAGCTGCGCACGCCGATCGCGGTGATCACCGGGTACGCGGAATTCCTGCAGGCAAGCGACCCGACGCCGACGCAGCGCGGGGAGATCCTCGCGACCATGCGCCGCCACGGCGACCAGATCGCCGGAATCGTCTCGGAACTGCTCGACCTCGCGCGCATCGAGGCGCGCGCGGGCCGCGACTTCACGATGATCCGCCAGCCGCTGGCCCCCGCCGTGCGCCGCTACATCGAATCCTTCCGGGTCGGCGAGTACGCCCGCGTGCCGACGCTCGACGGCGACATCGGCGCGGCGGAGGCCTTCCTGGACGCGGACAAGTTCTGCCAGGCGCTCAGCAACGTCATCGCGAACGCCTGCAAGTACTCGCCGCCAAGCGCGCCCATCGCGGTCCGGCTGGTCGCGCGCGCGGGCGAAGTCGGCGTGCGCGTCGAGGACCGCGGCGCGGGGATGGACGAGGAGACGCAGCGCCGCATCTTCGAGCGCTTCTACCGCGCCGAGACGGCGTCGGCCGTCTCGGGCACCGGACTCGGCATGAGCATCGTCAAGGAGATCCTCGACATCCATGGCGGGCACATCGAGATCGAGAGCGCGCCGGGCCGCGGAACGGCCGTGACGCTGTGGCTTCCGCAGGCGGCTGCGCGCGGTTGACGCCCCCGGTAGCCGACCTTACGATGCCCGGCCCGGCCGTTTCATGGTGGCTCGCGCCGGTTCCTCCGCGACGATCAGCCGTGAACCCCGCCAGGCCCGGAAGGGAGCAACGGTAGCGGTGGCATCGGGTGCCGGAGGGGTGCTGGCGCGGGCCGCCTCCATTCCTCCCCGCGGATGCGCGAAAATGCGAGATCGCAGCACTGGAGCCCGATGAGCTACCTCGTACTCGCCCGTAAATGGCGCCCGCGCACGTTCTCCGAGCTGGTCGGCCAGGAGCACGTGCGCCAGGCGCTCGTGAACGCGCTGGACTCGGGCCGCGTGCACCATGCCTTCCTCTTCACCGGGACGCGCGGCGTCGGGAAGACGACGATCGCGCGCATCCTCGCGCGCTCGCTCAACTGCGAGCGCGGCGTCAGTTCGAATCCTTGCGGGGAATGCGCGGCCTGCCGCGAGATCGAGGAAGGCCGCTTCGTCGACCTCATCGAGGTCGACGCCGCGTCGCGCACCAAGGTCGACGACACGCGCGAGCTGCTCGAGAACGTCCAGTACCTGCCGAACCGGGGACGTTACAAGGTCTACCTGATCGACGAAGTCCACATGCTGTCGGCGCATTCCTTCAACGCCCTGCTGAAAACGCTCGAGGAGCCGCCGCCGCACGTCAAGTTCCTGCTGGCGACGACGGACCCGCAGAAGCTGCCGGTCACGGTCCTGTCGCGCTGCCTGCAATTCAACCTGAAGCGGCTGCCCGCGGCACTGATCGCGGCGCGCCTTGCGCATATCCTGGGGGCGGAGAAGGTGAGCTTTGAGCCGCGAGCCGTCGAGCTCCTTTCGCGCGCCGCGGACGGGAGCCTGCGCGATGCGCTGTCGCTCCTCGACCAGATGCTGGCGTTCGGCGGGGGTCGCGTGACCGAATCCGACGCGCGCGCCATGCTCGGCACCGTGGATCGCCAGCGCGTGGTCGGACTCGTCGAGCGCCTCGCCGCGGGCGATGCGCCGGGCCTCTTCCAGCTCGTCGCCGCAATCGACGAATTTGCTCCCGACTATGCGCAGCTCCTCGACGAGGTCGCAGCGCTGCTGCAGAAGGTCGCCCTGCGGCAGGCCGTCCCGGGACTCTCGGAGGACGAGGTCCATCCGCCGGAAGTGCTCGACGCGCTGGCCGCGCGGGTGCCCGCGGAGGACCTGCAGCTCGCCTACCAGTTCGCGATCGAGGGACGGCGCGACCTCGACCTCGCGCCGGACCCGCGCAGCGGCTTCGAAATGACGCTGCTGCGCATGCTGGCCTTCCGGCCTGCCGGCCTGCCCGTCGCCGCGGGCGATCGTGGTGGCGCGACCGCTGCGCGCGCCACCCCGGCGCCGGAACGGCCTGTAGCGAAGCCGGCCGCGGCGGTGCCCGAGGGGGACTGGCCGGCGCTGCTCGCCCGCCTCGAGCTCAAGGGCCCGGCGCGACAGCTCGCCGGCCATTGCCAGCTGCTGGGTCGCGACGGCAGCCATTTCCGGTTCCTGCTCGACGCGCGTGCAGGAGCCCTGCACACGCGGCAGCTCGAAGACCGCTTCCTGCAGGCGCTGCGTGCCGTGGTCGGGGAGGCGGCGAGCCTCGCGATCGAGCGGGGCGACACGGGCGACACGCCGGCGAGGCGCGAGGAACAGGCGCGGGATGAGCGTCAGGAGCAGGCGCGTGCCGCACTCGAGCGCGACCCCAACGTGAAAGCCCTGCGCGAGCGCTTCGGCGCCGTCCTGCAGCCGGACTCGATCAAGCCGGTCGGGTAAGATGCGCGCATGAAACAGAACATCGGTCAGCTGATGCGCCAGGCGCAGCAGCTCCAGGCAAACATGCAGAAGGCGCAGGAGCAGCTCGCGTCCCTCGAGGTCACGGGCGAGGCCGGCGGCGGGATGGTCAAGGTCGTCATGAACGGCCGGCACGAAGTGCGGCGCGTCGAGATCGATCCGGCCGTCGCGGCTTCCGACCGCGAGATGCTCGAGGACCTCGTGGCGGCTGCGTGCAACGACGCGACGCGCCGGGTTGGCGAGGCGGTGCAGCAGCACATGGCCGGCGCCATGGGCGGGATGCAGCTCCCGCCGGGCATGAAGCTGCCGTTCTGACGGCGGTGGCGTGAAGTATTCCCCAGGACTCGCCCGCCTCATCGAGGCCTTGCGCGTGTTGCCGGGCGTCGGCCCGAAGTCCGCGCAGCGCATGGCATTCCACCTGCTGGAGCGCAACCGCGAAGGCGCGCGCTCGCTCGCGCGCTCGCTCGAGGAAGCCGCCGCGAATGTCGTCCATTGCCGGCGCTGCAGGATGCTCACGGATGGCGAACTGTGCGAAATCTGCTCCGCTCCGCGCCGGGATGCGTCCTCCCTCTGCATCGTCGAGTCGCCGGCCGACGTGGTCGCCGTGGAACAGTCCGGCGGCTACGGCGGCCGCTACTTCGTGCTGATGGGCCACCTGTCGCCGCTCGACGGCATCGGTCCCGAGCAGCTCGGCTTCGACCGGCTCGAATCGCTGCTCGACGAGGGCGAGGTGCGCGAGGTCATCCTCGCGACCAACCCGACCGTCGAGGGCGAGGCCACCGCCCACTACATCGGCGAGCTCGTCGCGCGCCGCGGCATCCGCGCGACCCGAATCGCCCACGGAGTGCCCGTCGGCGGCGAGCTCGAGTACGTGGACGGCGGCACGCTCGCGCACGCGCTCGCCGGCCGCCAGGTCATCGCCTGAGGCGCGGCGGCGCGTGCGCCGCCATCTGCTCGGCGAGTGCCAGCAGGCTCCGGTAGCTGTCGAGGCGGCGGGGCGTGATCTCGCCGGCATCGCGGGCTGCGGTGACCGCGCAACCCGGCTCGGTGCGATGCAGGCAGTCGCGGAACCGGCAGCCCGGTGCGCGCAGCGCGATCTCGCGGAAACCGCCGGCCACCTCGCGGGCCGGCGGCAATGGCGGCGCGAAATCGCGTACGCCCGGTGAGTCGATCAGCTCGCCGCCGCTCGGCAGCACGTAGAGGGACGCCGTGCTGGTCGTGTGCCGGCCGGTCTCGCTCGCGCGCGAGACCTCGGCGACGGCCGCCTCGACGCCCGGCACGAGCGCGTTCGTGAGCGAGCTCTTTCCGACGCCCGACTGGCCGACGAGCACGCTGGTAGTGCCCGACAGCCGCTGGCGCAACGCATCCGCACCGCCGCTGCGCCTCTTGCTCGCGTGCACGACGGCATAGCCGATCCTCGCGTACTCCCGCAGGGACGCATCGAACGTGGCGTCGGGAGCCTCGAGGTCGCTCTTGTTGGCGACGATGCAGGCTTCGAGCCCGTTCCACTCGGCTGCCGCGAGATATCGGTCACAGAGGCCGAAGTCCGGCGCCGGGACAGGCGCGAGGACCGCCACGAGCTGCGACAGGTTGGCGGCAACCGGTTCCGGAGTGCCACGGGCGTCGATCCGCGTGAGGCAGCTCCGCCTCGGGAGCAGTTCGCGGATGACGCCGGCGCCGCCCTCGGTGGCGGCGGGCGACCAGAGCACGCGGTCGCCGCAAACCACGGACAGGCGTCGTCCCTGCAGCCGGCAGTGCACGCGCAGGCCCGCCTCGTCCGCGACCACGGCATCGCGGCCGTGGCTCGCGACCACGCGACCAGCGCGCGCGTCGGCGGTCACGCGTGCCGGCCGGGCGCGAGGCGCGCGATGCGCGCGAGCGCCGGCGGGTGCGAGGCATGGAACCCGGTGTACAGGCGGTCGGGCGTGAGCGTCGAGGCGTTGTCACGGTAGAGCTTGACCAGCGCGTCCGCGAGCGCCGCCGCATCGGCGTGCCGGGCCGCGAACCGGTCGGCAGCGTATTCGTGGCGACGCGAGACAAGCGCCGAGAGCGGACGCAACCAGAACCCGAATGCGGGCGCGATGACGGCGAACACCAGCAGCAGCGTGTGCGGACCGCCGTCCGCGACGCCGAGCGCCGGCTGGAACCACGGTTCCCGGCCGAGCCAGGCGACCAGGGCGAAAGCCGCGAAACCGGCGGCGAGCGAGACGCAAAGGCGCAGCGCGACGTGCCGGAGGCGATAGTGCCCGAGCTCGTGCGCCAGCACGGCCTCGACCTCCGGCTGGGCGAGCGACGCGATCAGCGTGTCGAAGAACACGATGCGCTTGTTGCGCCCGAACCCGGTGAAGTACGCGTTGCCGTGCGTGCTCCGTCGCGAGCCGTCCATGACGTACACGCCGCGCGGCTCGAACCCGCAGCGTCGAGCCAGCGATTCGACGCCGTCACGCAGCGCGCCTGGCCCGAGCTCGCTGAAGCGGTTGAAGAGCGGGGCGATGATCCTCGGCCATGCCCAGCCGGCCAGGAGCGAGAACGTGGCCCAGGCGGCGAACGCGTACAGCCACCAGCGGTCGCCCGCGCGGTGCATCAGCCACAGCACGAGGGCGGCGAGCGGCAACATGAGCGCCGCGCCGACGGCCAGGCCTTTCAGCGCGTCCGCGGCAAAGAGGGCGGGGGTCATGCGGTTGAACCCGAAGCGGGCCTCGACGCGGAACGTGCGCCACGCATCGAAGGGCAGGCCGCAGAGCGCGACCAGGAGCCCGAATCCCGCGACGACTGCGAGCTGTCGCGGCAATGCACCGGTCCCGAGCTGCGCGGACGCGCCGTCGATCGCCGCGATGCCCCCGCCGACGGTGAGCGCGAGGGCAAGCAGGGCCGCAAACCCCCGTTCGGCGCCCGCGAGCCGCGCTTGCGCGACCGTGTAATCCGCGGCGCGGGCGTGCTCCTCCGCCGTGACCGCTGCCGCGAACGGAGCCGGCACACGCGCGCGATGCGCACGCACCGCGCGGACCTGGCGCGCGAGGAGCCAGAGCTCGACGCCGGTCGATGACACGAGGGCGACGACGAAGAGGAGCGTGAAGGGATGCATGGCGTGCGGGCGAGGGGCACTCTAGCCTCTGGTAAGATCACCGGCAACATGGCGCAGGACGAGCGGCTGATCTGGATCGACCTCGAGATGACCGGCCTCGTTCCGGAACGCGACCGCATCATAGAGATCGCGACGGTGGTGACGGACCGCGATCTCGCGGTCATCGCCGAGGGACCGGTCATCGCCGTACACCAGGGTGCGGGGACTCTCGCCGCCATGGACGAGTGGAACACCCGCACCCACGGCACGAGCGGCCTCACGGCCCGCTCGCTCGCAAGCGCCGTCGACGAGGCGTCGGCGGAGCGCGCGACGCTCGAATTCCTCGCGACGCACGTCGGCCCGAACCGCTCGCCGATGTGCGGCAACAGCGTGTGCCAGGATCGGCGCTTCCTCGCACGGTGGATGCCGGCACTCGAGCGCTACTTCCATTACCGCAATCTGGACGTCAGCACCGTCAAGGAGCTGGCGCGCCGCTGGGCCCCGGAGGTTGCGGAGGGCGTCGCCAAGGAGTCGCGGCACACGGCACTCGCGGACGTGCACGAGTCGATCGCGGAGCTGCGCCACTACCGCTCGGCGCTGTTCGCCGCACCGTGGAACGCGCCGCGGGCATGAGCGGCCGCAAAGCCGTGCGCCACGCGGGCGGCTGCCACTGCGGCCGCGTGCGGTTCGAGGTGACCGCTCCGGCCGACCTCGAGCTGCTCGCCTGCAACTGCTCGATGTGCGGAAGGTCGTCGTACCTGCACCTGATCGTGGCGGGCGATGCGTTCCGCCTGCTTTCCGGCGCCGGCAACCTCGTTGAATATTCGTTCGGGACGGGCGTCGCGAAGCACCGGTTCTGCCGGCACTGCGGCGTCAAGTCGTTCTACGTCCCGCGCTCGCACCCGGACGGTTTCAGCGTCAACGCACGCTGCCTCGACCCGGGCACGGTGTCCTCGACGACGGTGGCGCCGTTCGAGGGTCGCGACTGGGAGAAGGCGCGCGCGGATCTCGGCGGCGGCTAGCCCTTCGACCCGTTCGCGAGGTACAGCCAGGTCTCGACGACCGCGTCCGGGTTCAGGGACAGCGAGTCGATGCCCTGCTCGACGAGCCAGCGCGCGAGGTCCGGGTGGTCGGACGGGCCCTGCCCGCAGATGCCGACGTACTTCTCGGACTCCTTGCAGGCGCGGATCGCTAGGGCGAGCAGTGCCTTGACCGCCGGGTCGCGCTCGTCGAACAGCGGCGCGACGATGGCCGAGTCGCGGTCGATCCCGAGCGCGAGCTGGGTCATGTCGTTCGAGCCGATCGACATGCCGTCGAAATGCTCGAGGAACTCGCGCGCGAGCAGCGCGTTGGCCGGCAGCTCGCACATCATGATGAGCTTAAGCCCGCCCTTGCCGCGCTCGAGACCGTTCTTCGCGAGCAGCTCCACCACCCGGCGGGCCTCGGGCACGGTGCGCACGAAGGGCACCATGATCTGGACGTTGTCGAGGCCGATCTCGTCGCGCACGCGGCGGAGCGCCCTGCACTCCAGCTCGAAGCAGGGGCCGAATGCGGGGTCGGTGTAGCGCGAGGCCCCGCGGAACCCGAGCATCGGGTTCTCCTCGTGCGGCTCGTAGCTGCGCCCGCCGATCAGGTTGGCGTACTCGTTCGACTTGAAGTCGGATAGCCTCACGATCACCGGCTGGGGCGCGAACGCCGCCGCGATGCTCGCGATGCCCTCGGCGAGCTTCTCGACGAAGAAGCTCACGGGGTCGTCGTAGCCGGCCATCTGCCGCCGCACCTGCTCTCGCACGCCGGGCTCCAGCGTGGCGAAGTCGAGGAGCGCCCGGGGATGCACGCCGATCATGCGGTTTATGATGAACTCGAGCCGGGCGAGGCCCACGCCGTGGTTGGGGATTGACGCGAAGTCGAATGCACGGTCCGGATTGCCGACGTTCATCATGATGCGCACGGGCGGCGCCGGCAGGGCGTCGAGCTCGATGCGCTGCTGGTCGAAATCGAGCCGGCCCTCGTAGACGACGCCGGTGTCGCCTTCCGCGCAGGACACGGTGACGGTCGCGCCGTCGCCGATCGTTTGCGTGGCGTCGACGCAGCCGACGACCGCGGGTATGCCGAGCTCGCGGGCGATGATCGCGGCGTGGCAGGTGCGGCCGCCGCGGTTCGTGACGATGGCGGAAGCCCGCTTCATCACCGGCTCCCAGTCGGGGTCCGTCATGTCCGAGACGATCACGTCGCCCGGCTGCACGCGCGACATCTCGCGCGCGCCGGATACGACGCGCGCCGGGCCCGTGCCGATGCGCTGCCCGATGGCGCGGCCGCGCGCGAGCGCGCGCGAACGCTGCCTGAGCGTGAAGCGCTGGATCGTGCGGCCCGCCCGGCTCTGGACCGTCTCCGGCCGGGCCTGCAGGACGTAGATCGCGCCGGTCTCGCCGTCCTTGCCCCACTCGATGTCCATCGGGCAGCCGTAATGCGATTCGATGACCAGCGCCTGGCGCGCGAGCTCGTGCACGTCGGCATCGCCGATGCAGAATCGCGCACGGTCGGCCGCGGCGACCTCGGTGACCTCGGTCCACCGGCCCGGGCCGGGCTGCCGGGCGTAGACCATGCGGCTGGCCTTCGAGCCGAGGTTGCGCCGGATCACGGCGGGACGCCCGGCGCGGAGCGCCGGCTTGTACACGTAGAATTCGTCCGGGTTGACCGCACCCTGCACGACCAGCTCGCCGAGGCCCCAGGACGCGGTGATGAAGACGGCCTCGCGGAAGCCCGACTCGGTGTCCAGCGTGAACATGACTCCGCTCGCACCGACGTCGCTGCGCACCATGTGCTGGACGCCGACGGAGATCGCGACCTGCGCGTGGTCGAATCCCTGGTGCGCGCGGTACGAGATCGCGCGGTCGTTGTACAGGGAAGCGTAGACCTGGTGCATGGCGGCGAGCACGGAGTCCGGCCCGCGCACGTTCAGGATGGTCTCCTGCTGGCCGGCGAACGAGGCGCCCGGCAGGTCCTCGGCTGTCGCCGAGGAGCGCACGGCGACGGCGGAGCCGCCGTTGCCGAGGTGCGCGGCCGCCGCCAGCACCTCGCGCTCGAGGGCGGGCTGGAACCGCGTGTCCAGGATCCAGCCGCGGATCCGGGCGCCGGCGTCGGCCAGGCGCGAGACGTCGTCGACATCGAGCGCGGCGAGCTCGCGCGCGATGCGCTCGCGGAGGCCGTCCTGCGAGAGGAAATCGCGGTAGGCCTGCGCCGTGGTCGCGAACCCGCCGGGGACGCGCACGCCCGCGTCGGACAGACGGCCGATCATCTCGCCGAGCGACGCGTTCTTGCCGCCGACGGACTCGACATCCTTCATGCGCAGGTCCGCCAGGGGAACTGTGTAGCCGGTCACGCGCGATCCTCGCTCGTTCCGCACCTGTTACGATCGGCTGCGCTGCGGTCCGCCACGCGCGCCGCGACGGCCATCGGGATCTCCGCCATGAAGCAGCGACGAACCGTCTTCTTCGTATCCGACCAGACCGGCGTCACTGCCGAGACGATGGGACACAGCCTGCTGACGCAGTTCGACGGCATGGAATTCAGGCCGATCACTTTGCCATTCATCACCACCGTTGACAAGGCGCGCGAGGCGGCCGCGAAGATCGACGAGGCCGGGCGCGAGGAGGGCGCCCGCCCGATCGTCTTCGCGACGCTGGTGAACGACGACGTGCGCGACGCGCTGAAGCAGGCGCACTGCCTGTTCCTCGATTTCTTCGACGCGTTCCTCGGCCCGCTCGAGCAGGAGCTCGGCCGGACATCGGCGCACGTGCTGGGGCGCGCGCACGGCATGGCGGACCTCAACGCGTACACGATGCGGATCAACGCGACGAACTTCGCGCTCGCGAACGACGACGGGGCGCAGACCCGCGACTACGAGCGCGCTGACGTGATCCTCATCGGGGTCTCGCGTTCCGGGAAGACCCCGACCTGCGTGTACATGGCGCTGCAATACGGCGCATTTGCCGCGAATTACCCGCTCACCGAGGACGACCTCGAGGGCCTCAGGCTGCCGGCGGTGATCGAGCCCTATCGCCGGAAGCTCTTCGGACTGACGATCGAGCCCGGGCGGCTGCAGCAGATCCGCCAGGAGCGACGCCCCGACAGCCGCTACGCGTCCGCGCAGCAGTGCGCGTTCGAGGTGCGAGCGGCCGAACAGCTGTTCGAGCGCAACGGGATCCCGTACCTCGAGACCACGGACACGTCCATCGAGGAGATCGCGAGCCGCGTGCTGGAACGCCTCGCCATCCCGAGGCGCGTGAGGCCGTGACGTTTTCGTGAACAGGCGCACGTATCGCGGGGGGTTCGGCCCCGAAACCCCGTGATATAGTCAAATCCATGTTGTCGGACAGCCTCTGCTCGATCTCCTGGCGCGCGCGGCCACGATCGTTCGTGAGCCTGATGACGCTCTACGAGAGCAACTTCATCCGCCTCGGCTGGCTGGCGCCCGACCTCCGGCGCCTGAGCGGCTCGCTGACCTCCGAGGTCGCGGGCGAGCCCGCGCTCGAACTCTCGGTTGTCGAGCAGTGCCGTTACACGACGGCGCTGCAGATGACGTACGTCTTCGACGACGGCGGCACCGCGGCGCGCGAGCCGGGCCTCGAGATCCGCGTCTACCACGACGCGCGCCTGGCCGAAGCCTGCGCCACGGGGGCCGCACCGTCGCACCCGCGACTGCGGAGCCTCGCCGCCGGCGTCGCGCCGAACCACGGCAGGCGCTGGTCCTGCAACATGCTGCTCAACAAGTGGCTGGAGTACTGCGTCGGCAGCGGTCATCGTTTCGCCGCGCCCGCCTGAGCCCGGTCATGGCCGTCATGCTTCCCGACAAGTGGTCGCAGCTGAAGCTGCCGTCGATCGGCAAGGCCGACCCGGCCGAGCAGGAGCGGCTGCTGAAGCTGTTCTGGAACCGGGCCGAGCTCAAGAAGGAGCTGCAGAGCCTCGACGACCAGCTGCACAACCTGCGCAACAAGCTCAAGCAGCAGGAAAACGCCAACACGCGGCTCCAGCAGCAGCTCGAGCAGCTCGAGGTCCTCCTCGGGAGCCCCGAGCGCGGCGTCGACGCCCTCGTGCATTTCGGGCTCAAGGCATTGTGGCGCGGCTGCCGCGAGCAGCTCGAGAAATTCGTGGCCGAGCTCAAGCGCGAGCGGCAGGACGCCGAGCGCAAGCAGCAACTCGCCGAATTCCAGCAGGATCGCGCGGAGCGGCTCAAGGTCGCGGATGACCGGCTGCGCCAGGCCCAGGAAGTCTCGGCGGCGGAGCGCGGGCGACTGGCCGACAGCGAGCAGCGCCTCCGCCAGTTGCGGCGGTTCTGGCACTACTTCAGGCGCCGCACCCTGGCGGCCGAGATCCTCCGGCAGGGCGAGCGCGTCGCGGCCGCCGAGCGGCAGCTGGGCGACATGCAGGAGGCCCACCGGACGATCGAGAAGGAGCCCTGGCCGGAATTCCCGGGACTGTCCATCGACGGGCGCCGCTACGTGAACCTCGCGGTCATCGCCTACGCGCAGCACCTGTTTGCGCGGCTCGCCGCGTCGGGACTCGCGATGGACGCCCGCCTCGCGAACAACCGCAGCGTCGAGAGCGCGCGCCACGGCAACCTCGACGCCTGCCTCGCGCGGCTGCGGGAGATCGCGCAGGCGCTCGCTCTGGTCGGCGCGCAGGACGGGCTCGCGGCCGAGTTCAGGAAGCGCGGCGAGACCATCGGCGCGTCGGCGACCTGGCGCAACGCCAACGAGACCGTGCCCCAGCCCGCCTCGCTGCCGCCGGCGGCGACGGGCGGCGTACCGGACGCGAACGTCCTGGTCGACGACTACTGGGACGTCTACAAGGTCCTGCTGCGTTAACCGGGATCGGAGGGGTCAGACCCCTTCATATTCGCGATCCCGCCACCCGTTTCGAATATGAAGGGGTCTGACCCCTCCGATCCCCGGCCCCGCGAGTGCAGCTTGATGCGCTGGCGCCAGACGTTGAGGTCGTCCAGCCACACGTAGAACATCGGCACGAAGAACAGCGAAGTCACCGAGCCGAACAGCAGCCCGGACATCAGCGCGCGCGCCATCGGGTAATACGCGGGGCCGTCTCCCCCGATCTGGATGTCGCCCACGGCGAGCGGCAGCATCGCGAGCAGGGTCACCACGGTCGTCATGAGGATCGGCCGCAGCCGGTGGCGCGCGGCCTCGAGGACGGCGTCGTGCCGGTTCATGCCCTCCTTGCGCAGGTCGATCACGTGCGCGACCAGCACGATGCCGATGTTCACGATCACCCCGATCAGGATCATGATCCCGAGCATGGCCATGAACGACACCGGAGTCCGCGTGATCGCGAGCCCCCAGAAAACGCCGACGATCGCGAACACGATCGAGGTGATGATCGAGACCGGGTAGAGCAGGGACTCGAACAGGGAGGCCATCACCAGGAAGATCAGCGCGATGGCCAGCAGGATGTTGGTCTGCATCGTCTTCGCGGTGTCGTCGCTGTCCTCGACGCTGCGCCCGTATTTCCAGCCGACGCCCGGCGGCAGCGGGAACTGCTCCATCATCGCCTCGACGCCCTTCTTCACGTCCTCCAGCGACGAGTCGTCCGCGACGATGCCCTCGATGACGACCGACGTGAGGCGGTCGACGCGCTCGATCGTGCGGGCCGTCTGGTCGATCCGGAAGCTCGCGACGGCGCCCAGCGTGCTGCGGGTGCCGTCGGGCAGGTAGAGCGGCGTCGCCGCGAGGTCCTCGAGCGTCTGGCGGTTGTCGGCGCGGAACGCGAGCCGCATCTGGATCTCGCGGTCGTCGGCGCGGAACTCCTTGAGCGGGTCGCCGCGCATCGCGACTGCGACCGTCTGCGCCACCACCTGCGGTGACAGGCCGAGCCGCGCCGCGCGGTCGCGGTCGACGATGACCTGCACCTCGTGCTCGCCGGCCTTCGCCGTCGAACGCACCGAGTCGAAGCCCTTCACCTCGCGCAGCCGGCGCACGACGTCGTGGGAGAGGGCGACCAGCTCCTCGGTCGACTCCCCGGTCAGGCGCATGCTGAACGCGCCGGTCTGCCCCTGCTCCTCGTCGAAGCGGAAGCTCGGCTTGCCGATGATGATCTCCGGCATGCCCTTCTCGATCTCCTGCATGAGCTCGCGCGGGGCCATCCCGCACTGCTCGCGCGGCTTCAGGCGGATCGTGCTGGTGGCCTCGTCCGGCAGGTAGTGGCTGTATACGAGGTCGATGCAGAAGCGTTCCTTGTTGGCGTCGAGGTATTGCTCGACGCGGGTGACCGCCTGCTCGACGCGGGCGAGCGGGTAGGTGCCCTCGATGTGGTACGGCATGAAGAGCCGGTCGGACGCGTCCTGGGGGAACATGTCCATCTTGACGATCCCGGTCGCGAAGAGCGGCACGGGCGAGGCGACCGTCAGCACGACGAACAGCGCGCTCCACCATTTGTGCGCGAACAGCCAGTCGAGGCGCCGCAGGTACCAGCCCTGGATGCGCGCGAAGAACGAGCCCGCACGGATCGCCGGCGGCGGCGGGAAACGCGCGGTGAGCGTCGGGATGATGGTCTGGGCGACGAGGAGGGAGGCCACCATGGAGACCACGATCGGCACCGCCACGTGGACCATGAAGATGGAGATCTCGCTCTCGTCGCCGAAGATGATCGGCAGGAACACTATGACCGTCGACAGCGTGCCGGCCAGCACGGCGAGGCCCACCTCGGTGACGCCCGTGAGCGTGGACGCGATGGGGTCGACGCCGACACCCTGGCGGTGCCGGAAGATGCTCTCCGTGACGACGACGGCGTTGTCCACGAGCAGGCCGATCGCGAGCAGCATCCCCATCATCGTCAGGATGTTGAGCGAGAAGCCGAGGAAGTACATCGCCGCCACGGTGATCAGCAGCGAGAACGGCACCGCGAGCCCCACGATCAGGGTCGTCGGCCAGTCGCGCAGGAACAGGAACAGCACGACGAGGGCGAGGCCCGCGCCGATCAGGCCGGCGTTGCGCAGTTCGTGCAGGGAGCTGCGGATGTTCTCGGCCTGGTTCTGCAGCACGATGACGTCGACGCCCTGCAGCTGGGGCAGCTTGTGCTGCTCGTCGACCACCGCCATCACGCGCTCGGCGACGTCGACGATGTTGGCCCCGGTCGACTTGAACACGTCGAGGCCGACGCCGGGCCGGCCGTTCAGGTGCCGGCCGACCGTCAGCTCCGGCGTGACGAGGCTGACGTCGGCGACGTCGTCGAGCCGCACGTTGCCGGTGACGATGAAGTTGCGCACGTCGTCGATGCTGCGGAACTCGCCTATCGGCCGCACCAGGAAGCGCTGCGCTCCGCCGGTGATCTCGCCCGCGCTGACCGAGAAGTTCGCGCCCTCGAGCGAGTCGCGCAGCCGCGCGATGTCGACGCCGTAGGCCGCGATCCGGACCGGATCCACCAGGATCCGCAGCTCGAGCGGCTCGACGCCTTCCAGCGAGACCCGGGCGACGCCGTCGAGCCGCTCGATCGGCTTCTTGAGGTAGCGGTCGAGCATGTCGTACTGCCGGGACAGGTCCTCCTCGCTCGAGATGCGGATGGCGACCACCCGGTCGTCGCCGGCGGCGAACATCTGCGTCAGGATGCGGTTCGCGCTCGGCGGGAACTCGTGGCGGATGGACTCGAGCTTGGTGCGCACCTCGAACCCGACCGCCGACGGGTCGCGGTCCCACTGGAAGAAGACCACGAGCTCGGCGCCGGTCTCGGAGGACGTGGAGCGGATCTCCTTGATGCCGGACAGCGTCGCGATCGCCTCCTCGGCGGGGCGCGTGATGAGCTGCTCGACTTCCTCGGGCGTGGAACCGGCGTACGGGATCGTGACCTGGATGCCCGGGAAGCGGATGTCCGGGAACAGCTCGAGCGGCAGCAGGCGCATCGCGATCACGCCGATCAGGGCGATCGCGATGAATGTCATCAGCGTGGTGACCGGCCGCCTGAGCGCGAAGCGCGTGTGGATCATCGGGGCTCCCTCAGCCCGCGCCGTGCTCCGCCGCGACGCGCGGCGTGCCCCCGGCGACCGCCGGCTGGTAGCGCTTGCGGTCGAGCAGCGAGTAGACCACCGGTATCACGAGCAGAGTGAAGAAGCTGGCGATCGCGACGCCGCCTATCACCGTGATGGCCATCGGCTTGCGGATCTCGGCGCCCTCGCCGAGTCCCATCGCCATCGGCAGGAGCCCGAGGATCGTCGTCAGCTTCGTGATCACGATCGGCCGCAGGCGCAGGCGCGCGGCCTCGACGATCGCCTCGTGCTTGCCGAGGCCCTTCTCGCGCAGCTGGTTCACGGCGTCGATCAGGACGATCGACTGGTTCACGACGATGCCCGCGAGCATGATGAGCCCGATGTAGGCGACCACGTTCACGGTGGTTCCGGTCAGGAACATCGCCCAGACCGACCCCACGAGCGCCAGCGGTATCGTCAGCAGGATGACGAAGGGGTGCAGCAGCGACTCGAACTGTGAGGCCATCACGAGGTACACGAGGAACACCGCCAGCAGCATCGTGAACTGCAGGGAGCGGAAGGAATCCTTCATGTCGTCGCTCTGGCCGCTGACGGCCGCGGTGACGCCGACCGGCATCTCGGCCGCGGCCACGATGCCGTTCAGTTCCGCGACCGCGGAACCGAGGTCGCCACCCGACAGGTTGGCGGAAACGATCGCGACGCGCTGCTGGCGCGTGCGGCGGATCTCGGCGGGGCCGGTCGCCACGGTCACGTCCGCGACCGCCGCGAGCGGCAGCGGCCGCTCGCTGCCCGGGTTCACGATCAGCGATCGGATCTCCTCCACGGACGAGGCCCGCGTGTCGACGCTGCGCACGAGGACGTCGATCTTCTTCTCGCGCAGCTTGTAGCGAGTCGCCACGTCCCCGCGCACGCTCGCCACCACGCGGTCGGCGAGCTCGCGCACGGAGATGCCGAGCTGCGCCGCGCGCTCCTGGTCGAACACGATCTGGATCTCGGGGTTGCCGGACTCCACCGTCGACTTGATGTCGCTGAAGGTCGGGCTCGCCTGCATGCCGAGGCGGACCTGCTCCGCCGCCTGGCGCAGCCGGTCGAGGTCGTAGCCGGTGATCGTGACCTCGAGCGGCGAGGCGAAGCTGAACAGTGCCGGGCGGCTGAACTGGTACTGCACGCCGGCGAGCTGCTCGAACCGTGCGCGGAGCGCGGAGATCGCCGCCTGCTCCTCGCGCGGGCCGGAGCCCGGCTCGAGCGTGACCGACAGCCGGCCGGTATTCTCGCCCGCGTCGGTCGGGCTCGCGTCGAGGCGGTTTCCCGTGCCGGTCACGGCGTAGGAAAGGGCGACGCCGGGCAGCGCCATGGCGTCGGCCTGGGCTGCTGCCATGGCGCGGTCGGTCTGCTCGAGCGGCGTTCCGGGCGCGAGCCGCAGGTCCGCGATGAATTCGCCCTGCGACAGCTGCGGGATCAGCTCGCTGCCGAGGCGCGGGACCAGGGCCGCGGTCAGCAGCAGGATGCCGGCCGCGATGGCGAGCACGCGCCCGCGATTCTCGAGCGACCATCCGAGAGCCGGCAGGTAGGCGCGCTGCACGGCGGCGAAGCCCGACTGCACCGGACGTGCCAGGAACCCGAGCAGCCAGGACATGAATGAGGCGACGCGCGAGGACAGGCTGCGCTTGAATGCCAGCGCGCGCGCGATGAAACGCCCGGCGCGGCCGGGGCTGCGTTCCGGATCGGGCACGTCGAACTCGGGCTTGCCCGCCGCCAGCATCGGCACCAGCGTCATGGCGACGACCAGCGAGAACAGCAGCGAGAAGCTCACCGTCAGGGCCTGGTCGCGGAACAGCTGCCCGGCGATTCCCGTGATGAAGACCATCGGGAAAAACACGGCGACGGAGGTGAGCGTCGCGGCGGTGATCGCGGTGCCGACCTCGCTGGTGCCGAGGGTCGCCGCCTCGACGCGCGAGCGGCCTGCCTCGCGGTGGCGCACGATGTTCTCGAGCACGACGACCGCGTTGTCGACCAGCATGCCCACCGCCAGCGCGATGCCGCCCAGCGACATGATGTTGAGCGACAGGTCGAACATGTACATGAGCACGAAGGTGCCGATCACCGAGACGGGGATCGCGAGGCCCGTGATGAACGTCGCGCGGGCGTCGCGCAGGAACAGGTAGAGCACGAGGATCGCGAGCATGCCGCCGATCAGCGCCGCCTCGCGCACCTCGCCGATGGCGGACGAGATGAACGTCGACTGGTCGTAGACGAGCTCGAGCTCGCTGCCCGCGGGCAGCGCCTTGCCGAGCTCGTCGATGCGCTCGCGGATGCCGGAGGCGAGCTGCACCGTGTTGGCGTCGCCTTCCTTGTAGATCGCGAGCTCGACGGATTCGCGGCCGTTCACCCGCGTGATTGCCTCGCGGTCCTTGTAGCCGCTCGCCACCGTCGCGACGTCGCGCAGGTAGACGGGACGGCCGCCGACGTTCGCGATGATCGCGTCGGCCATCTGCTGCACGGTCGTGAACTCGTTCAGCGTGCGCACGAGGAAGCGCTGGGTGCCCTGCTCGAGGCGGCCGCCCGAGAGGTTGACGTTCTCCTCGCGCAGGCGCCGGGCGATGGCGTCGATCGACAGGTTGAGCTGCGCCAGCTTCTGCTGGTCGACGAAGACCTGGATCTCGTCCTCGTAGCCGCCGCTCACCTTGACCGCCGCGGAGCCGTCGACCGATTCGAGGTCCGGCTTCAGGCGGTCGTCGGCGAAGCGGCGCAGGGCCTTCAGGCGGTCGATGCCCCCGGACTCGCCGGCGTTCGACTTCGCGAACTCGTCGGTGTCGACGAAGGCGTAGCGCATCACCGGCTCGGTCGACGGGTCGAAGCGCAGCAGGATCGGGCGCGAGGCCTCGAGAGGCAGCTGCAGCAGGTCGATCTTCTCGCGCACGTCGATGCCCGCGAGGTCCATGTCCGTGCCCCAGGCGAACTCCAGGATCACGTCGGCCTGCCCCGCGCGCGAGACCGAGCGCACCGAGCGCACGTTGCGGATGATGCCGACGGATTCCTCGATCGGTCGCGTGATCAGCGTCTCCAGCTCGAGCGGGGCGGCGCCCGGCAGGTCCGTGCGCACGGTCAGCGTCGGGTAGGAGAGGTCCGGCAGCAGGTTCAGCTTCAGCCGCGACAGCGAGACGAAGCCGAACAGCACGATGGCGACCGTGACCATCAGGATGGTGACGCGGCGCCGCGTGGCGAACTCGACGACTTTCATCGCGGTGCCGCGCTCAGCCGGTGACGGCGGCGGGAATCTTCGCCGCGGCGGGGCGCGCCGAGGAGTTCACGACGCGCACGGCCGCCCCGGGCTTCACGGCCCCCTGGCCGACCACGACGACCTGCTCGCCGTCCCGGAGGCCGTCGGTGACCTCGATCCAGGCCCCGTTCGAGAGCCCGAGCTTGACCGCGCGCTCGGCGGCCTTGCCGTCCTTGACGACGAATACCTTCGGCGGTCCCTCCGAATCGAGCAGGGCGGTGCGCGGGATCTGCAGCGCGTCGGGCTTGCGCTCGTAGACTATCGCGACGCGCGCGAACATTCCCGGCCGCAGCAGGCCCTGCGTCTCGGTCACGCGGATGCGCACGGCGAACGTCGCGGTGTCGGCGCTGACGTAGGGGCTGATCAGGGAGATCTCGCCGCGGAAGTCGCGGCCCGGCACCGCGTCGAAGCTGAGCGCGGCCGGCTGGCCGACCGAGAGCTTGGAGAGCTCGCGCTCGGGCACGTTGACGCGCAGCATCAGCGTGTCGAGGTCCTCGACCACGAACAGCGAGCTGTCCGCGCTCTCGATGACGCCGCCGACCGGCGTGACGGTGTTGCCGACCTTCACGACGTCGAGCCGCTGCGTGACGGTGCCGTCGATCGGCGAGCGGATGTCGCAGTACGAGAGCTGCAGGCGCGCGAGCTCCCACTGGGCCTTCGCGGCCTCCAGCTCGTACTTCAGGTTGTCGATCGCGGTCGCGCTGACGAGGCCTTTCTGCTGCAGCTCGAGGTTGCGGTTGTAGTCGCGCTCGAGCTTGCGCATCGTCGCCTCGTTGAGGGCGACCTCGAGGCGCAGCTTGTCGCCGTCCAGGCGGGCCAGGACCTGGCCTGCCTTCACGCGCTGGCCCTCGTCGGCGAGCACCTGGCGGATCTCGCCCTGGACCTTCGGCATGACGAAGGCCTTGCGGTCGGACTCCACCGGCGCAGTGCCGGAGTAGAGCGCCGCCATCTCGGCGCGCTGCGTGGTCGCGACCTCTACCGGCACGGCGGCCACGGCCTCCTTGCCGTCCTTCTCGTCGTCGCCGTTGGCATCCCCGCAGCCGGTCAGGGCGAGCGCAGAAGCCACGAGGAGCACGGCGAGGAGCAGCCGGCCAGTGCGCCCAGACGGCGGGAGAACATGGGATACGGTGCGCATTGCAGTCGGCTCCAAGGGGTCAGGTGGCGCTATGTTACGGTCCCTTAGTGTTGTAGTCAAGTATAACACTAAAGGCAGTCGTGCTGCCTCAGGTCATTGTATTTAAAGGGAATACGCCGGAAAAACAGCCGCGATCAGCTGAGGCGAGCCGGCTCCGTGGCTTTGGGAAGCTGGGCCGCATCCGCTGCGATTTCGACAGCCTCGTCCAGGACGGCATCCGGTGCCTCGGCTTCATCCAGCGCGGTGACGTCGGCGAGGGGCGTGAGCCCGCGCGCCGCGCGCCGTGCATTTTCGCGCTTGAGGCGGTCCGCGTCGACGGCGTCGCGTTCGGCGCGGCGCTTGTCGAGGTTCAGCGAGATGTCGCGCTGGCTGCGCAGCTGCGCGAGCGCGTCGACGTCGCCCTGCAGCGCCACGAAGTCGGGATTGTGAGCGACGCGCTCCTCGTGCTCGCGCGAGATGACCGACACCACGGGCAGCTCCGCCGGCTCCGGCGTGTAGCGGGCGGCGTTGATGCGGTCCCAGGGCAGGGCGCTCTCGCGCGTGCTCTCGCCGATGTCGTCGGTGTCGAGCAGCGAGGGCAGCGTGATGTCGGGCTCGACGCCGCGATGCTGCGTGCTGTCGCCCGTGACACGGTAATACTTCCCGATGGTGACGGTGAGCTGCCCGAATCCCGCGTTGGGGCCGAGCGCATAGCGGTCGAGCGGGTAGAGGTTCTGGACCGAGCCCTTGCCGTAGGTCTGCTGGCCGACGACGAGGCCGCGCTGGTAGTCCTGGATCGCGCCGGCGAAGATCTCGGATGCCGATGCGCTCGCCCGGTTGACCAGCACGACGAGCGGTCCATCCCAGGCCGCACCGGGCTCGGGATCGTCGAGGACCTCGATGCGCCCGTTCGTCTCGCGCAGCTGCACGACCGGGCCGCGCTCGACGAACAGGCCGACCAGGCTCGTCGCCTCCGACAAATGCCCGCCGCCGTTGTCGCGCAAGTCGATGACGAGCGAGTCGATCTTCTCGGCCTTGAGCTCGTCGACCAGCCGGTGCACGTCGCGGGTCGTGCTGCGGTACTCCGCGTCGCCCTTCATGCGCGCCTGGAAGTCCTGGTAGAAGCTCGGCACGGCGATCACGCCGACCTTGAACTCGCGGTCGCCGCGCTTGATCGTGTGGATCTCCTTTTTCGCGGCCTGCGACTCGAGCGTGATCTTCGAGCGTGTCAGCGCGATCTGGGCCTCCTGCGTGCCGGGAGAGGCGGACGCCGGCAGGATCTGCAGCCGGACGACCGAGTTTTCCGGGCCGCGGATCAGCTGGACCACGTCGTCGAGCCGCCAGCCCACGACGTCGGTCAGCGCCCCGGCCTCGCCCTGGCCCACCGCCGTGATGCGATCGCCGACCTTGACGTCGGAGGACGCGGCCGCCGACCCTCCCGGCAGGACGTTCATTATCGTGACGTAGTCGTCCACCAGCTGAAGCGACGCGCCGATCCCCTCGTAGGAAAGGCTCATCGCGATGTTGTATTCCTCGGAGTTGCGCGGCGACAGGTAATTGGAGTGCGGGTCGTAGACGTGCGAATACGCGTTCATGAAGGTCTCGAACACGTCGTCGGCCGTCACCTGCTCGATGCGCTTCGCGACGCGCTCGTAGCGCTTGCGCAGCACGTCGCTCGCTTCGGGCCAGGTCTTGCCCGCCAGCACGAGCGACAGCGCGTCGTTCTTCACGCGCTTGCGCCACAGCTCGTGCAGCTCGTCCACCGACGTCGGCCAGCCCTCGTCGGCGCGGTCGAACCGGAAAGACTCGTCGATCGTGAAGTCGGGCTCGACGTCGAGCAGCGCGATCGCGTGGCGCAGGACCTCGCGGTTGCGCTCCTGGAATCGCGTGAAGATGGTGAACGCCGGGCCCGCGTCGGCTTTCTCGATGGCGTCGTCGAGCTGGTAGCGCAGCGGCTCGAACTGCGCGATGTCGCTCGCGAGCAGGTAGCTGCGGTTCCCGTCCAGCGCCTCGAGGTAGCGCTCGAAAATCTGCGAGGACATCGTGTCGTCGAGCGCGGCCTGGCGGTAGTGCTGCCGCTCGACCACCTCGGAAACGAGCCGCATGACGCGCCGGTGCCGCTCGCTCGGGACCAGTTCGCCGGACGAGGCCGCGGCGGGGGCAATCGCCGGGGCGATCTGGGCGCGCTCAGGGCTCGGGCCCGCGAGCAGCAGGAGTCCGGCCAGGGCCGCGCAGGCCAGTACCAGGCGGACACGTGGGGCGGTCGGCGGTCGGAGCCAGGGTGCCATCGGCTGCTACACTCCTCGACAGGCCCCCGCTACGGGGGCCCGATCCGGTCGAAACAGGCTATGGGCGCGCGGGCGCGGTATCAAGTACCGGTTTCACGGCCCCCGAAGGGATTCGTTCATGCGGCCACTGGGTTTCCTGACGGGCGTCATCCTGGGCTCCGCGGCCTCTATCGCCCTGGTCCTTGTCATGGTCGCGGTCGTCTTTGCCTTCACGGCCGCCGACTGGCCGGCCCTCGACGCCGAATATCCGCGTCTCCTGGCCTCCGCGGCCCTGTTCGGGGTCCTGGCGGCAGCCGCGGCGGCCGCATTCGCCGGCCTGCAGCGGGGACGCCCCTGGCGCCATGCCGCGCAGGCGCTGATGTGGCTGCTCCTGGCAGCCATTGCCTGGTACTACTGGCCGGCGGGCAGCCGGCCCGGGGGATGACATGACGCGTTTGGACAAGAAACTGCGGCTCCTGTTCATGCTGCCGCTCGTCGCACTCTCCCTGGGCGCGTTCAACGCCGACGACAAGATGCTGCGCAAGGCATCCGAGGCGATTACCGGCACCGCGTACCGGGCGCAGGTCGATGGCCTCGCCTCGGACGAGCTGCAGGGCCGCGAGCCGGGATCCGAGGGCGAGCGCAAGACCATCGAGTACATCGAGAAGGAGTTCCTGGAGCTCGGGCTGCAGCCTGCAGCGGGCGGGGACTTCCGCCAGGACGTGACGCTGGTCGAAATCACCGGCAGCGCGCAGAACCTGTCGTTCAGCCGCGGCGCCGGCGGCATGTCGCTCGGCTACGGCGACGACATGGTCATCGGCTCGCGACGCCTGCAACCCGAGGCGTCGATCGCGGGCAGCGAGGTCGTCTTCGTCGGCTACGGCATCCACGCACCGGAGGCCGGCTGGGATGACTACGCGGGACTCGACATGCGCGGCAAGACCGCCCTCATCCTGGTCAACGATCCCGGTTTCGTCACCGGCGATGAGTCGCTGTTCCGGGGCCGGGCGATGACCTACCACGGCCGCTGGACCTACAAGTTCGAGGAAGCCTCGCGCCAGGGCGCGGCCGCGGCGATCATCGTCCACGAGACCGCACCCGCGTCCTACGACTGGGGCGTCGTGCGCAACAGCTGGTCCGGGCCGCAGTTCTACCTCGACCGCGAGGACGGCAACGCCGGACGCACCGCGCTCGAGGGCTGGATCACCGAGGCGAGGGCACGCCAGCTGATGGAGCTCGCCGGGCAGGACCTCGATGCGCTGAAGGCCGCCGCGGTGAAGCGGGGCTTCAAGCCGGTGCCGCTTGGCGTCACCGCGAGCGCGGGCGTGCGCAACGAGGTCCGCCGCAAGCGGTCGCCGAACGTGGCGGGCCTGATGCCGGGCAAGGACCGTCCCGACGAGTACGTCATCTACATGGCGCACTGGGATCACCTCGGCACTGACGCGGCCGGCGAGGGCGACCGCATCTACAACGGCGCGGTCGACAACGCGAGCGGCGTCGCGGGCATCCTCACAATCGCGAAGGCCTACCGCGACATGCTGCCCGGCGCGTCGCGCTCGGTGCTGTTCCTCGCGGTCACGGCCGAGGAGTCGGGCCTGATCGGGTCCGAGTACTACGCCCTGCATCCCCTCGCGCCGCTCGAGAAGACCGCGGCGGTGATCAACATCGACGCGCTGAATCCGCTCGGCCGGGCCAAGGACCTCGAGGTCGTCGGCTACGGCGCGTCGGACCTCGAGGATCTCCTCGGCAAGGCGGCAAAGGCCCAGGGACGCACTCTGACGCCCGACCACCGCCCCGAGGCCGGCTACTTCTACCGTTCCGACCAGTTCAATTTCGCAAAGGCCGGCGTGCCCGCGCTGTACGTGAAGTCGGGCACCGACCTGCGCGATCGCCCCGAGGGAACGGGCAAATCGATGCTCGAGGACTACCAGGCCACGCGCTACCACAAGCCGGGCGACGAATACTCGGAGTCCTGGGACGTCAGCGGCACGGTGGAAGACCTGCGGCTGCTCTTCGAGGTCGGCGCCCGTGTCGCCAATGCGAAGACCTGGCCAGCCTGGCGTGCCGGCAACGAATTCGCGCCGGCCCGCGAGGCGAGCGCGAAGAGCCGGGAGCCCGTGGAGGACTGAGCGCTTCAGCCGGGGCGGCGCAGGGGGCGCGTCAGCAGCCGCACGGACGTGAACAGCAGGTAGGGGCCGACGACGAGCAGCCAGGCCGTGGGCTTCGCCGTGAAGAACGCCGCGAGCAGCGACCCCAGGAACGCGAGCAGGCCGCCCTCGTAGGGCCCGAGCGTCAGCACGCCCGCGAGGTAGATCAGGAACGGCATCAGGAGGAGGCCGAAGCCGAGCCAGAGCGCGCCGATGCGCAGCTCGCGCCGCCAGGTCGGCGTGAGCCCCGCGTACCAGCCCCGGACCCCGTCGTGCCAGGCCATCGCGGCAGTGTCGCGCGCGTGCCCGGTGCGGGCAAGTGGCTGCGTCGCGCCGCTATACTGTCCGGCACATGACGCCCCTGCGCTGCGCCGTCGTCGGCGCCGGTTACCTCGGCCGCTTTCATGCCCAGAAGTACGCTGCCCTCGACGATTGCGAGCTCGTCGGGATCGCGGATCCTGCGCTCGACGCGCGCGCCCGGCTGGCGGCCGAGCTCGGCGTCGCGGGCTTCGAGGATCACCGCGGGCTGCTGGGGCGAGTCGACGCCGTCAGCATCGCGACGCCGACGTCGCTGCACCATGCCGTCGCCCGCGACTTCCTCGCGGCGGGCGTCCACGTGCTGGTCGAGAAGCCGATCACGGCGACGGCGGAGGAAGCGCGCGAGCTGATCGCGCTCGCCGCCGCGAAGGGGCTGGTGCTGCAGGTCGGGCACCTCGAGCGCTTCAACCCGGTCATCCTGGCGGTCGCCGACGAGCTGTCGGCGCCGCGCTTCATCGAGTCGAACCGCCTCGCGCCGTTCAAGCCGCGCGGCACCGACGTGAGCGTCGTCCTCGACCTGATGATCCACGACATCGACCTGATCGAGCACATCGTGCGCTCGCCGATCGCGTCCATCGACGCGATCGGCGCACCGGTCTTCACCGACGAGGTCGACATCGCGAACGCCCGCATCCGCTTCGACAACGGCTGCGTGGCGGACGTGACGGCGAGCCGCATCAGCCTCAAGGCGGAGCGGAAGCTCCGCGTGTTCCAGGCCGACGCCTACCTGTCGATCGACCTGCAGCAGAAGCTGCTCACGGTCGTGCGCAAGCCGGCCGCGATCGAGGAGGGCGCGCTGCCGAAGGTGGACTTGCAGGAGCGCAGCTTCGAGCAGGGCGACGCGCTCCTGGACGAGATCCGCTCGTTCGCCGCGGCCGTCCGGCGCGGCGAGCGGCCCGTGGTGTCCGGCGAGGACGGCCTGCGTGCGCTCGAGACCGCGACACGCATCGCGGCGCTCGTCAATCGGGGCGCGCCGGCGGTCGCCGGGCCTGCCTAGGTGGCGCGGCCGGCCGGTATACTGCGGGGCTCATGAAGCCCACGGACACGTCGGATCCCGATCATTACCACAAGGTGGTGGACTGCCAGTGGGCCTGCCCCGCGCACACCGACGTCCCGGAGTACATCCGGCTGATCGCGCAGGGCCGCTACTCGGACGCCTACATCGTCAACCGCGAGTCGAACGTATTTCCCGGCATCCTCGGCCGGGTCTGCGACCGCCCCTGCGAGCCCGCCTGCCGGCGCCGCCGGGTGGAGGACAAGCCGGTGGCCATCTGCCGCCTGAAGCGCGTCGCCGCCGACCTGCGCGACGACATCACGCCGCGGCTGCCGAAAGCCCCGGCGCGCAGGAACGGAAGGCGCGTCGCCTGCATCGGCGCGGGCCCGGCATCGCTGACGGTCGCCAACGACCTGCTGCCCATCGGCTACGAGGTCGTGATCTTCGAGCAGTACGGTACGGCCGGCGGGCTCATGCGCACGAACATCCCCGCTTTCCGCCTGCCGGCGGAAGTGCTCGACGAGGAGATCGGCTACGTGGTTGGCATGGGCGCCGACCTGAGGCTGGGGTCCCCGGTCGCGAGCATGCGCGAGCTGCTCGGCAGCGGCGGTTACGACGCCGTGTTCGTCGGCACCGGCGCGCCCAAGGGCAAGGAGCTCGAGCTGCCGGGGCGGCACGAGTCCGACCGCGTCCACATCGGCATTGCCTGGCTCGAGTCGGTCGCATTCGAGCACGTCTCCTCGATCGGCGAGCGGGTGCTGATCATCGGCGTCGGCAACACGGCCATGGACTGCTGCCGCACGTCGCTGCGGCTCGGCGCGAAGAGCGTGAAGGTCATGGCGCGCAAGCCGCGGGGGTTCTTCAAGGCCTCCGAGTGGGAGCTGGAGGACGCGGAGGAGGAGAACGTCGAGATCGTGGTCAACCACGCCCCCAAGGCATTCGTCACCGAGGGCGGGAGGCTCCGGGGCATGACCTTCGACCGCATCGAGTACGACATGGCGGGCCAGGAGATCACCGGCCAGCGCGTCGTCGAGGAAGTCTTCATCCCCTGCGACGACGTCATCCTCGCGATCGGTCAGGAGAACGCCTTTCCCTGGATCGAGCGCGACCTCGGCATCGAGTTCGACAAGTGGAACGTGCCCAAGGTCGACGCCGTGACGTTCGAGTCGACGCGCAGCGGCGTCTTCTTCGGCGGCGACGCGGCCTTCGGCCCGAAGAACATCATCTGGGCGGTCGAGCACGGCCACCAGGCCGCGATCTCGATCCACAAGCACTGCGCGGGCGAGCCGCTCACCGCGCGCATGCCGCGCGGCGTCAACCTGCAGAGCCGCAAGGTGGGAATGCACGAGTGGTCGTACAAGAACGACTACGACCCTGCCGCCCGGCGGCTGATGCCGCACGTGAGCCTGAAGGAGCGCTTCCGCAAGCTCGACATCGAGGTCGAGCTCGGCTTCGACGCGGAGCGCGCCGCGGAGGAGGTCGCGCGCTGCCTCAACTGCGACATCCAGACCGTGTTCCACGCGAAGCTGTGCATCGAGTGCGACGCCTGCATCGACATCTGCCCGACCGACTGCCTGACCATCGCGGTCAACGGCGACGAGGCGGAGCTCGTGCAGCGCCTCAAGGCCCCGCGCCGCAACCCGGCCCAGCCGCTCTACGTCTCGGAGCCGCTCGTGCAGACGGCACGGGTCATGGTCAAGGACGAGGACCTGTGCGTCCACTGCGGGCTCTGCGCCGAGCGCTGCCCCACGGATGCCTGGGACATGCAGAAGTCATGGATCGAGATTCCACACGCCGAGGACGAGGCCCGATGCCAGAGCGCTCCAGCGCTGCGCCGCGCGTAAACGACTTCACGCTCAAGTTCGCCAACGTCAACGGTTCGGGCTCCGCGAGCGCGAACTCGCTGGTCATGAAGGCGATCTTCCGCATGGGCGTGCCCGTCGTGGGCAAGAACTTCTTCCCTTCGAACATCCAGGGCCTGCCGACCTGGTACGAGATCCGCGTGACGCGCGAGGGCTGGCGCTCGCGCTCGGGCCGCATCGACCTCATGGTGGCGATGAACGCCGAGACCTACGCGCGCGACCTGCGCGAGGTCGCCCCCGGGGGCTACCTCGTGTACGACTCGACCTGGCCGCGCAACAGCCTGCACGCGCGCGACGACATCCGCACGTTCGGCGTGCCGTTCGCGCAGCTGTGCACCGACAATTTCGAGGGTGCGCGTGCGCGCACGCTCATGAAGAACATCATGTACGCGGGCACGGTCGCGGCGCTCGTCGACATCGACCTCGAGGTGATCCGCGCGCTGCTCCTGGAGACCTTCGCGAAGAAGCCGAAGCTCGCCGAGTCCAACATGAAGGCGATCGAGATCGGCTACAGCTACGCGAAGGAGCATTTCGACTGCCCGCTGCCGATCCGGGTCGAGCACATGGACGCGACCCGCGGCCACGTCATGATCGACGGCAACACCGCCGCCGCGCTCGGCTGCCTGTATGCGGGCGCGACCGTGGGTGCGTGGTACCCGATCACGCCATCGACCTCGCTGATGGACGCGTTCCGCGGCTTCTGCGCGCGTCACCGCACCGACCCGGAGACGGGCCGGCGCGACTACATGATCGTGCAGGCCGAGGACGAGCTCGCCGCGATAGGCATCGTCATCGGCGCCATGTGGAACGGCGCGCGCGCGTTCACGCCGACATCCGGGCCCGGCATCTCGCTGATGGAGGAGTTCATCGGCCTCGCGTACTACGCGGAGGTGCCGGCGGTGGTCTTCGACGTGCAGCGCGTCGGGCCCTCGACCGGCATGCCTACGCGGACGCAGCAGTGCGATCTGCTCGCCTGCGCCTACGCGAGCCACGGCGACACGCGGCACGTGATGCTGTTCCCGGACTCCCCTGAGGAGAGCTTCCAGATGGCCGTGCAGGCGTTCGACCTCGCGGAGCGCCTGCAGACGCCGGTGTTCGTGATGCTGGACCTCGACATCGGCATGAACGACTGGATGTCGCCCGAGTTCCATTGGGACGACGCCTGGCGGCCCGACCGGGGCAAGATGCTGACGCCGGAGCAGATCGCCGGCATCGGGAAGTTCCAGCGTTACATGGATACGGACGGCGACGGCATCCCGTACCGGACGCTCCCGGGCATCAGCCCGAAGGCCGCGTACTTCACGCGCGGCTCCGGGCACAGCCGCTTCGGCGCCTACACCGAGGACTCGGCCGAGTACCAGGACGTGCTCGACCGGCTGTCGCGCAAGTTCGCGACCGCCGCCAGGCTCGTGCCGCCGGCCGTGATCGACGGCCGCGGCGCGCCGTCGGCGATCGTGAGCCTCGGCTCCTGCGATGCGCCGGTGCGCGAGGCGCTCGCCACCTTGCGCAAGTCGGGCGTCGCGATCGACTACATGCGGGTGCGCGGCTTCCCCTTCGGCGCCGACGTCGAGGAATTCCTGGCGGCGCACCAGGCCATTTTCGTGGTCGAGCAGAATCGCGACGCGCAGCTGCGGGCCCTGCTGACGATGGAGACCGCGGTGGAAAAGCGCAAGCTTCGCTCGATCCTGCATTACAACGGCCTCTCGATGACCGCCGCCTTCGTGCGCGAAGGGATCGAGAAGGCGCTCGACAAGGGGGTGGCCGCGTGAGACTTCGCGTCGACACCGGCGCGCCCGGGATCCGGCGGGGTTGCTCGCTCGCAAACTCCGACGGAACTTACGAGTTTGCTCGCGAGCACCCCGCCACCTCGGGCGCGCCGGCTGCCGCCCGGCGCGCGGCAGCCGGCGAGCGAGCGCGTAAGTTCCGGCGGCGCGAGCGAGCCGGACTGCGGTGCGCCGGGCGGCGGCCGAAATGCCGGGTGCCGTGCTCATGAGCTTCATCCCCAAGCCGAAGGTCGCGAACCCCGGCCTGCCGCGCAACGAGCTCGGCCTCAACCGCCGCGACTACGAGGGCAGCATGTCGACGCTGTGCGCAGGCTGCGGCCACGACTCGGTGACGGCGGCGATCGTGCAGGCCTGCTTCGAGCTGTCGATGCCGCCGCAGAGCGTGGTGAAGCTGTCCGGCATCGGATGCTCGTCGAAGACGACCGCCTATTTCGTGGCAGGCGCGCACGGGTTCAACGCGGTGCACGGCCGCATGCCGTCCATCGCGACGGGGGCGAGCGCCGCCAACCGCCACCTGCGCTACATCGGCGTGTCCGGCGACGGCGACTCCCTGTCGATCGGCGTCGGCCAGCTCGCGCACGCGATCCGCCGCAACCTCGACATCGTCTACATCCTCGAGAACAACGGCGTCTACGGGCTCACGAAGGGCCAGTTCTCGGCCTCGGCGGACGTCGGCTCGAAGTCGAAGAAGGGCGAGGCGAACGAGCAGCAGCCGATCGACCCGGTGCTGTTCGCGCTTGCGCTCGGCGCGACCTTCGTCGCGCGCAGCTTCTCCGGCGACAAGGAGCAGCTGGTGCCGCTGATCCAGGCCGGACTCGCGCACCGGGGATTCGCGATCATCGACGTGCTCTCGCCCTGCGTGACCTTCAACGACCACGAGGGGTCCACCAAGAGCTACGCCTACGTGCGCGAGCACACGGAGACCCCCGTCGCCGCCGACTACATCGCGCCGCGGCAGGAGATCCTCGTGCAGTACGCGCCCGGCGAGACGGTCTCCGTGCCGATGCACGACGGCAGCAACGTGCTGCTGCGCAAGCTCGACCCGGGCTACGACCCGACCGACCGCGCGCGCGCCGCGGCCTACGTGCAGGAACGCGCGATGCGCAACGAGTACGTGACCGGCCTCATCCACGTGGACACGTCGCGGCGCGATTTCCACGAGCAGCACGGCACGTCCGAGGCGGCGCTGAACGCGGTCCCGTTCGAGCGCCTCTGCCCGGGCTCGGCCAGGCTCGGCAAGATCCTGTCAGCGTTCCGTTGACGCCGCCGGCCTGCAGTCCAGCGCCGAGAGGGCGCCCGGCAGTATCTCCACGGTGAGCGGCGTGGTACCGGACAGCTGGCCGTCGAGCTCCACGTCCGCGGGCGGATCGCTCGCGATCGTCGCGCTCCGGCAGCGCAGCACGCGGAATGCCGGATCGCCGGCGAGCCGGCCGTCGAACAGCTTCGGCAGCCGCGCGAGCGCGCCGGACACGGAAAGCGGGTCCAGCATCAGCAGGTCGAGCCAGCCGTCGTCGGCGACGGCACCAGGCGTGAGCCGCATGCCGCCGCCGCATCGCGGCCCGATCGAGGCGAGCACGAGCAGGAAGCGCCCGCCGGCAGGCAGGCCGTCGACGCGGAGCTCGAAGCGCGGCGGACGGCTCGACACGAGCGCCCGCAAGAGGCCGGCCAGGTAGGCCGCCGCACGCGGCCCGCGCCGCGGCGTGCGGCGGATCACCTCCGCGTCGAGTCCCGCGCCGGCGACG
>DATEEF010000003.1:0-39119 GCA_035281265.1 Steroidobacteraceae bacterium
AGCTCGCGCAGGCCCAGCAGGTCGCGGTAGAAATGCAGCGACTTCTCGAGATCGGCCACGCGCACCATCGTGTGCAGGTATTTCATGGCCTCACGCTAGCACGAACCCGAGCGCGAGGCCCGCGAGCGCACCGCCCGCGATCACCCACACGACATCGAGGCGCGTCAGACGCAGGACCGCCAGCGCGGCGACCATGATCACGATGGCCGGGACGTTCGGCTGCGCAAGACCTTCGGGAAACAGCACGTTGCGCCCGAAGGCGATGGCGAGGCTCGCGACGACGCCGACGACGGCGGCCGTCATGCCGGCGAGCGCCCCGCCGAGCCGCACGTTCGCCGTCGCCCTCTCGACATACGGCGCACCGAGCAGGATCAGGATGACCGCGGGCAGGAAGACGGCCCAGGTCGCAAGCAGCGACATGACGGTCGCCGCGACCTCGGGACTCGAGCCGCCCGGCTGCCTCCAGCCCGTCATGAAGCCGACGAACTGCAGCACGATCATGAGCGGGCCCGGCGTCGTCTCGGCGAGCGCCAGGCCGGCTACGGCGTCGGCCTGCGTGATCCACCCGTACACCTCCACGACCTGCTGGTTGACCCATGCGAGTATCGCGTATGCCCCTCCGAACGTGATGAGCGCCGCCGCCGTGAAAAAGCGATAGACCTGGCCATAAAGCGATTCGTTACCCGCGAGCGCGACGATCGCAATCGCCGGGATGGCCCACAGCCCGATGCCGATCGCGAGCGTGCGCCAGGGAAAGCTGCCGGTCGAGGCCGGCGGTACGGCAGCGCGGTCGGGACGATTCGCGATTGCGCCGACGATCGCGGCAGCGAGCATGATGGCCGGAAACGGCAGCAGCCTTCCGAGCATCAGGACGAGGCCCGCGGCGGCCAGGAACAGGTGCACGGGCCCCTTCAGCGCACGCTGGGACAGGCGGATCACCGCGTGGACGATCAGCGCGACCGCGACGGCCTTGAGGCCGTTGAGGAGCGCAGCGACGACGGGCACGTCGCCATGCAGGGCATACACGAACGACAGCACGAGCAGGAGCAGCACCGACGGCAGCAGGAAGCAGAGCGCCGCGGCCACGCCGCCCCAGGCACCGTGCATGCGCCAGCCGAGCCACACGGCGAGCTGCAGCGCCTCGGGCCCCGGCACGAGGATCGCGAAGTTCAGCGCGTTGAGGTAGGTGCGCTCGTCGAACCAGCGGCGCACCTCCACGAGCTCGCGGTGCATGATCCCGATCTGCGCGACCGGGCCGCCGAACGAAATGAGGCCGAGCTTCAGCCAGAAGCGCAAGGCCTCGCGACGCGTGGGCTGCATCCCCGCTACCTGAAGATCAGCCAGGTCAAATAGGCGATCAGCAGCACGACCAGGGGCAGGACCACGGCCAGCGAGCGCCGCGCCGTCGCCACGACGCCCGCGCTCTTTGCCTGCAATTCCTCGGCCCGGTCCTGGATCCGCTCGGTGCGCTCCGCCTGCCGGCGCACGAGCTCGAACTGGGCTTTCTGCGTTTCCAGTGCCTCGCGCTGCCCCGCGAGCTGCTCGGCCTGGTTGTCGCGGATCTGTTCGAGCAGGGCCGTGATGCGCCGCGCGTCGTCGCTGTCCATCCGGGACTCCTCAGGCCGCGGTGATCGGCGAGTACCACGGCAGCCGCTTGAACTCCGCCACCCAGGCGGAGATCGCCGGGTAGTCCTCGAAGCGGTAGCCCGCCTCGTCCGCGACGTGCGTGTAGGCGAAGAGCGCGATGTCCGCGAGCGTCACCTCGTCGCCGACCAGCCAGCGGCGGCCCGTCAGGCCCTGCTCGAGGACCGCGAGTGCATCCGCGCCGCGCTGGAAGCGGTCCGTGTAGCGCACGCCGAGCTCTTCCTTGCTCTTGTTCAAGTAATGGAGCATGAAGCGCACGGTCGCAACGCCGGGCTCGAGCTGGTACTGCTCGAAGCAGAGCCACTGCCACACGAGCGCGCGCCGGTAGCGGTCGCCGGGCATGAGCTTCGTGCCCTCGGCGAGGTAGTTGATGATCGCGTGGCTCTCCGCGATCGGCCCCTCGCCCGGGACGATCAGCACCGGGATCTTGCCGTTCGCGTTGATGGCGAGGAATTCGGGCGTGCGCGTCTCGCCGGCGATGATGTCGCGGTGACGGTACTCGTACGGGATGCCGAGCGCCTTCATCGTGAGGCGGCACTTGTAGCCGTTGCCGGAGGACAGGAAGTCGTAGAGGACGTAACCCATGTGTCAGCCTCGGCCGAGGAGCCGGCGCGCCTCGGCGGCGGCGCGCTTGCCGGACAGGTGCGCACCGTGCAGCGTGCCGTAGGCCGCCTGCTCCGTGTGCTCGCCCGCGAAGACGATGCGGTCGCCAACCGGGCGCGTGAGCGTCGCGCGCGCGCCGTGGCGGCCGGGCACGCAGTGCGAGTACGATCCGCGCGCGAATGGATCCGCGGCCCAGGCAGTGGCGAGCCCCTTGTCGAACTGCTTGCGGACCTCGCCGCCCAGCATGGCGGCGAGCTCGTCGACGGCATGCCCGATCGCGGCCGCCTCGCCGGCCGCCTCCAGCTCCCGCGCAAGCCGGCCGGCGGCGAAGCCGATGCAGACGTTGCTGCCGAAATGCCGCGTCAGGTAATTGAGGCCCCGGCCGTCGTCGCGCTTCATCTGCAGGAACTCGGTCGCCTCGGAAGGAAACACGTTCTTCTTGAAGCGCAGCGCGATCTTGTCGAGCAGGCCGAGCGGCAGGTCATGGTGCGCCTGGAGCACCTCGGCAGGCAGGTGAGGCGTGAACACGATGCCGCCGTCCGCGACGACCGACGAGGGCAGCGCCACGATGACGACACGCGCGCCCACCGCGCCCGCGGCCGTGTCGGCCGAAACGCCGCGCCCACCCCAGCGCAGCCGCGTGACCGGCGTGCCGAGGCTGACGTCGACATTCTTCGCGTAGTGGGCGAGGAGCGTCCCGTAGCCCCGCGGGATCACGAAATCGCCGCCATTGTCGTCGTACTGCCACGCGTCGAGCGCGGAGAAGTTCGACGGCTCGACGCCCTCCCAGGCCGTCAGGTCGTCCATCGCGAGCGCGTACCAGGGGTCGGCGAGCGTCTCCTGCGTGAAGGCCGACTCGGCCGGGATGTCGAGGCCGCGCCGTCCCGCCCGGTCGAGCTCGCGCTCCATGCGCTCGACGACGGCGCGCAATCCCGCGGTCTGCGCCTCGCCCATGCGCTTCGACCCGTCGTAGACGTGGCGGGGCCAGGCGTCCCGCACGATCTCGAAGTCGTTCTGGCGGGCGTAATTCACCCACGGGTTGACGCTCGCCGAGTGCAGCCACGAGCAGCCGCGATCCCAGTCGGTGCCGAGGCTGCTCTCGGTGAAGGCGCGACCGCCGATCCGGTCGCGGGCCTCGAGCACGAGCACCGAGACGCCCTGCGCCGCCAGCTCTTTCGCGGCCGTGAGCCCGGCGCCCCCCGCCCCGATCACGAGAACGTCCGGCGCTGCGGTCGCGGCGCGCAGCGGCGCGGGGAATGCGCCGACGAGCGCGCCTGCACCGAGACCCTGGAGGATCTGCCTGCGATTCAACAACGGATGGCACTCCGCCATGCTTCGAGCTTTGCAAGATAACCCATCCCGGCATGCGCCGGACTCGTGGACGGGAGCAGGCGGTACTCGAGCTTGCGCGCCGCCGGCAGGTCCGGCAGGACGCGGCGGCGCCAGGCCTGCTCCGCCTTGCGGCCGTTGAAGCAGACGCGCCGGATGGCCGGGTGCGCGGCGAGGAAGCTCGCGAAATCGTTGACGCGGATCGACTCCTCGCGGATCGCGGAGTCGAGGCTGCCCGGCCGGATGCAGCTTTCGAGCACGTCCCAGAGCGCGATGCGGCAGCGCTTCAGCGCGGCCTTGCGCCGCGCGTACGGTGCATCGTGCTCGAAATCGCAGGCGGTGCCGACGATGCGCCAGAACTGGTTGTGCCGGAACGCGTAGTACTGCCCGGCGGCCAGCGAGGCCTCACTAGGCATGCTGCCGAGTACCAGCACGCGCGCGCGGCGATCGGCGATCGGCGGGAAGCCCTTGCAACGTTTCATGTTCATGGTGCCGGGTCGAACATATCGAACATATTGGCCGTGTACTCAATATGTTCGATATGTTCGACCCGGCACCAAAAAGGAAAGGCCCGCCGAAGCGGGCCTTTCTCTGGCAACGAACGGGTGCTTACCAGCGCCCGCCGCCACCACCGCCGCCGCCGCCGCCACCCGAGCGGAAGCCGCCGCCGCCACCCGGACGGCCACCGCCACCCGGACGCGGGCCGCGGGGACGATCCTGCGCTTCGTTGACGCGCAGCTGACGGCCACCCATCGAGAAGCCGTTCAGGGCCTCGATGGCCTTGGCGGCCTCGGCCTGCGGCATCTCGACGAAGCCAAAGCCACGCGGACGGCCGGTCTCACGATCCGCCGGCAGGGCGACGGACTCGACCGCGCCGTGCTGCGCGAACAGGTCGCGCACCTGGGCCTCGGTCGCCGAGAAAGGCAGGTTTCCAACATAGATCTTCATGACTCAAGTCTCTCGCTTATTTCAGATAAACACAGCCGTGCGCGGCCCCCTCACGAGGGTCGACAACGGCCATTCACAACGGCAGGAAACACGGTCGGGGATCGTCTAGGCGGGCAAATGAGCTCGGCAGGGCGAATCTTCGATCAGCGGGTCCTGTCACCTTGACCGCGCCGGGGGCGACGGTCGGCGCGGAGAATAGCACGGCGGTCCGGGGGCGCACCATTTCGGCAAATCACGAAAATGGCCGGCTGGAAGTCCGGAGGGGTCAGTCCCCTTTGGCGTTAGGTACTTAGAACGTAACGTGCTGCGGGGCCAAAGGGGACAGACCCCGGGGGGCAGTCCCCCCTCGCGGCTTCGCTGGACCGTGGAATCAGTCCAGACGCTTGCGGAACCGCAGGATGGCCGCGGTCATCATCACCGTGGTGAAGGCGAGGAGCGCCAGCACGCTCGGCCAGAGCTCCGCGAGGGCGGCGCCACGCAGCATCACGCCCCGGATCAGGCGCAGAAAATGGGTGAGCGGCAGCAGCTCCGCGATCCATTGCACGACCTGCGGCATGCCGGCGAAGGGGAACATGAAACCCGACAGCAGGATCGACGGCAGGAACACGAAGAAGGTCATCTGCATCGCCTGGAACTGCGTCTGCGCCTTGGTCGAGATCAGCAGGCCCAGCGTCAGGTTCGCAAGCACGAGCAGAATCGCCGCCACGTAGATGTCGAGCACGCTGCCGCGGATCGGCACGTCGAACAGCCACAGGCCGACGAGCAGGATCACCGTCGTCTGCACGAGGCCGATCACGGCGTACGGCAGCACCTTGCCCACCATCAGCTCGCTGACGCTAACGGGCGTCGCGATGAGCAGCTCCATGTTGCCGCGCTCGCGCTCGCGCACGATCGCGACCCCCGTGAAGAGCACCATCGTCATCGTGAGGATGACGCCGATCAGGCCCGGCACGATGTTGACCTCGGAGCGCCGCTCCGGGTTGTAGAAGCTGACGACGCTGATCTGCGCGGGCGCGACTTCGCGCAGGCCCGTGACATTCGCCTGGGCGCGGCTGTTGTCGAGCGGCATCTGCGCGAGCTGGATCGCGGCGCTCTGCACGACCGTGTCGCTGCCGTCCACCAGCACCTGCACGGCCTCGCGGCCATCGACGCGGCGGCGCTCGAAGTCGGGCGGGATGACGACGCCGACGCTGATTTCGCCGCGCCGCAGGCTGTCCATCAGCTGCCGGGGCGTGGGGACCGCGATCTCGGCGTCGATCACGCCGGTCGCGACCAGGTCCATCACGACCGCGCGCGAGCCCGCGGTGGCCGCCTGGTCCGCGATGCCCGCCGACAGGCCGCGCAGGTTCAGGTTGATGGCGTAGCCGAACAGCACGAGCTGCATCACGGGGATGCCGACGATCATCGCGAGCGTCACCCGGTCGCGGCGCAGCTGCCGCAGCTCCTTGACCATGATCGCGGACAGGCGGCGCAGGTTCATGCCTGCTGGCGCCTCGCGGGCTCCGCATCGCGGTCGCGCTTGCGCGTCGCCTCCACGAAGACGTCCTCGAGGTTCGGGGACACCGCCTTCACCTCGCCCTGCAGGCCGGCGGCCTGGAGGGCCCGGCGCACGTCATCCGCAACCGCGCCGCCGGTGCGCGTGAGCACGCGCAGGTCGCTGCCGATCTGCGCGACGCTCACCACGCCCGGCTGCCCGAGCAGGGCACGGTGCGCGCGCCGCGCCTCGCGCGTGACCACCTCGACGATGCGCCCTTCGAGTGCGCCCGTCAGCTCGAGCGGCGTGCCGTCGGCGACCAGCCTGCCGCGGTCGAGGATCGCCAGCCGGTGGCAGCGCTCGGCCTCGTCCATCAGGTGCGTCGACACGAGGATCGTGACGCCGTCGTCGGCGAGCTCGAAGAGCTTTTCCCAGAAGTTGCGGCGCGACTCGGGATCGACGGCGCTGGTGGGCTCGTCCAGGAACAGGAGCTCGGGCTCGTGGATGACGGCGCCGGCGAGCGCGAGCCTCTGCTTCTGCCCCCCGCTCATCGTGCCGGCGAGCTGCCCCTGCCGGTCGGCGAAATCGTACTGCTCGATGAGCGCGTCGACGCGCTGCCGCGACCGCGCCCTCGGCACATCGTGCGCGGCGGCCAGGAACTCCAGGTTCTCGCGCACGGACAGGTCCTCGAACAGCGAGAATTTCTGCGTCATGTAGCCGATCCGGCGGCGCAGCGCCTCGGCCTGCTTCGGCACCTGCAGGCCCAGCACCTCGATCCGCCCGGCCGTGGGCGTGAGCAGGCCGCAGAGCATGCGGATGGTGGTGGACTTGCCGGAGCCGTTCGGCCCGAGGAAGCCGTAGACGTGCGAGCGCGGCACCGTCAGGTCGACATGGTCGACCGCGACCAGCTTCCCGAACTGCTTGGTCAGGCCGCGGGCGCTGATCGCGGCGTCATTGCCCGCCATCGAATTCGACCCTGACCGGCAGGCCCGCCGGCAGCTCCGCGGCGTCGCGGCCGAGCGAGACCTCCGCGAGGTAGCTGAGTCGTGCCGCGTCCTCGCCGATGAGCGCGTAATACGGCGTGAAGCTCGGCTCGCTGCGGACCATGCGCACCTGGCCCATGCGCGCCGTCGCCTCGCCGTCCACGAAGACGCGCGCCGCGTCGCCGACCTTCACGCGGGAGCGGATCGGCTCCGGCACGTAGATGCGCGCGTACGGTGCATCGCCCACGAGCAGCACCACCAGCGGCGCGCCGACGGGCGCCTGGTCGCCCAGCCGGTACGGCAGGCTGTCGACGCGGCCGTCGCGCGGCGCCACGACCTGGAGCTTGTCGAGGACCGCGCGTTGCGCGGCCTCGGCCGCCTCGGCGCCGCGCAGCGCCGCCTTGCCCTGCGCGACCTGCTCGCGCCGCGTGCCGTGCAGCAGCTCGTCCAGCAGCGCCTGCGCGCTCCGCATCTGCGCGTTCGCGCTGCTCGCCGCCGCGCGCGCGCGGTCGACTTCCGCGGCGGCGACGAGCTTGCGATCGGCCAGTCCCTTGACGCGCTCGTAGTAGGCGTTCGCGTCCTCGGCGTCCGCCTCGGTCGCCGCGAGGTTGGCGCGCGCCTGCTGGATCTGCTCGCTGCGCGCGCCGGCCTCGAGCTCGGCCAGCGCCTCGCGCTGGCGCTGGGCTTCCGCCTGCGTCGCCTGCGTCTCGGCCTCGACGCGCGTACGGTCGAGCGTCAGGAGCACGGCGCCGGCCGCGACCTGCTCGCCCTCGCGCACGCCGATCGAGACGATCTTCTCGGCGACCGGGGCCGGCACGGTGATCCGGTCGTATTCCAGCGTCCCGAGCGCCTGCGGCGGCTCCTCGCCGCAGGCGGCGAGCGCGAGCGCACATGCCGCGATGAACGCCCGGCCCGCTGGAATCATGCGAATCCCCCCGCCCCCTTCCGTGTTCGCGGATAATAGCGGGGATGCGTTCCGCGTTCCTCTGGACCCTGACTGCCTGCCTGGCGGCCGCGCTGCCCGCGCCCGCCGCCCACGGAGACGAACCGATGATCTCGATCGCCATTCACGGCGGCGCCGGCGTGATCGGCCGCAGCTCGATGACCGCGGAGAACGAGCGCGCCTACCGCGCCGACCTCGAGCGCGCGCTCGACGCCGGCTACGCGGTGCTCGAGAAGGGCGGCACGAGCCTCGACGCCGTGGTCGCGTCGGTGAAGATCCTGGAGGACTCGCCCCTGTTCAACGCCGGCAAGGGCGCCGTGTTCAACCACGCCGGCGCCAACGAGCTCGACGCCTCGATCATGGACGGCGCCACGGAGCGCGCGGGTGCGGTGGCGGGCCTGCGGCACGTCAGGAACCCGATCGACCTCGCCCGGCTCGTCATGGACAAGTCGCCGCACGTCATGCTCGTCGGCGAAGGCGCCGAGGAATTCGCGCTCGAGCAGGGCATGGACCTCGTGCCCGGCAGCTACTTCTACACCGAGCGGCGCTGGAAGCAGCTCGAGGAAGCGCAGAAGGCGGAACGCACCGCCTCGCTGTCCCGCGAGGACATCGGCTTCTTCAGCACGGTCGGCGCGGTCGCGCGCGACAGGGACGGCAACCTCGCGGCGGCGACGTCCACCGGCGGGATGACGAACAAGCGCTGGGGGCGCGTCGGCGACTCGCCGATCATCGGCGCCGGCACCTATGCCGACAACGACAGCTGCGCCGTCTCCGCGACGGGGAGCGGCGAGTACTTCATCCGGGCCGTCGTCGCGCACGAGATCTGCGCGCGCGTGCGCCTGTCGGGCGTCAGCGCGGCGGAGGCCGCCCGCGACGTCGTGCACGGCAAGCTGAAGGAGATCGGCGGCGACGGCGGCGTCATCGTCGTCGACAGGGACGGGAAGCTGTCGCTCGAGTTCAACACCGAGGGCATGTTCCGCGGGGCGCGCGACTCCGGCGGCCGCCGCGAGGTCGCGATCTACTAGGTCTTCGACCCGTCCGGCGCCGGCTTCGCCGCCTTGCGGTGGAAATAGCCGGTCTGCATGTGCTCGTACTCCTGCTCGAGGACCTCGAACCGGTTGCGCCCGCCGTCCTTGGCGGCGTACAGCGCCTGGTCGGCGAGCTGCACGATGCCCGTCCAGCTGCGGCGCGCGCCCGGCACCACGCAGGCGATTCCGAGGCTGATCGTCAGGACCTGCGCGGCGCCGGACGCCTCGTGCGGTATGGCGAGCCCGCGCACGGCCTCGAGGATCTCCGCGCCGACGCGCTCCGCCTCGGCGCGGCCGGTGTCGTAGAGGATGACCGCGAATTCCTCGCCGCCGAAGCGCGCCGCGAGGTCGAGCGGCCTCCGCGCAAACCCGGCCAGCGTCACCGCCACCGCCTTCAGCGCCGCGTCACCGGCCTGGTGCCCGTAGCGGTCGTTGAACGGCTTGAAGTGGTCGATGTCGCCGAACACCAGCGTGATCGGCCTGCGGTCGCGAATGCCCTGCGCCCAGGCCCGCTGCAGGTGGTCGTCGAAGCGGCGCCGGTTGTGTATGCCCGTGAGGCCGTCCTGCAGCGCCGTCTCGGCGAGCCGCTGGCCTTCCAGCCAGGCGGTGCGCCGCGCGTGCTCCAGGTTCCAGGCGCCCGCGACGCAGATGACGTTCGCGATGCAGATGGTCAGCAGGTAGTGCAGCAGGTCCACGCCGGGCATGCCCTTGAGCACCGCGACCGTCACGAAGGCCGCGAGCCCGATGGCGTTCACGACGATGGCCGAGCGGAACGCGAGGCCCAGCACGAAGTACACGGCGACCATCGCGAGCAGCATGCGCCCGAAGATGCGCGGCTCGCCCGCCATCCAGGCGGAGATGGTCACCCAGGACATCGCGGCGAGGGCCACGGACATCGCGACCGCGATGTAGCGCGGGTACCAGACGTCGGCGCGACGCGCGAAGGTGACCGCAAAGCCGGTGAGCAGCAGCGGCAGCATGATGCCCGTGCGCGCGAGGTCGGGAACCAGGCGCCTGATCACCGGCATCACGACGTGGTCCACCTGGATGATGACGAGGCTGATCACGGCGAGGATCGCGAGGTTGATGCGCAGGTACCGCATCCGGTCCCGGAACTGGTCGCGCCGGTAGGCCGACTCCAGCTCGCCCTCGAACCTCAATCCGTGGAATCCCCGTGCCAGCTGTTCCGCCAGCGGGGACGCGTTCGCTCCGCTCACCACGATCGCGCCCGCATCAGACCAGGGACCCGGCCGTGTAGCGCGCGACGAATTCGGCGAACGGCAGCGTGTCGCGCGCCTCGACGGCGCGCTGCTCCTCGAGCGAGGCCGCGGCGTTCGCGCGCAGCTCCGCGAGCCGGCCTGGATTCGGCGGGTACAGCTCGCGGAAGTAGTCGCGGTGCATGCGCGACATCCACAGACCGACGTCGTAGAACGACATGCCCTGCCGGCGCATCTCTTCGAGGAGCCGCGCCGAGGGCAGCTCGCCGAAGTCGGCGAGCTTCGCCCGCTGGAAGGCGAGTGCGGCCGAGTACGGCCGCGACGCGTCGCCGGAATCCAGGAGCTCGCAGATGCCCTGCATCTGGTCGAGCACTTCCGCCGCCCAGTCCGCGAGCAGGAGCGGCGCCGGCTCGTTCCACAGCACGAGCCCCGGCTCGCGCCCGCGGCTCGCGACCAGCACATGGTTGGCCTCGTACCTGCCCGACTGTTCGCGCGAGAGCGGCGGGCTGTCGCGCAGCAGGCACAGCGCGGCGAACGCCTCCAGGAACAGGAGCTTGCGCTGGTTGACGCCCACCGGGTCGTAGGCGCCGACGTCGAGCGAGCGCATCTCGACGTACTGCACGCCCGCGCGCAGCAGCGCCCGGGTGGGCCGCTCGCCCGAGAACGCGACGCGCTTCGGGCGGATGAAGCTGTAGTACTCGTTCTCGATCTGCAGGAGGTTGGCGTTCAGCTGCCGCCACTCGCCGTCCACCTCGACGCCCTGCGCCTCGTACTCCGGGTGCGGGGTCGAGATCAGGCGCGAGAGGTCGCGCACGTACTCCTCGAGCGAGTTGACCGAGACGTACACGCCGGCCTGGCTCTTGTTGCGGTAGCCGAGGTCGCTCATGCGCAGCGAAGTCGCGTACGGCGCGACCAGCGTGCCGCCGCCGCGGGACTCGAGGCCGTCGGGTACCTCCCGCCCGGCGAAGAAGGACCGGCACATCGCCGGGGAGACGCCGAACAGGAACAGGATGATCCAGCCGAAGCGGCGGTAGTTCCGCAGGAGCGCGAAGTAGGCATCGTCCACGAGCGCCTGGCCGCGGAGCTTCGAGGCGGTCACCGCCTCCAGCACCGGCCAGAGGCGCGCCGGGAACGAGTAGTTGTAGTGGACCCCCGAAATCGCCTGCATCATCCGCCCGTACCGAAGGCCGAGCCCGACCCGGTACACGTGCTTCATGCGGCCGATGTTCGACGTGCCGTACTCGGCGATCGGGATCTCGTCATCGCCGCCGATCGCGCAGGGCATGCTGGTCGCCCACAGCAATTCGTCGCCGAGCTCGCTGTAGACGAACTGGTGGATGTCGCAGAGGTACTGCTGCAGCTCCCAGGCGCTGGGGAACGGCGGCGTCACCAGCTCGATCAGGGCTTCCGAGTAATCCGTCGTGATGTTGGGATGGGTCAGCGCCGAGCCGAGCGCCCGCGGATGCGGCTTCTGCGAAATCCGGCCGTCGGGCGTGACCCGCAGGGCCTCGCGCTCCACCCCCTTCAGGCCGCCCGACAACACGCCTCGCTCGCGGGCGTTGACGAGGCCCGACAGGCGGCGTTCGAAGGCGCGATCGAGGCGGTTTCTCCCCATGGGCCGGACATTCTGCTGTGCCCGGCAAACTAAGGGAAATTATGGTGGGTACCGGCTTGGTCCCCCACCCGGCCGGGCGTACATTGTGGACCTGCGGCTTCAGCCGCCATTCACCTGTCGCGAGGCAAGGTGGGGGCCATGAAAAAGACCATGACGGGGATGATCGCGCTCGCCGCCGGGTTCGCCCTCTCCGGCCCCGCCGCCGCGGATTCCATGCGCTGCGGCACCAAGCTGATGACCGACGGCGACCCGAGCGACAAGGTCCTCGCCTACTGCGGCGAACCGGCCAGCATCGAGCGCCGGGAAATCCTCCGCGGCTACGGCTACTACCACGGCACGACCGTGAACACGGCATACGAAGTCTCGGTCGAGCTGTGGACGTACAACTTCGGGCCGCACAAGCTCATGTACCGGCTGCGATTCGAGGACGGGCTCCTGGTCGACGTGGACACCCTCTCTCACGGGTATAACCCACCCGCGTACTAACTAGCGCGTCCGCACGCGCGATCGGCCGGTCGGAACCCCTCGCTCGCGCGGCCGGAACTTTACGCGCTCGCTCGGGGACCCGCCCGGCCTTCGCGCGCGCGGACGGGCCGGTTGGTGAGCGAGCGAGTGTCCGTTCTTCCGAGCGAGCGATCCAAACCGGCCCGGCCAGCGTGCGCGAAGGCCGACCGGTATGTCAGTGCGGCCGAGTTTTGTAGGCGCGAGAGAGAAATTCGTCCGTGGTTTGCGACACCCGTCATTGGTTTTTGGTCACGCGCGACATTAGATTGCGGGCCATGGGACGAAATGCCGCCATCGACTGGCTTCCGCACTACCGCGAAGTGCTCGTGGCAACGGCCGTCCGCGCGCTTCGTGGCAGCTTTCCGGCCGTTCATGGATTCACGCCCGCGGCCGAGCGGCGCGCCTGGCTGTCCGCCTCCAGGGACGAAGGCGGTTGGCGCGCCGTGGCAGTCGCGGCAGGCGCCGTCGCCTCGACCCCCGTCCTGCCCTGATCCTGCCCGGGCGCCGGCCCGGATTCCGAACCTCCCAGATACCCCGACCGCCGTTGCCTAGGGCGCGAGCGCGCCGCGAACCCGCGTGACGTGCCGGTAGCGCAGCAGCAGGAAGGCGGCACAGCTCACCAGTCCCGCGATGAGGCCCGCCCAGATGCCGGACGGGCCGGCGCCCAGGTGGATGCCAAACCACCAGGCCGCCGGGAATCCGATCAGCCAGTAGGCGGCGAAGTTGAGCGCCATCGGCACCCGTGCGTCCTTGAAGCCGCGCAGCGCCCCGGCTGCCCCCACCTGGAGCCCATCCGGGATCTGGAACAGCGCGACGAAGAGCAGCAGCCAGACGGCGAGTTCGCGCACCGCGAGGTCGGCCGTGTAGGCCGCCGCGATGGGATGCCTGCCGACGAGAACCACGAGCGAGGACGCGGCCATCACCAGGGCGCACATCGCGATGCCGGTCCAGCCGGCATTGCGGCCGGCCCGCACGTCGCCCCGGCCGACCTGGTGGCCGACATGGATGGTGGTCGCCGAGTGCAGCGACAGCGGGATCATGAACATCAGCGAGGCATAGCTGATCGCCACCTGGTGCGCCGCGACCGTGATCGTGCCGAGCGTGCTCATGAGGAGCGCCGCCACGGCGAAGAGCGCGCCTTCCGAAACCACGGACCCCGCGATCGGGATCCCCAGCGCGAGGATCTCGCCGATCGCACGGCGGTCCGGCCGCTCGAACCGCGAGAACAGGCCGAAGCGGCGGTACACCGGGTGCCGGCGCTGGTAGACGTGCATCGTCGTGAGCATCGCCCAGAACGCGAGCGCGCTCGCGATGCCGCAGCCCCGCGCGCCCTGCGACGGGATGCCGAAGGCACCGAGGGTGAAGACCCAGTTGCCGAGCAGGTTGGTCACGAGGCCGACCGCTGCCGTGTACATCACCGGCCGCGTCCAGCCGATGCCCTCGCTGGTATAGCGGTGCGCGAGGAAGACGAGCATCGCCGGCATGCCGAAGCACATCGCGTACACGTAGCCCGCGGCATGCGGTATGGCGCGCGCATCCGTGCCGAACCAGCCGAGCAGCGGCTCGACGCAGGCAAGCGCGCCGACGAGGGGCACCGCCAGCATCACGGCGAGCCAGGCGCCCTGGCGGAAGCGCCGGCCGACTTCGTCGTCGCGCCCGGCGCCGTAGGCGTGCGCGACGATCGGCGAGATGGACATGAGCACGCCGAGCCCCAGCAGCCAGAACATCTGGTAGTAGCTGTTGCCGACGGCGACGCCCGCGAGCGGCTCGGGGCCGAGCCGGCCGGCGACGACGGTGTTCGCGAGCATCATGCCGGCGAGCACGACGTTATTGACGACGAGCGGGCCCGCCAGCCGCAGGATCGCGCGCGAGTCGCGCGGAAAGGCTTCCGGGAAAGTGGCGGGTGCGCTCATGGGGCTCGCGAAACCACCGGGATTTCGCGTCGTGGCGGCCCCGTGGGGATGCTGGCATTCTAGCGGAAGCAGGCAGCCCTGCCCCCATCGGAGAGCCCACATGCTGGTCGGATCGCAGCCCCGGCGCGTCGCAGTGATCGGCGGCGCCCGCATACCGTTCGCACGGGCGCAGGGCGCCTATGCCTCCGTCGGGAACCAGGAAATGCTGACCGCGGCGCTCAAGGGCGTGGTCGACAAGTTCCAGTTGCGCGGCACGCTGCTCGGCGACGTCGTCGCCGGCGCCGTCATGAAGCATTCGAGCCAGTGGAACCTCACGCGCGAGGCCCTGCTCGACTCCGGCCTCGCGCCGGAGACGCCCGGCCTCGACGTCCAGCGCGCCTGCGGCACCAGCCTCGAGGCGGCGATCGCAGTCGCCAACAAGATCGCGCTCGGGCAGATCGACGCCGGCATCGCGGGCGGCGTCGACACGGCGAGCGATCCGCCGGTCGTCTTCGGGCGCGAGTACCAGCAGCTCCTGCTGCGGATCCACCGCGCAAAAACCTTCGGCCAGCGTATCGGGCCGATCCTCGGCATGCGCCCGCGGCATTTCAAGCCGCAGTTCCCCGGCGTCGGCGAGCCGCGCACGGGCCTGTCGATGGGCCAGCACACCGAGCGCATGGCGCGCACCTGGGAAATCGCGCGCGCCGACCAGGATGCGCTCGCGCTCAGGAGCCACGAGCTCGCGCATCGCGCCTGGAGCGAGGGCTTCTACGCGGACCTCGTCGTGCCCTTCCTGGGCCTTGCGAACGACAACAACGTGCGCGCGGACTCGAGCCTCGAGAAGCTGGCGAAGCTGAAGCCGTCGTTCGCGAAGGACGGCACGCTGACCGCCGGCAACTCGACGCCGCTCACCGACGGCGCGGCCGCCGTGCTGCTCGCTTCGGAGGACTGGTCCCGCGCGCGCGGCCTGCCGGTGCAGGCGTACCTCACGCACGGCAAGGCCGGCGCGGTGGACTTCGTCGGCGGCGAGGGCCTCCTGATGGCGCCCGCGTTCACCGTGCCGCGCATGCTGGCCGACGCCGGGCTCTCGCTGCAGGACTTCGACTTCTACGAGATCCACGAGGCGTTCGCCGCGCAGGTGCTCTGCACCCTGAAGGCCTGGGAGTCGGAGAAGTTCTGCCGCGAGCGGCTCGGACTCGCCGCGCCCCTCGGCTCCATCGACCGCTCGAAGCTCAACGTCAAGGGCGGGTCGGTCGCCGTCGGCCACCCGTTCGCGGCGACGGGCGCGCGCATCGTCGGCACGCTGGCGAAGCTCCTCGCCGTGCGCGGCTCGGGCCGCGGCCTCATCTCCGTGTGCACGGCGGGCGGCATGGGCGTAACGGCCATCATGGAGCGTTAGCCGGTGCCGGGTCGCACATATCGCACTTATTGGTGCGCCGGCCAATAAGTGCGATATGTGCGACCCGGCACCGTAAAAAGCGGAACTACGAATCTACGACCCGGCACCATAAGATGTGCCGATGAAGCGCTACATCGGACATCCGCGCGTCGAGGGCAAGGCCTCGCGCCAGGCCCATGCCGACCTGCCGCCCGGGACCTACGAGCGGGAGATGAGCAAGGAGGGCTTCTTCGGGCCCGCCGCGTTCTTCCACCACCGCCACCCCCCGACCGGCTGGTCCGCCTTCGAGGGCCCGCTCTCCCCGCACGCCTTCGACGTCACGAAGCTCGACGCGGTCACGCCCCACCCCTGGGCCGCGCCGGACCTGCTGTGGAACGCGAGCGTGCGCATCCGCTTCTGGCGCGTGTCCGGGAAGATGGACGCCCTCGCCCGCAATGCCGATGGCGACGAGCTGCTGTTCGTGCACCAGGGCCGCGGCGACCTTTATTGCGACTTCGGCCGGCTCGCGTTCGAGCCGGGCGACTACGTGGTCCTGCCGCGTGGCACGATGTGGCGCCTCGAGTGCGCCGAGCCCGCGGCGCTGCTCATGATCGAGGCGACGAACGCCTCGTACATGCTCCCCGAGAAGGGGCTGGTCGGCGGCCACGCGATCTTCGACCCGGCGATGCTCGACGCGCCGCGCGTGGACGAGGCCTTCCTCGCGCAGCAGGACGAGAAGACCTGGCGCGTCGCCGTGAAGCGCCGCGGCGCGGTGTCCACCGTGACCTTCCCTTACAACCCGCTCGACGCGATCGGCTGGCACGGCGACCTGTCGGTGTGCCGCATCAACGTCCGCGACATCCGCCCGCTGATGAGCCACCGCTACCACCTGCCGCCGTCGGCGCACACCACCTTCGTCGGCAGCCGCTTCGTCGTCTGCACCTTCGTGCCGCGGCCGTTCGAGACCGACCCTGGCGCGATCAAGATCCCTTTCTTCCACAACAACGACGACTACGACGAGGTCATTTTCTACCACGCGGGCGACTTCTTCAGCCGCGACAACATCCACCCCGGCATGGTGACGCTGCACCCGGGCGGGTTCACGCACGGCCCGCATCCGAAGGCGCTGTCGCGGATGCTGGTGCAGCCGAAGCCGGCGACCGACGAGTACGCGGTCATGGTGGATACGCGCGACGCGCTCGAGATCGGCGAGGCCGCGAAACGCGTCGAGTGGGCGGGCTACGTCGACAGCTGGAAGGGTCCGGGCAGCAAATGAAGCTCGCGTCGCTCCCGGGCGGCCGCGACGGCAGGCTCGCGGTCGTGAGCCGGGATCTCTCGCGCGCGACGCCCGCGCAGGGCATCGCGAACACGCTGCAGGCCGCGCTCGACGACTGGCCGCGCTGCAGGCCCGCGCTCGAGGCGCTCTCGCGCGAGCTCGAGGCCGGGCGCGCTCAGAGCATCCGGTTCGATCCCGCCGTCGCACTGTCACCGCTGCCGCGCGCCTACCACTGGGTCGACGGCAGCGCCTACGTCAACCACGTCGAGCTCGTGCGCAAGGCGCGCGGCGCCACGATGCCGGACTCGTTCTGGACCGATCCGCTCGTGTACCAGGGCGGCTCGGACGATTTCCTGCCGCCGCAGGCCGACGCGCCGTTCGGCAGCGAGGACTGGGGCATCGACCTCGAGGGCGAGGTCGCGGTCGTCACGGACGACGTGCCCATGGGGACGAACGCCGCCGCCGCGCGCGATCACATCCTGCTCGTGATGCTCGTGAACGACTGGTCGCTCAGGAACCTGATTCCCGCCGAGCTCGCCAAAGGCTTCGGCTTCTACCAGTCGAAGCCGGCGACGGCGTTCTCGCCGGTCGCGGTCACGCCGGACGAGCTCGGCGACGCCTGGCGCGATGCGCGCGTGCACCTGCCGATCGTCGTGTACCTGAACGGCAAGCCCTTCGGGCGTCCCAACGCGGGCGTCGACATGACCTTCGACTTCGGCCAGCTGATCGCGCACGCCGCAAAGACGCGACGTCTTGGCGCGGGAAGCATCGTGGGTTCCGGCACCGTATCCAACCTCGACCGCTCGACGGGCTCGACCTGCCTTGCCGAGCGGCGCATGCTGGAGACCCTGGAGCACGGCAAACCGATGACGCCCTTCCTTTCATTCGGCGACCGCGTGCGCATCGAGATGCGCGACGCGGCCGGCCAGTCGATCTTCGGCGCGATCGACCAGCGCGTCGTGAGGGCTTCCTGATGCGCGCGAAGGACGACAGCCGCCTCGCCCCGGCAGGCGGGCTGCGGCTCGAGGATCCCGCCCTGCTCCGCGAGCAGTGCTTCGTGAACGGGCAGTGGCTGGATGCGCCCGGCGGCGCGACGCTGCCGGTGAACAACCCGGCGACGGGTGCGCAGCTCGGCACCGTGCCCGCCTTCGACGCCGCCGCGACGGAGAAAGCGGTCGCCGCGGCGCACGCCGCGTTTCCGCCGTGGGCCGCGAAGACGGCCAAGGAGCGCGCGGTCCTGCTGCGCCGCTGGCACGACCTGATCCTGCAGAACGCCGCCGACCTCGCGAAGCTCATGACCGCCGAGCAGGGCAAGCCGCTCGCGGAGTCGAAGGGCGAGATCGCCTACGCGGCCTCGTTCGTCGAGTGGTTCGCCGAGGAGGCGAAGCGCGTCTACGGCGACGTGATCCCGGGCCACCAGGCGGACAAGCGCATCCTCGTGCTGCGCCAGCCCGTCGGCGTCGTCGCGGCGATCACGCCCTGGAACTTCCCGGCGGCGATGATCACGCGCAAGGTCGCCCCCGCGCTCGCGGCCGGCTGCACGGTCGTCTGCAAGCCGGCGACGCAGACGCCTTACTCGGCCCTCGCGCTCGCCGAGCTCGCGACGCGCGCCGGCCTGCCGGCCGGCGTATTCAACGTCGTCACCGGGCCCGCCCGCGAGATCGGCAGCGTGCTCACCGGCGATGCCCGCGTGCGCAAGCTCTCGTTCACCGGCTCGACCGAGATCGGCAAGCTGCTGATGGCGCAATGCTCGAAGACCATGAAGAAAGTGTCGCTGGAACTCGGCGGCAATGCGCCTTTCATCGTGTTCGACGACGCCGACCTCGACGCCGCGGTCGCGGGCAGCATCGCGAGCAAGTACCGGAACACCGGGCAGACCTGCGTCTGCGCCAACCGCCTCCTCGTGCAGGACGGCGTCTACGAGGCGTTCACGGCCAAGCTCGTGGCCGCCGTGCAGAAGCTGCGCGTCGGCGACGGTCTCGCGGGCGAGACCGACCAGGGCCCGCTGATCGACGCCGCCGCGCTCAGGAAGGTGGAGGAGCACGTCGCGGACGCGACCGGCAAGGGCGCGAAAATCGCGACCGGCGGCAGGCCGCACGCGCTCGGCGGCACGTTCTACGAGCCGACCGTGCTGACCGGCGTGACGCCCGCGATGATGGTCGCGCGCGAGGAGACCTTCGGTCCCGTCGCGCCCCTGTTCAGATTCAAATCGGAACAGGAAGCGATCGCGATGGCGAATGACACGGAGTTCGGCCTCGCCGCCTACCTCTACACGCGCGACCTTGCGCGCTCCTGGCGCGTGTCGGAAGCGCTGGAGTACGGCATCGTCGGCCTCAACACCGGCCTCATCTCGACCGAGGTCGCACCCTTCGGCGGCGTGAAGGAGTCGGGCACCGGCCGCGAGGGCTCGAAGTACGGCCTGCTCGACTACACCGAAATCAAGTACGTCTGCGTCGGCGGGGTGAGCTGACCGCTCCAACTGCGCATCCCGCGGCCGGTGCGCGCAAACAACAACACAGTTCTCGCAATTCCGCGCCGAAAGCGGCGCGATTTCCGCATTCAACTGCAAACCTGTTGAAGCCCGTCACAATTACGCGACGCCGCGCTGTGCGCGTGCGGAGGGGCTATTTAACATCCCGTTATCGATCGCGTTCATTCCCCTCCCTCACACAGGAACATGACCATGAATCTCGTGAAAGCCATGCTTGGCGGCCTCATGCTGGCGGCCGCGCCGCTCGCGGCGCTTGCCGAAGACATGAGCTATTCCTACGTCGACCTCGCGTACGTCGATACGGAAGTCGACGGCGTCGGGCCCTCGCTGGACGGGTTCGCGCTGCGAGGCTCGATCAGTTTCGCAGAGAACTGGTTTGCGTTCGGCGAGTTCGCGGCGCAGAGCGTCAGCGGCGTGGACCTCGACACGTATACCGTGGGCCTCGGCGGCCGCTACGGCATCGCCGACAACCTCGACCTGTTCGGGCGCCTCGGCTGGACGAAGGTGGAGGTCAGCTCCGGCCCGATCGACGTCGACGACGACGGTTATCTCGTCGACGCGGGCCTGCGCGGCCGGGTCGGCGATGCGGTCGAGCTCGAAGGCGGCGTCCGTTACACCGACTTCAGCGACGGCGGTGATTCCACCGGCCTGTTCGTCGGCGGCCGCTTCCACTTCAACGAAACCTGGGCGCTCGGTGCCGAGTACCAGGACGGCGACGACTTGTCGACGATGCTCCTGTACGTGCGCGCGAGCTTCTGAAGCCCGCGCCTCGATGACGGCGGCCGGGAGGCTTCCTCCCGGCCGTTTTTTTTCGCCCGCGCGCCCCGCACACGCTCCGCGGGGCTTGCGGTATCGTGCCGCCATGTCCGCCACGACCGGCGTCCTCGTCGTCAACCTCGGCACGCCGGATGCGCCGACGCCGGCCGCCGTGCGGCGGTTCCTCGCCGAGTTCCTGTCGGACCGGCGCGTCGTCGACCTGCCGCGTCTACCCTGGCAGCTCGTGCTGCGGACCGTCATCCTGCCGTTCCGGCCCGCCCGGAGCGCGCGCGCCTACCGGCAGATCTGGACACCGGCGGGCTCCCCGCTGCTGACCGGCACCGAGGCGCTGACGCGCGCGCTCGCGCAGCGCCTCGCCGCGCTGCATGGCGCCCCGCTTCCTGTCGCCATGGGCATGACCTACGGCAATCCCCCCATCGACCGCGCGCTCGACAAGCTGCGCGCCGCCGGCGCGACGCGGATCGTCGTGCTGCCCCTGTACCCGCAATACTCGACGACGACGACCGCGTCGGTCGTCGACCGCGTGGATCGCGCGCTGTCGCGCTGGCCCGGGCCGCCCCCGCGCGAGGTGATCGAGGATTATCACGCCGAGCCCGGCTATATCGCGGCGCTGGCGGCAAGCATCGGCCGCGCGCGCACGCCCTTCGAGCACCTGCTGTTCTCCTTCCACGGCATCCCGCAGCGCTACGCCGACCGCGGCGATCCGTACGGCGAGCGCTGCCTCGCGACCGCGCGGCTCGTCGCCGCGCGGGCCGGCCTGCCTGCCGGGCGCTGGTCGCTCGCCTTCCAGTCGCGCGTCGGCGGCGCGCGCTGGCTCGGCCCCTACACCGAGGACCGGCTTCGCGAACTCGCGCGCGCGGGCGTCACCCGGCTGGCCGTCGCCTGTCCCGGCTTCGCGGTCGACTGCCTCGAGACGCTCGAGGAAATCGCGATACGCGGCGCCGACGCCTTCCTCGAGGCCGGCGGCATCGACTTCGAGTACATCCCCGCGCTGAATGACGATGCGGCGCAGGTGGACTGCCTCGCGGGCCTCGTGCACGCGCGGCTCGGCGCAGCCGCGGCAACCGCCCGATGATCGGGCGGTTCCACGAGATGAGCGTGCACGCGCCGGACCCGATCGCGTCGCTCGCGTTCTACGAGCGGCTGGGGTTCGCGCAGGTCACGACCGGAGAGGCCTTTCCCTATCCCTACGCTGCGGTCGGGGACGGCCGCCTGACGATAGGCCTGCACGGCCGCGAGCTGCCGCAGTCGCCGCTGCCCGCCTTCGTGCTGCCGGACCTGCGCCACGAGCTCGAGACGATCGAGCGTCACGGCATCGGCATCCTGGAGCGCCGCCTGGGCGATGACGTCTTCAACGAGGCGCGCCTGGAGGTCGCGGGGCAATCGCTCCGGCTGCTGGAGGCGCGCACGCATTCCCCGCCACCCTTCGGGCCCGGTGAGACCTCGCGCCTCGGCTGGTTCGAGGAGATCGCGCTGCCCGTCGCCGACCGGAACGAGGCAGTGCAGGACTGGGAACGGCTGGGATTCGTGCCGGCGGAGGAAGGCGACGAGCCCTACCCGCACATCGGCCTCACGAGCGACTCGCTGAACGTCGCGCTGATCGAGCGCTCCGTCCTGCGCAATCCCGCGCTCGTCTTCACCGATGGCGACATGCCCGCGCGGGTGGCGAAGCTCGCCAGCGCCGGGTTCGAGTTCACGCGGCGCATGCCTGCGTCGCTCGATGCCTCGCGCCATGCGCTGCTGGTCGCACCCGAAGGCACGCAACTCCTGCTCGTGACGGCGACATGAGACGCGCGAGCTTCGTCGCCGCGCTCGTCCTCGCCGCGCCCGTGGCCGCGGCCTGGGTGCCCTGCGAGCAGAAGGATGTCACGCCGCCGAAGCCGGTCCGGCGCGACGCACCCGTGTATCCGTCCGCCGTGCGAGAGCTCGGCATCGAGGGCGTGGTCGAAGTCGCGCTCACCGTGCTGCGCGACGGCAGCGTCGGCTGGGTGCGCGTCATCCGCGCCGACCCGAAGGGCTACTTCGAGCAGGCGGCTTCGGAAAGCGTGCGCGGCTGGCGCTTCGCGCCCGCGACGCAGGGGGGCGAGCCCGTCGAGTGCCGCCTGCGCACACGCGTGCGCTTCGCGCTGACGGACCCCGCCGCGACGGCGGCCGCCGGCACCGGGCCCGGCAGGCCGCAGCCCGTGTATCCGCCGGCACTGCTGCAGTCGCGCGTCGAGGGCTATGCCGAAGTGGAGTACACGCTCGACGCGGACGGCAAGGTGACGGATGCGCAGCTGCTCGTCGCCATGCCCCGTGGCGAGTTCGAGAAGGCGGCGCTCGACGCCATCCGCAGCTGGCGGGGACCGCCGGCGCCAGGCATCCCCGCGCGCGTCGAGTCGCGCCGCTTCGACTTCCGCCTGCCCGACACCTGGCTCGAGTCGGTCCCGGCGACGCTGCTCGCGAGCGCCCCCTTTCCCATGGCGGCCTGCGAGAGCGGGACCACCGGCCGCGTCGTGCTCGAGGTCGAGACCGAGGCGACGGGGCAGGTGCGCGAGGCGCGCATCCTCTCGGCCCAGCCCGCCGGGCTGTTCGACCAGACCGCGCTCGCAATCGCGCGCGGCTCGCGCCTCACGCCCGCCTACCGCGACGGCATGCCGGTGCCGGCGACGGCCTTGCTCGCCCTGCGATTCGACCCGGCGAAGGCGACCTGCCCGAACCGCCCGCAGCGCGACCGGGAAGCGCCGGCGAGCAAGCGGCAGCCGCCACGCGTCACCGATGCCGCCCCGCACGATGAATCGCGGCTCCGGCGCGCCGAACCGTGGTCTGCCCTCCCCCGGATCGCCGGCCAGCCGGTACCATGACGGCTTCGCCGCCCCGGGCGGCCCTGCCGACTGCTGGAGTTCCCGATGAAGCTCGCAACCGTCGCGGCGCTCGCCGCGCTCGCCGCCCTGCCCGCTGCCGCCGACGAGGGCATGTGGACCTTCGACAACCCGCCGACCGCCGCCATCGCGGAGAAGTACGGCGCGAAGCTGGATGCTCCCTGGCTCGACCGCGTGCGCGAATCGACCGTGCGGCTCGAGGGCGGCTGCACCGGCTCGTTCATCTCCGGTGACGGCCTCATCCTCACGAACCACCACTGCGCCGAGGACTGCATCGTCCAGAACTCGTCGGAAGGCAACGACCTCAATGCAAACGGCTTCCTCGCGGCCACGCGCGACAAGGAGCTGCAGTGCAAGGAGGAAGCGGTCTCGGTGCTGGTCGGCACGGAGGACGTGACGGCGAAAGTCGCCGCCGCGCTCCAGGGCGTCGCCCCGGACAAGGTCGTCGAGGCGCGCCGCGCCGCGCTCACGAAGCTCGAGCAGGAGTGCGAGGAAGGGTCGAAGGAGGCGAAGGGCGGAGCGCTCAAGTGCGAGCGCGTGTCGCTGTACCAGGGCGGTCAGCACTGGCTCTACAAGTACCGCCGGTACGAGGACGTGCGCCTCGTCTTCGCGCCGGAGCGCGACATCGCGGCCTTCGGCGGCGATCCCGACAACTTCCAGTTCCCGCGCTGGTGCCTCGACATGACCATCCTGCGCGCCTACGACGGCGACAAGGCGGCGAAGACGCCGACGCACTTCGAGTTCGACTGGGACGGCGCGCAGCCGGGCGACGCCGTTTTCGTATCCGGGCACCCGGGCAACACCGACCGCCTCCTGACCGCGGCCCAGCTCGAGGTGCAGCGCGACACGTTCATGCCGTTCTGGCTGATGCGCTTCTCGGAGCTGCGCGGCCGCATGATCCAGTACTCGAAGACGGGCGAGGAGCCGCGGCGCATCGCGGAGTCGTACCTCAATTCCGTCGAGAACTCGATCAAGGTCCGGCGCAAGCAGTTCGACGCGCTGCTGGACCCCGCCCTGATCGCGAGCGCACGCGAGAAGGAACAGGCCCTCGGCACCGCGGCCGGCGCCTTCGAGCAGATCGACAAGGCCCAGCAGGCCTGGCGCGACATGCTCGTTCCCTACACGTTCATCGAAGGCGGCGCGGCCTTCAACAGCCAGCTCTTCCAGCACGCGCGCACGCTGGTGCGCGCGGCGGCCGAGCGCGCGAAGCCGAACGAGCAGCGGCTGCCGGAATACACGGAGGCGCGCCTGCCGGCCGTCGTGCAGAACCTCAGGGCCGACACGCCGATCTACGCGGACTTCGAGGCATTGCGACTGTCGTTCGGGCTCGAGCGCATGCGCGAATGGCTCGGGCCGGACGACGCGGTCGTGCGCCAGGTGTTCGGCAAGGAATCGCCGGACACGCTCGCGAACCGCGCCGTGCAGCAGAGCACGCTGCGCGACGCCGACGCCCGCATGGCGCTCTACGAGGGCGGCCAGGCAGCCATCGACGCGAGCCAGGACCCGATGATCCGCCTCGCCATTGCGGTCGACCCGGCTGCGCGCGCGCTGCGCAAGACCTTCGAAGCCGAGGTCGAGGGTCCCGTGGCCCGCGGCCAGGAGGAGATCGCGAAGGCGCGCTTCGCCAAGTACGGCACGAGCATCTACCCCGATGCGACCTTCACGCTCCGCCTCTCCTACGGCGCCATGCAGGGCTGGGACGAGAAGGGCGAGCCCGTGCGCCCGTGGACGGAGCTCTCGCGCGCCTTCGAGCGCGCGACCGGCGAGCCGCCGTTCAAGATCCCGGAGCGCTGGCTGGCCGCGAGGGACAGCCTCGACCTGTCGACGCGGGCGAATTTCACGACCAACAACGACATCGTCGGCGGCAATTCGGGCAGCCCGATGCTGAACGAGAAGGGCGAGATCGTCGGGCTCGCCTTCGACGGCAACATCCACTCGATCTCGGGCAGCTACTGGTTCAACGACAAGACGAACCGCTCGATCGGGGTGCACCCCGCCTACATCCGGGCGGCGCTCGAGAAGGTTTACGGCGCCAAGGAACTGCTCGCCGAAATCGACCGGCGTTGAGGTACGGCTCGTAGTGTCGCGCTCGCCGGGCGGGTCCCCGAGCGAGCGCGTAAGTTCCGGCGGCGCGAGCGAGGGTTCCCGCCCGGCGAGCGCGATTCAGTGTGCCGAATCGCCTACGCGCTCGGTCAGAGCTGGGCGACGGTGACCTTGACGATTTCGCCCTGGAAGTCGGTGGCGCCGGGCTTGTAGTCGTCGGAGACGACTGTCTCGTTGTCGGCGCCGACGTCGACGCCCTCATCGGCCGAGAACGCGAAGGGCTGCGTCTTCGGGATGTGGCCCTCGGCGACGACCCGGCCGTCGATCGAGAGGATGGATTTGCCGCCGGTGCCCGGCTTCGCCTCGTCCGGCACGAACTCGTAGACGATCGTGTGCGCGCCCGGAGCGAGCGGCGCCTTCGACGCGACCTTCGTGTGCGAGAGGCCGAAGAAGTTGTAGTCGTGCACGACGTGGCCGCCCTTCATGTAGAGCGCCCAGCCGCCGAAGTAGCCCGCCTGCGCGATGATCACGCCGTCGGTCTTCGCGTCCGGCAGCACGACCTCCGCCGTCACCGTGTGGTGCACGCCCTTCACGTTGATGAAGGCGTTCTCCATGATGCCCGCCATGCCGTCATAGACCGTCATGCTGGTGCGCCCGCCGAGCAGGTCCGGCCGCCCGGCGATGGCCGGGTTGAAGCGCTCCGAGCGCCGGTCGTCGATCGGCAGCACGTGGTTGCGCTCCGCTTCCTGCAGGAAGAGCGCCTGCAGCTCCTTGAGCTTCTCCGGGTTCTTCGCCGCGAGGTCGTCCGCCTGGCTGAAGTCAGCGTCCACGTTGTAGAGCTCCCAGACGTCGTCCTTGACCGGCGGCAGCGGCGCGATGACCCAGGGAATCGAATGCCGCGTGGCCGCGACCCAGCCCTCGTGGTAGATCGCGCGGTTGCCGAACATCTCGAAGTACTGCGTCTTGCGCGTGTCGGCGGCCTTCGCGTCGTCGGTGCTGTAGAGCATCGACACGCCGTCCATTGCGCGCTGCTCGATGCCGTTCACCATCTTCGGCTCGGGAATCCCGGTCGCCTCGAGCGCGGTCGGCGCCACGTCGATCACGTGGTGGAACTGGCTCCTGATCTCGCCCTTCGCCTTGATGTGCGCCGGCCAGGACAACACCATCCCGTTGCGCGTGCCGCCGAAATGGCTCGCGACCTGCTTCGTCCACTGGAACGGCGTGTTGGTCGCCCACGCCCAGCCGATCGCGTAGTGCGGGAAGGTCGCCGGGGAGCCCCAGTCCTCGACATGGCCCGCCATCTGGTCGTAGGTGCCGATGATGCCGTTCAGCGCCATCATCTCGTTGTAGGCGCCCTCGGGCCCGCCCTCGGCGCTCGCGCCGTTGTCGCCGACGATGTAGAAGAAGAGCGTGTTGTCGAGCTCGCCGAGTGCCTCGAGCTGCGCGACGAGGCGGCCGACCTCATGGTCGGTGTGCTCGGCGAAGCCGGCGAAGGTCTCCATCTGCCGCTCGAACAGCCGCTTCTGGTCGGCGCTCATGTCGTCCCAGGCCGGGATCTCCTTCGGCCGCGGCGTCAGCTTCGCGTCGGCCGGGATGATCCCCATTGCCTTCTGGCGCGCATACGTTTCCTCGCGCAACCTGTCCCAGCCGCCCGCGAACGCGCCCTTGTACTTCGCGATCCACTCCTTCGGCACGTGGTGCGGCGCATGCGTCGCGCCGGTGGCGAAGTACAGGTAGAACGGCTTGTCCGGAGTCAGCGAGTGCTGGGCGCTCACCCACTTGATCGCCTGGTTCGTCATGTCGGTCGTGAAGTGGTAGGTCGGCGACATGTCGTGCTCGACGCGCGTCACGCCGTCGTAGATCGCCGGCGCCCACTGGTTGGTCTCGCCGCCGATGAAGCCGTAGAACTTGTCGAAGCCGGAACCGGTCGGCCAGCGGTCATAGGGTCCGGAGGTCGAGACTTCCCAGGGCGGCGTCTCGTGGTACTTGCCGAAGGCCGCCGTGCTGAAGCCGTTCATGCGCAGGATCTGCGCGAGCGGCGTCACGCTGCCCGGCCGGATGCCCGTGTTGCCCGGGAAGCCGGTTGCGAGCTCCATGATCGCGCCCGCATTGTTGACGTGGTGGTTGCGTCCGGTGAGGAGCGCGACGCGGGTCGGGCTGCACAGCGCCGTGGTGTGGAAGCGGTTGTAGCGCAGGCCGTTCCCGGCCATCTTCTCCAGCGTCGGCATGCGGATCGGGCCGCCAAAGGAGCTCGAGGCGCCGAACCCGATGTCGTCGATCAGCACGACCACGACGTTCGGCGCGCCATCCGGCGCCTTGACCTCGAAGCGCGGCGGCGCCGTGGCGTCGCGCGCGTCCAGCTCCTTGATGGCCGGCGCGGCCGGCTCGTGGATCGGCAGCACGGTGCGGTCGAGCGTGCCCGCCGCCGCAGCTTCTTCGGCCGGCTTGTCGCCGGCGCAGGCGGCCGCCATCGCGGCGACCGAAAACGGCGCGAGAACCTTCAGGGCGCGAAGATGCATGGGAGTCCTTTGGCGAGGGCGTGCCGGGCAACCGGCGGATGCGCGATTGTAGGTGCAGTCCTACGCGCTATCAATTGAACCAGAGTTTCAGCTGCTCGAGCGCCTGTTCGTGGCGCAGGCCGACGTAGAACAGCAGGAAGATCAGGCCCCCGACATACACGGCTGCGACGAACGTCGTGAAGTAGCCGATCGCGATGACGAGCCCGTCCCGCTCCGCCATGCCGAAGCAGAGCAGCAGGACTGCGAGCGCCGGAATCGAGTTCACGAGCGGCACCAGGGGGATCGGCGCCATCAGCAGAAGGACGGCGACGATCACGAGTGCGCCATTCAAGGCATTGACGGCGCGGCCGCCCGTGAGGCCGAGCCAGCGTGGCCGCACGAGATGCTCGAAGCGCTCCGCCCAGCCGCGCACCTTGTTCAGCACGCTACGGACCGTCGCTGAGGGCAGGCTGTGGTTGAGCAGGCGCTCCGGCAGCCAGGGCACGCGGCTCACCATCACGGCGAACCCGATCAGCAGCATCGGCAGGCCCAGCACGGTGCTCATGCCGGGCACCGTGACGGGCAGCAGGAACGGCGCGGCGAGCACGCCGCAGAAGACGAGGAGTCCCTGCTCGCCAAGCGCGGCGAGCAGCTCGCGCAGCGACACGGTCGGGTCGCGCACCGCTGTCGCGGCGCCTGCGAGCGCCGCGGACATCCGGACCTCGGGATTGCGGAACCGTATGCCGGTCACGAGCCGCGCCTGGCTTCGAGCGTCAGGTCCACCTCGAAGTCTTCGCGCACCCGGAGCGCACCCATCGCCACCGTGAACGGCTGCAGGCCGAGGTCCGCATGCGTCAGTTGAAAGTCCGCGTGGGCCCTCAGCTGCCCGCCGTCGACCGTCACCGAGAACGGCGCGTTGACGACGCTGTCGTGACCGGCAAGCGACACGCGCACGCGCGCCTCGAACATGCCCGCATCGCCGGTGATGGACTCTGACGTCAGGCGGATCGTCCCCTGCGTCGCGGCATCGAGGACTTTCGGGCCCAGCATGTTGGTCCGCGTCGCCTCGCGGTCCTTCTGCGGCACCGGCGCGGCGAAGATGCCGCCGGCCGACTGGCGCGCCGCCTCGTCGTCCACGACCAGCGACTCGAGCGGGAGCGACAGCTCGAAGCTCGAGCCGGCGAGCGGCTCGCCGAGCGAGATCCGGCCGGTGAGCGCGCCGGACGTGATGATGTGGTCGTGCCCGAGCTTCTGCATCGGGCCGTCGCGGTAGACGCGGATCGCGAGCTGCGAGGAAACGACGGTCCAGGATTCCTGCCCCGGGACGGGTTCGGCAGGCACCGGCGCCTCGACCACGGGCGGCGGTGCGGCGGGAGGCGCCTGGCCGCGCTGCGGCGCGGCGCAAGCCGCCAGGACGAGCGCCACCAGGGCGGGCCACGGAAACTTGTGCATTGGCGTATTCTCCAAGACCTTATGGCGGCGCGAAACAGCCCCTTGCGCTACGGTTGGATGGCGCAATTCCTGCACTGGGTCATCGTCGCCCTGCTGGTCATCCAGGTGACACTCGGCAAGATCGCAGATTCGATGCCGGTCGGCCTCGAACGGCTGATCATGATGGCCCGCCACAAGTCCTTCGGCATCACGATACTCGGCCTCGCGGTCATCCGTCTCGCCTGGCGCTGGTTCGACCCGCCGCCGCCGCCGCCCCCGATGCCGCGCTGGCAGGAGATCGCGGCACGATTGAACCACTGGTCGCTCTACGTGCTCCTGTTCGCGCTGCCGGTCACGGGCTGGCTGATGTCGTCCGCCGCGAACCGCCCGGCGAGCTGGTTCGGGCTCGTGCAGCTGCCCGACTTCGTCGCCCCGGATGAAGGTCTTGAGGAGACCTTCGAGACCGCTCACGAGTTCCTCGTGAACGTGCTCTTCGTGCTCGCAGGCCTGCACATCGCCGCGGCACTGAAACACCAGTTCCTGGACCGCGACGGCCTGCTGCTGCGCATGCTGCCGGGGCGCACGCCGTGATCCTGCGCGCCGTTGCCATCGCCCTCCTCCTGTGCCCGGCCGCGCTCGCGGGGCCGCGCGAATCCGACGCCAGCTCGGGCAAGCTCGAGTTCTCGGCGACGCAGGCGGATGCGAAGTTCTCGGGTGCATTCAAGCGCTTCCGCGTGAGGCTCGACTTCGATCCCGCAGTGCCGGCGCAGGGCCGCCTCGACGTGACCGTGGAGGCCGCCTCCATCGACACGCAGGATGGCGAGCGCGACGAGATCCTGCGCGGACCGGACTTCTTCGCAGCCACGAAGTACCCGCAGGCCGAATACCATGCGACGCGCTTCGAGCGGGCCGGCTCCGGATGGCGTGCCGACGGCGAGCTGACGATCCGCGGCGTGAAGAAACCCGTGCCCGTCAGTTTCACGCTGGTCCCGGCCGGCGGCGCCACGGTCATGAAGGGCACGGCGAGCCTCAAGCGGCTCGAGTTCGGTCTCGGCCGCGGCGAATGGGCGTCGACGGAATGGGTCGGCGACGACGTGGCCGTCCGCTTCGAGCTGAAGCTCGCGCCCGCAGGCTAGTACCCCGCCCATGGAAGCGCGCGCGCCGCGGCAGTTCGACGGCGTCGACGACTGTGTCGAAGCCGCCCTCACGAAGGTCGGACGTCGCGTGACGCTCTGCACGCCGATCGGCGCCGGAAAGCCGGTCGCCCTCGTCAACGCGTTCTACCGGCGCGCCGCCGGCGACCCGCGGATCGAGCTCGCGATACTCACCGGTCTCACGCTCGCACGGCCGCAGCCCGCGTCCGAGCTGGAACGGCGCCTCGTGGGCCCGATCACGCAGAAGGTGTACGGCGACGCGCCGGAGCCCGAATGGGTGGCGCCGCTGCGCGCGGGGAAGCTTCCCGCGAACGTGCGCGTGCAGGAGTTCTTCATGGAGCCCGGCGCCTGGCTCAACGTGCCCGGCGCCCAGCAAGCCTACGCCAGCATCAATTACACGCACGTCGCGCGCAGCGTCCTCGCCGAGGGGGCGAACGTGGTCGCGCAGCAGGTGGCGCTGCGGCCCGGCGGCCGCGCGAGCCTCGGCAGCAACCCGGACGTTACCGCGGACCTCATCCCGATGCTGCGCGAGCGTGAGGCCGCGGGCGTGCCGGTCGCGGTCATCGGCCAGGCGAACGACCGCATGCCGTTCATGTTCGGTGATGCGGAGGTGCCGGCATCCGCATTCGACTTCCTGGTGGACGACCCGCGCGGCTATCACGAGCTCGTCGCGCCGCCGAACCTGCCGATCCCCACGGCAGAGCACGCCATCGCGCTCGGCGCGAGCCTCCTGATGCGGGATGGCGGCACCGTGCAGATCGGGATCGGCGAGCTGGGGGATGCCATCGTGCACGCGATGACGCTGCGGCACCGCGAGAACGCCGAGTGGCGACGCGCGCTCGGGGACGTCCGCCTCCTGCCGCGGTTCGAGGCCGAGATGCGCGAGACAGGCGGCGACGGGCCGTTCGAGCAGGGCCTCTACGCCGTCAGCGAGATGTTCGTCGACGGCTTCCTCGACCTGTACCGCGCCGGCATCCTGAAGCGGCGGGTGGAACCCGACGGCGCACTGCTGCACGGCGCTTTCCTGCTCGGGCCGCGCGCGTTCTACGAGGCGCTGCGCGCGATGCCGGATGCCGAGCGCGCGCTGTTCCGGATGATGCCGGTGAGCTTCACGAACGAGCTGGACGGGCCCGGCCGCGAGGCGAAGCTCGCCGCGCGCCGCGACGCGCGCTTCATCAACTCGGCGATGATGGCGACCCTCGGCGGCGCGCTCGTCTCCGACGGGCTCGCGGACGGGCGTGTCGTCTCCGGCGTCGGCGGCCAGTACAACTTCGTCGCCCAGGCCCATGCGCTTCCCGGCGGCCGCTCCATCATCGCGGTGCGCGCGACGCGCCCGACCGGCGGGCGCGTCGAGTCCAACATCCGCTGGAATTACGGGCACACGACGATCCCGCGCCACCTGCGCGACATCGTCCTGACGGAGTACGGGGTGGCCGACGTTCGCGGCCGCAGCGATGCGGACGTGGCGGCCGCGATGCTGGCCGTCGCCGACTCGCGCTTCCAGCCGGCGCTATTGGCCGAGGCGCAGCGCGCCGGCAAGCTCCCGCGGGGCTACCGGATCCCGGACGCCCATCGCGAGAATTTCCCGGCGCGCCTCGAGTCTGCGCTCGCGTCGCATCGCAAGGCAGGGCGCTTCGGCGCGCTGCCATTCGGCACCGACCTGAGCACGGAGGAAGTGCGCCTCGCCGGCGCGCTCCGCCGGCTCAAGGCGCGGTCGGAGACGCTGGCAGGCCGCATCGGGATCGGCGCGGCGCTGTTGCGGCCGTTGCCGCGTGATGCGCGGTCCCGCGCATTGTTCGACCGCATGGGCGTCGGCGAGCCGCAAGGTGCGCGCGAGCGGCTCTACCGGCGACTCGTCGCGGCCGCGCTCCGCTGAAAGGGGACGTCCACCTTTTGTCAAAAGGGGACGCTCACCTTTGCCTGGCGTTGACCGTCCCTATGTCCAGGCGGGGGGCCACGGGCCGCCAACGATGACCGGGAGAATCTTCGTCAAGCGGCTTCCGATCTCCGAGCGCTGGCGGCTGGACGCTGAGGTGGACGGCCTGGCCCGGCTCACCGCGGCAGGCGCGCTCCGCGTGCCGCGCGTGTTGGCGCAGGAGGCTTCGGCTGCCGAAGCCTGGCTCGAGCTCGAGGGGTTCGACCTGCGCGCCGTCGATACCGCCGCAGAGGCGCGCATGGGCGCGGCGCTCGCCCGGCTCCACGCAGTCGTCGGCCCGGCATTCGGCCTCGATTGCGACAACGCCATCGGCGGATCACGGCAGCCGAATGCGCCGGCCGGCGACTGGCCGCAATTCTGGTGCCTGCGGCGCCTGGGGTTCCAGCTCGAGCTCGCGGCGAGGAACGGCCTGCGCGGACGCCTCCTGGACCGCGGCCGGCAACTGCTCGAACGCGTGCCGCTGTTCTTCGCCGGCTACGCGCCGGCGCCGTCGCTGCTGCACGGGGACCTCTGGGCCGGAAATCGCGGCGCGCTGGCGGATGGCACGCCCGTCGTCTTCGATCCGGCCGTCTACTACGGCGATCGCGAGGCCGACATCGCGATGACGAGGCTGTTCGGCGGCTTCGCAGCGCCGTTCTATGAAGCCTATGCGGCCGAGTGGCCGCTCGACGCCGGCGCCGCGACGCGCACCGACCTCTACAACCTCTATCACGCGCTCAATCACCTGAATCTGTTCGGCGCCGGATACCGCGCGATGGCGGAGTCCATGGTCGAGCGCCTGCTCGCCGCCGTCGGCTGATGCAACAAGACGCTCGGCCGGTGGAAAAGGTGAGCGTCCCCTGCTAGTGCGCGGCGATTCTCTCGGCCTGGCGGCGCAGCGCAGGGCCGAAGCGCTGCCGGTCGTAGAAGCTGCCGAGGGCCTCGAGGTCGGGCTTGCGGCGGCGCAGCGACTCGAGGCTGAACTCGAGCGGCATGTCGCAGGCGATCAGCGTCAGGCGGCGCGCGAGATAGGCGGCCTCGCGGTGCAGCGTCAGCTTCGCGGCGAGCTTGGCGGCGCCGCGGATCGGCAGCCTGCCCACGCGGTCGAGCCCCTCGTACAGCTCCTCGAGCGAGGCGAACACCGACAGGAGCGCCGCCGCGGTCTTCGGCCCTACGCCGGGGACGCCCGGGATGTTGTCGACGGTGTCGCCGGTCAGGGCGAGGAAGTCCGCCATGCGCTCCGGGCGCACGCCGAAGGCGGACTCGATGTCCGCATAGGCGAAGCGCCGGGCGCCGGCATAGTCCCAGTAATGGTCGCCGTCGCGCACGAGCTGAGCGAGGTCCTTGTCGCGCGTGACGAGCACGCTCGCGCGGCCGTCCGCGCGCAGGCGCAGGGCCAGCGTGCCGATGATGTCGTCCGCCTCGTGCGTCGGGCTGCCGAAATCCGCGACGCCGAGCAGCCGGCACAGCTCCCGGCAGAGCTTGAACTGGCGCTTCAGCTCGGGGGGCGCGGGCTCGCGGTTCTTCTTGTACGCGGGATAGATCTCGTTGCGGAACGAGGTCGTCAGCGACTCGTCGAAGGCGACCGCGACGTGCTCGGGCCTCGCCTCTTCGAGCAAATCGCCGAGGAAGCGCGAGAAGCCGTACAGCGCGTTGACCGGCTGGCCGTCGCCGTCGGTCATCTCGAGGCCGACGGAATACCAGGCACGAAAGACGAAGAAGCTCGCGTCGATCAGGTGGACCGCGGGCGGCCCGGCAAGGCTCACTGGCGGAATCGCTGGATGCGGGCGTGCAGCGGGCTCGAGCGCGGGAAGTGCGCGAGCAGGTATTCCATCTGGTCGGCCAGCACGCGCCGGCCCTTCAGGTAGATGTACTCGGCATAGGTCGGCGTGAACGGCACCGCCAGCAGCTGCATGCCCGCCTGCTCCGGCGTGCGCGAGGCCTTCTGGTTGTTGCAGCGCCGGCAGGCGGCGACGACGTTGTTCCACACGTCCCTGCCGCCCTGGCAGAACGGACGCACGTGGTCGCGCGACAGCTGGCTCGAGCCGAAGCGGTTGCCGCAGTACATGCAGAGGTTCGCATCGCGGCGGAACAGCGTCTCGTTGTTGAGCGGCGGCACGTAGTCGCCGCGCAGGCTGCCCGGATTGCCGGAGCTGCCCTGCGTCGCCATCATCGAGTTCACCTCGATGACGGTCTGGATGCCGCTGCGCGCGTTGATGCCGCCATGCAGGGCGTACAGGCGGCTGCCGAAGGCATACGCGACCTGGCCGAGGCAATGCAGCCGCACCGCCTCCTTGTAGTCGATCCATTCGAGCGGCATGCCCGAGGCGTCCGTGCGCAGCACCTGCTGCGACAGCACGCTGCCCGCGCCCGCCTTCCCTACCGCCGCGCTCTTCACGTTATGACCCGCGACCACGCCCTTGCCACCTCCGAAACCCTGAAACAATAAGGCACGATTGTGATATTTTTCAACGCGCCGCCGCCCGGCCGGCACTGACCAGGGGATGATTTGGATGCCAGTCACCATCGGCGTGCTGAAAGAGACCGTGCGAGGTGAGAACCGCGTCGCAATCGTGCCGGAGGTCGCCGCGAAGCTCGCGGGGGCCGGTGCCAGGGTGCTGATCGAGCGCGGCGCGGGTGCCGCCGCGCGCTTCCCCGACGCCCTGTACAAGGATGCGACCCTGGCCGACGGCGCGGACGCCGTGCTCGACGCTTCCGACCTGCTCTTCACCGTGCAGCCGCCCGCGGCCGGGATCGTCGCGAAACTGAAGGCCGGTGCCGCGGTCGCCGGCTTCCTGGCACCGCACAACCAGCCCGCCCTCGTGCGCGCGCTGAAGGATCGCAAGCTCACCGGCTTTGCGATGGAGCTGGTGCCGCGCATCTCGCGCGCGCAGTCGATGGACGCGCTGTCCTCGCAGGCCGCCGTCGCCGGCTACAAGGCCGTGCTGATCGGCTCGGCCGCGCTCGACAAGTTCTTCCCGATGCTCACGACCGCGGCCGGGACGATCCGCCCGGCGACCGTGCTCGTGATCGGCGCCGGTGTCGCCGGCCTGCAGGCCATCGCGACCGCGAAGCGCCTCGGCGCCGTGGTCGAGGCCTACGACGTGCGCAGCGCGACGCGCGAGCAGGTGCGCTCGCTGGGCGCGAAATTCGTCGAGACCGGGGTCACCGCCGAGGGGGCCGGCGGGTACGCGCGCGAGCTGACGGCCGAGGAGAAGGCGAAGCAGCAGGAAGTGCTGGATGCGCGCATCGCCGCCGCCGACTGCGTGATCACGACCGCCGGCGTGCCCGGCCGCCCCGCGCCGCGGATCATCTCGCGCGCGGCCGTCGAGCGCATGAAGCCCGGCGCCGTGCTCGTCGACCTGCTCGCCGAGGGCGGCGGCAACTGCGAGCTGACGCGCGCGGGGGAGACCGTCGAGCACCAGGGCGTGCGCGTCATCGGCCCGGTCAACCTGCCGGCGACGGTCGCCTACCACGCGAGCGAGATGTACGCGAAGAACCTGCTGAACTTCATCAAGCCCGCGCTCAGGGACGGGGCGCTCGCGATCGACTGGAACGACGAGGTGTTCGCGTCCGCCTGCGTCACGCACGACGGGGTGATCCGGCACGAACCGACCCGCAAACTCGTGGAGAGCGCATAAATGGAAGGCGTCATCGCCCTGTACATCGTGATGCTGGCGGCCTTCACCGGCTACGAGATCATCGCCCGCGTGCCGGTGATCCTGCACACGCCGCTGATGTCGGGCAGCAACTTCGTTCACGGCATCGTGCTGGTGGGCGCGATGGTCGCGCTCGGCCGGGCGGACACGGTGCTCGAGCAGGTCATCGGCTTCATCGGCGTCGTGCTCGGCGCCGGCAACGCGGTCGGCGGCTACGTCGTGACCGAGCGCATGCTGCAGATGTTCAAGGCGAGCGGCCAGAAGAAGAAGGAGTCCGCCTGATGCCGGGCTTCCTGCCGGAGAACGTCGCGACGCTCGCGATCGACCTCTCGTACCTGCTCGTCGCCTTCCTGTTCATCATGGGCCTGAAGGCCATGAGCTCGCCGGTCACGGCCCGCCGCGGCATCGTCGTGGCCGGCTTCGGCATGCTCATCGGCACGTTGATGAGCTTCCTCTACCCGGGGATGGGCAACTTCCCGCTGATGCTCGCGGCGATCGCGATCGGCGGCGGCCTCGCCTGGTGGTCGGGCCGCATCGTCGCCATGACCGACATGCCGCAGATGATCGCGCTCTACAACGGCATGGGCGGCGGCGCGGCGGCGGCGATCGCGGCGGTCGAGCTGCTGCGCATGGCCGCGAGCGACCCCGCCGCGGGCGCCTCGCACGGGCCGGTCGTCACCGCGCTCGCCGCGGCCGGAGCGTTCATCGGCGGCGTCAGCTTCTCGGGCAGCCTGATCGCCTTCGGCAAGCTCCAGGGGCTCATCAAGCGCAGCTTCCGCTTCAAGGGCCAGCAGTTCGTCAACCTCCTCATCACCGGCGCGACGATCGCGCTCGGCGCCGCCATCGTGGTATCGGGCCACCCGACGCTCGAGATGGTGGTCGGCTTCTTCCTGCTCGCGCTCGTGCTCGGCGTCACCATGACGCTGCCGATCGGCGGCGCCGACATGCCGGTCGTGATCTCGCTCTACAACGCGTTCACCGGCCTCGCGGTCGCCTTCGAGGGCTTCGTGCTCGAGAACGCGGCGATGATCATCGCCGGCATCGTGGTGGGCTCCGCCGGCACGCTGCTCACGCAGCTGATGGCGAAGGCCATGAACCGCTCGCTCGCGAACGTGCTGTTCTCGGGCTTCGGCGAGGGTGCCGCGGCCGCGGCCGAGGGCGTCACCGGCGCGCTGAAGCCGATCGAGCCCTCGGACGCCGGCGTCATGATGGCATTCGCGCAGAAGGTGATCGTGATACCGGGCTACGGCATGGCGGTCGCCCAGGCGCAGCACAAGGTCTGGGAGCTGTGCCAGCTCCTGATCGACAAGGGCGTGACGGTGCGCTTCGCAATCCACCCGGTCGCCGGGCGCATGCCCGGCCACATGAACGTGCTGCTCGCCGAGGCCGGCGTGCCGTACGACCTCATCTCGGACCTCGACGAGATCAACGCCGAGTTCGACACCGCCGACGTCGCGCTCGTGATCGGCGCGAACGACGTGGTGAACCCGGTCGCGCGCACCGACAAGTCGAGCCCGATCTACGGCATGCCGATCCTGAACGCGGACAAGGCGAAGAACGTCCTCGTCATCAAGCGCGGCCAGGGCGCGGGGTTCTCGGGCATCGAGAATCACCTGTTCTACCTCGACAATACGCGCATGGTGTACGGCGACGCGCAGAAGGTCGCGGCGGAGCTGATCCACGCGGTGAAAGCCGCCGGGTAGAGCGGGGCCGCGCGCGTTCGCTGGGCGGGGTTCCCTCGCTCGCTCAGCCGGAATGAATTCGCTCGCTCGGGACCCCGCCCGCGCTCCGCGCGCGGCCCCGGTGCTGTCCGGCGGTCGTTTCCGCGCGCCCGGCCCGACGACGTCTGCGCGCAGCTGCTGCGCGATGCGGCAATCGGAAATCGCGGGCGCGGGCGCGAGCCGTTGTGGGACCCCGAGGCGAGCGCGTTCTTTCCGGCCGCGCGAGCGGAGGGGTCCCGCCGGCGAAGTGCACGCGCCCGGGTTACTCGTCTTCCGCGTCGAGCAGGAGGTCCTCGAAGAAGGCGCTGTAGGGCCTGTCGGGATGACGCAGCTGGATCTCGAGCATCCAGAGTCCCGCCGACGGCCTGAACTCTGCCCGCGACAGCGGCCCGTCGTGTAATGCCGCGTGCGGATACTCGCCGAGCCGGTGCCCGGCCATCTCGAGGTCGAGCTGCCAGCCGCGCGCGCCCGCCTCCGCCGCGGCGAAGCGGTACAGCTCCACGCCCGTCGCCTGCGACGCGCGCCAGTGCGCCTGCGTGCGCCCGAACACGTCGTGCAGGTCGCGGATGATGCGCCGGCGGTCGGGGTCGTCGCCGGTCGCGAAGCTGTCGGCGTAATCGCATTCGTAATTGCGCCACAGCGGTCCCACGTCGATGAACCACAGGTCGTCGCGGCCGAGCACGACGCCGGGCTCGGAGGGTTCGCCGTATTTCCTGAGCGTGTTGGTGCCGAAGCGCAGGCAGGGCGCCACCCAGTCCCGCGCGAAGCCGTGCGCGCGCAGCCTGCGCTGCGCGAGCTCCGTGCCCTCCTCCTCGGTCATGCCGGGCGCGACGCGTGCCGCGATGTCGCGCACTGCCGCGATCGTGCGGCGGCGTGCTTCCAGCAGGGTCGCGTGCTCGTGTCCCTCGCCGACGCGCTCGGCGAGATCGCGGCTCATGCCCCGTCGGCGTCAGGCATCAGGAGCCAGAGCAACAGGTAGATGATGATGCCGGGGAACGCGGCGCTGAGGATCGAGACGATCACGTAGGCGACGCGCACGCGGTCGGCCGGCCAGCCGAGCCACTCGGCGAGGCCGCCGCAGACGCCGGCGATCATCCGGTCCCTGGAGCGCTTGAGCGGGGCATTCGGCATCGCAGGCACATCCTCCCACGGTCGCGCGCCCGACGCGAGCGACCGCGCGCCAACCGGGAATTCGAGAGACAATGACGGTTTGCGCAAGCCACTGATCGACAAGCACCCCTTGACCACTTCCGCGCCGGTCCTGCAGGTCGTCTTCGACACGCCCATGCGGCGGAGCTTCGACTACCTGCCGGCGCCGGACGCGCGCCCGCCGCTGCCCGGCGAGCGCGTGCGCGTGCCGTTCGGGCGGCAGCGCGCGATCGGCATCGTCGCGGCGCATGCCGGCACCAGCGTGCTGCCGCGGGCGCAGCTGAAGCCCGTCACGCAGGCGATCGACACGACGCCGCTCTGGGACGATGCGACTTTCGGCGTTCTGCGCTGGGCCGCGGACTACTACCACCATCCGCTCGGCGACGTCCTGTTCGGCGCGCTGCCGCGCATGCTGCGCGAGGGTGCCGCGGCTTCGCGCGAGGAGACCGTCTGGCGTCTCTCCGGCCCCGGCCACGCGGCGCTGGCCGCGAATGCGCGCCTCGGGCGGCGGCAGCAGGCGCTGATCGCGCTCGTGCGCGCGGACGGCGCCACGTCGGCCGACATCGCCGCCGCCGGGCACGGCGCC
>DATEEF010000004.1:0-9806 GCA_035281265.1 Steroidobacteraceae bacterium
TCGAAGGGAAGCCTCAGCAATATCGAGATCGCCCAGCAGGCCAGGATGAAGCCGATCGTCCCGCTCGCGAAGGAGCGGCTCGGCATCCCTGAGGAGCACCTCTCCCCCTACGGCCACTACAAGGCCAAGGTCTCGCTCGACTACTGCACCCACCTCGAGTCGAATACGAAGAACGGCAAGCTGATCCTGGTCACCGCCATCTCGCCGACGCCCGCGGGCGAAGGCAAGACGACGATGACGGTCGGCCTCGGCGATGCGCTGAACCGCATCGGCAAGAAGGCGATCATCTGCCTGCGCGAGCCGGCGCTCGGACCGGTGTTCGGCATGAAGGGCGGCGCGGCGGGTGGTGGCTACGCCCAGGTCGTGCCGATGGAGGACATCAACCTCCACTTCACCGGCGACTTCTCCGCGATCGCGCTCGCCAACAACCTGCTCGCGGCGATGATCGACAACCACATCCACCACGGCAACGTCTGCGGCTTCGACGTGCGCCGCATCACCTGGCGCCGCGTCGTGGACTGCAACGACCGGGCGCTGCGCGACATCACGATCGCCCTCGGCGGCCCGGGCAACGGCTACCCGCGCCAGGACGGCTTCGACATCGTGGTCGCTTCGGAAGTCATGGCGATCTTCTGCCTCTCGACGAGCCTCAAGGACCTCAAGGAGCGGCTCGGCAAGATCGTGGTCGGCTACACGCGCGACCAGAAGCCGATCCACGCGCGCGACATCAAGGCAGCGGGCGCCATGGCGGCCCTCCTGAAGGATGCGCTGGCGCCGAACCTCGTGCAGACGCTGGAGAACAACCCGGCCTTCATCCACGGCGGCCCGTTCGCGAACATCGCGCACGGCTGCAACTCGGTCATGGCGACGAAGACCGCGCTCAAGCTCGGCGACTACGTGGTCACCGAGGGCGGCTTCGGCGCAGACCTGGGCGCCGAGAAGTTCGTGGACATCAAGTGCCGCAAGGCGGGCCTGAAGCCCGACGCGGCGGTGATCGTCGCCACGGTGCGTGCGATCAAGTTCCATGGCGGCGTCGAGGTCCCGGACCTCGGCAAGGAAAACCTGAAGGCGCTCCAGGCCGGCATCTCGAACCTCGACCGCCACATCGACAACGTGCGCGACGTCTGGGGCCTGCCCTGCCTGGTCGCGATCAATCATCGCGCGGAAGACAGCGAGGCGGAGCTCAAGTGGCTCCAGGACCGCGCGACGCACCACGGCGTGAAGGTCATCGTCGCGAAGCACTACGCAGAGGGCGGCAAGGGCGCGGTCGAGGTCGCGAAAGAAGTCGTTGAGCTCTGCTCGCACCCGAACTACTTCAAGTTCACGTACGACGAGAAGGAAACTCTCTGGGACAAGATGAAGGCCGTCGCGACCAAGATCTACGGGGCCTCCGAGATCACGGCCGACAGCAAAGTGCGCGGGCAGATCAAGCAGCTCCAGGACTCGGGCTACGGCCACTACCCGGTCTGCGTGGCGAAGACCCAGTACTCCTTCTCGACCGACCCGAAGCTGCGCGGGGCGCCGACAGGCCATGTCGTCAACATCCGGGAAGTGCGCCTTGCCGCGGGCGCGGAGTTCATCGTGATGATCTGCGGGGACATCATGACGATGCCGGGCCTGCCGGTTCAGCCTGCCGCCAACAACATCGACGTCTCGGACGACGGGAAAATTACGGGGCTTTTCTAGGCGCGATGACGCGATCGACCCAGTCGCCGCAGAGCGCGGCCGCGTCCTTCGGGCGGATGCTCGAAGGATCGAGGCAGAGCTGCAGCCACAGGCCGTCCAGCAGCGCCGTCAGGCCCTTCACGACGAGGCCGAGCTCCATCGCCGCCGTGCCGCGCGACTGCGCGAGGTCCGACAGCAGGCGCCCGAGCGCCTCGCTGTAACCCTGCCCTTCCTCGTCGCGCACGGCACGCATCTGCGGCGAGACCTGCACCAGGCTCCAGTAGACGACCCAGGCGGTCAGCACCTGCGGATTGAGGTTCGGGCCCGAGAAGAACGCCTCGAGGTAGGCCTTCAGGCGCGCGCGCGGGTCCGGGCCCGCGGCGTCGACGGCCTTCTCGAAGTTCGCGGCGAGCCGCCGTCCGAAAGCCCGGTAGCTCTCCGCGACCAGCGTGTCCTTGTTCGGGAAGTGGTGGTTGATCAGGCCGATCGAGACGCCGGCCTCCGCCGCGATGCGGCGCACCGAGAGGCCCTCGTAGCCGTAGCGCTTGAGGCTCTCGATCGCGGCGTCCACGAGGGCCTCGCGCCGGTCGCTCGCGACCTGGCGCTCGTAGCGCGGCTTGCGGACCGCGCTGCTCACTGCGGCCGCGGCGCCTTGCGGTTGATGCTCCAGCCCTTGGGCGGCGTGGAATGGTGCTCGCACGTCTCCGGGAATAGCGCGCGCATGCGCCGGCCGAAGCTGCGCAGGCACACCTCCCCCTCGCCGAGCGGGCCGACCGTGTAGCTCGAGGAAGCCATGCCGGCCTGCACGCGCTCGATCAGGTCCTTGTCCTCGACGTTCACGAGCCGGTTGATGCGCCAGTTGAGGTAGCGCGCCGCCTTCATCTCGCGCCGCTCGTCCGGCAGCCCGTAGTTGATGTAGCGCAGCTGCGTCTCGGTCGGCGAGACCGGCACGAACTGCATGAAATCGATCTGGTCCGGGTAGACCTCGATCGCCGCGTTCGGCCACAGCTTGTAATAGGCCCAGTGCGCGTTGTCCGCGAGGCCCATGTCGGTAATGAGCTTGTGGTACATCCGCTCCGAGGGGACGCGCGACGGCTGGTCGACCAGCCTGCCGGACATCTTGTCCACCCACTCGCGCGCCTCGATCGCGTAACTCTTGCCGAACACGCGCGAGAGGCCGGGATGCGCGACGGGAATGTGCAGCCCGTCGGAGTAGTTGTCCGCGACGTTCTTCCAGTTGACGTGACGCGTCTGCACGCGCGGGGGGCCGAGCGGCACGAGGTCCTCGAGCGGCTCGTCGGCGAGCTCGTCGGCATACGGCGCCATCTGGTCGGCGACCGAGGGCAGGCCCGGTGCGAAGCGCACGAACACGAAGCCGCGCCAGATCTCCTGCTCGACCTCGGCGAGGCCGTAGTCGTCGGCATTCATGCCGGGGTAGCTGGCGCGCAGCGGCACGCCGACGAGGCGCCCGTCGGTCGCGTAGGTCCAGGCGTGGTACGGGCAGGTGATGCGCTTGCCGCAGTTGCCCTGCTCGCCTTCCAGCAGCCGCGCCGCGCGGTGGCGGCAGACATTATGGAAGCTGCGCACAGCGCCGTCCGACCCCCGAACGACCAGGATGGACTCGTTCAGGAACTTGAAGGTCAGGTAATCCCCGGCCTTGGCCACGTCGTTGACGTGGCAGACCAGGTGCCAGCTCTTCTTGAAGATGACCTGGCGCTCGAGCTCGAAGAACTCGGGGTCCCGGTAGGTCCAGCCGGGCAGGCTGAAGTCCTCTTCCGTGCGAAGATCGGGGGTGGAAAAGTGGTCCGGATGGATACGTGCATTCATTGTTGAACGATCGTACAATAAGGGGCCGATTGGGGTCAAGCGGAGCGGTGTGATGAGACCCACGATTCAGATGCTCGAGCCGGAGCTGATCGCGCGCATTCTCGGCGAGGCGAAGCGGATCATGGCCGAGACGGGCATGGAGATCCGCGGCGCGAAGATGCGCCAGCGCCTGATCGACGCCGGCCTGCCGACCGACGCAAACGGTCGCGTGCTCTTCCCCGCCGAAGTCGTCGACCGCGCGATCGCCACCGCGCCGAAGTCCTTCACCCTCTTCAACCGCGACGGCGACCCGCACGCCAACATCGGCGGCTGGAACGTCCACTTCATCCCGGGCTCGAGCGGCCTCAAGATCATGGATCACCGCACGGGCGAGACGCGCCTCGCGAACTCGACGGACTTCGTCGAGTACGCCCGCCTCTGCGACGGCCTGCCTCACATCCCCTACCTCGCGACCGCGTTCTCGACGAACGCGGACATCGAGCCGCAGGTGTCGGACGCCTGGCGCCTGTACATGGTGCTGACGAACACGAAGAAGCCGGTGGTCTCCGGCGCCTTCGGCGAGCACGGCGTGAAGCGCATGGCGGACATGATGCAGCTCTTCCGCCGCGACCGCGCCGACCTCATCGCGCGGCCGATGTCGATCTTCACGATCACCGCGACCGGCAACTTCCGCTTCGGCGAGGATTCCTGCCAGAACATGCTCGACTGCGTCGAGGCCGGCATCCCGGTCGAGATCGTGCCGGTGACGCTCATGGGCCTCATCGCGCCGGTCACGCTCGTCGGTGCGCTGGTGTTCCACTGCGTGGACGTGCTGACGGGCATCACGATGGCGCAGGTCGTGAAGCCGGGCGCGCCCGTGCTCTTCGGCGGCGCGCCGGCGACCTTCCACATGCGCGCCGCGAGCTCGCCGATGGCGGCGATCGAGGCGCAGCGCCTCAACGTCGCCTACGTGCAGATCGCGAAGTCGCTGGGCCTGCCGACGCAGGCTTACATGGCGCTTTCCGACGGCAAGTTCCTGGACGCGCAGGCGGGCGCCGAGACGATGACGAGCGCGATGCTCGCCGCGCTCGCCGGCGTCAATTCCGTGTCGGGCCCCGGCATGCTGGATTTCGTGCTGACGTTCAGCCTCGCGAAGCTCCTTTTCGACAACGAGGTCTGCGGCCAGTGCCTCAACTTCGTGCGCGAGACGCACGTGCTCGAGGACCTGCCGGCGCGGACGCTCGTCGACGATTTGCGCCAGAACGACCACCTGATCACCTCGCCGCACACGCTCAAGTACTGGCCGCAGGAGCTGTACCTCACGGACCCGATCTTCGACCGCGAGAATCGCGAGACCTGGATCAAGCAGGGCTCGCACGACCTGCAGGCGCGCGCTCGCGAACAGGTGGACAAGCGGCTCGCCGCCTACGTGCAGGTGCAGACGGATCCGGCGGCCGACGCCGAGATGCGCCGCATGATCGTCGCCGGCATGAAGGACCAGAAGGACCTGCCCGTGCTGCCGCCGCCGCCCGAGCATTCGCCGAATGAAACCGCGGCACCCGGACGCCGACGCACGGGCCGCAGGCCGCAGGCCACCGCGCGCAGCGAGTGCTAGCATCGAAGGTTGCATGAGCGTCCAGCGCCAGGAACAACCGGTCCGGGAAGTCGCCATCGAGGCGATGCGCGATGAGCAGCTCACCGCGCGCCAGGACCTCGTCGTCGTCGAGGAGCCGCTCGAGATACGCATCGCGCAGGCCGGAGAAACCGGTCCAGGCACGTCGATGTCCATCACGATGCGCACGCCCGGCCAGGACATCGAGCTGGCCGTCGGCTTCCTGCACGGCGAAGGCATCGTCCGCTCCCTTGCGGACATCGCCGACAGCCGCATCTGCGGCCCGGTCGGCAACGTCGTCCGCATCCAGCTCACGGAGAGCGCCGCGCACGACCCGGCACGGCTGCAGCGCAATTTCTACACGACGTCGAGCTGCGGCGTCTGCGGCAACGCGTCCCTCGCTGCGGTCGAGCGCATGCTGCGCTCGCCGAGCGTGGACGCATCGCTCAAGGTATCCGCGGCGTTGATCGAATCGCTGTCGGACCGAGCGCGCGCTGGCCAGGACGTGTTCCGCGAGACCGGCGGCCTGCACGCCTCCTGCCTGTTCGACGCGGTCGGAAATCTCATCGCGGTGCGCGAGGACGTCGGCCGTCACAACGCCCTCGACAAGCTCGTCGGTTCGCGCCTCCTCGCGGGCGAGCTCCCGCTTTCGAACAGCGTGTTGTTCCTTTCGGGACGCGCGAGCTTCGAGCTGCTGCAGAAGGCGGCCGCAGCCGGGATTCCGGTGGTCGCGGCCGTCGGTGCGCCCTCCTCGCTCGCCATCGACCTCGCGCAGCGCACGGGCATCCTGCTCGTCGGCTTCCTGCGCGGGCATTCCTTCAACGTGTACGCGCACGGGGAGCGCCTGCAGTGAGCGCGGTCGTCGCCGCACCGGCGGACGAGGCCCGCATCCTCGCGGCCGTCGAGCGCAATCGCCATCGCGACGGGCCGCTGATCGAGATCCTGCACGAGGTGCAGGGCGAGTTCGGCTGCATCCCGTCGGGCGCCGTGCCGGTGCTCGCGCGCGCGCTGAACCTGTCGCGCGCCGAGGTCCATGGCGTCGTCACGTTCTATCACCATTTCCGGTCCAAGGCGCCCGGCCGCCACGTGCTCCAGATCTGCCGCGCCGAGTCCTGCCAGGCCGCCGGCGGGCGCGCGCTCGAGCGCCATGCGCAGCAGCGCCTCGGCGTGGGCTTCGGCCAGACGACGCCCGACGGGCGCGTCACTCTCGAGGCGGTCTACTGCCTAGGGCTCTGCGCCTGTTCGCCCGCGGCCATGCTCGACAACGAAGTGCACGGCCGCGTGACGCCCGAGCGCCTCGACGCGCTGATCGATGCCGGCGCGCAGGTGAAGTCATGAGCGTGACGGTGTGGATTCCGCGCGATGCCGGCGCACTCGCCCTCGGGGCCGAAGCCGTCGTGCGCAAGCTCGAGGCCGAGGCGAAGGCCGCGGGCACCGCCATCACGATCCGCCGCAACGGCTCGCGCGGCCTCTACTGGCTCGAGCCGCTCGTCGAAGTGGAGTGCGCGGAAGGGCGCATCGCCTACGGTCCCGTCACGGAGCGCGACGTGCCGGATCTCGTGGCGAAGGGTGTCCTGCAAGGCGGCCCGCACGCCCTGCGAATCGGCCGTGTCGAGGACCATCGCTGGTTCTCGACGCAGCAGCGGCTCACCTTCGCGCGCGTCGGCCGCATCGACCCCCTGGACCTCGGCGCCTACCGCGCTTCGGGCGGCTACAAGGGCCTGGCCCGGGCGCTCGAACTCGGGCCCGAGGCGACGGTCAACGAAGTATTGGAGTCGGGCCTGCGCGGCCGCGGCGGCGCGGCTTTCCCGACCGGCATCAAGTGGCAGACCGTGCTGCGCCAGCCGCCCGGCCAGAAATACGTCACTTGCAACGCCGACGAGGGCGACTCGGGCACCTACTCCGACCGCATGCTCATGGAGGGCGACCCGTTCGCGCTGATCGAGGGCATGACGATCGCTGGCGTCGCCGTCGGCGCGACGAAGGGCTACGTCTACCTGCGGGTCGAGTATCCGCACGCCTACCGCGTGCTGAACGCCGCGATCGAGGCAGCGCGCGAGGCGGGCCTGCTCGGCGGCGACCTGCTCGGCAGCGGCAAGGCCTTCGAGATGGAAGTGCGGCTCGGCGCGGGCGCCTACATCTGCGGCGAGGAAACCTCGATGCTGGAGAGCCTCGAGGGCCGCCGCGGCGAGATCCGCGTGCGTCCCCCGCTGCCGGCGGAGAAAGGCCTCTTCGGAGCGCCCACGATCGTCAACAACGTCATCACGCTCGCGACGGTGCCGACCATCCTCGCGAACGGCGCGGCGGCCTACAAGGAATACGGCCAGGCGAAGTCGCGCGGCACGCTGCCGCTGCAGCTCGCCGGCAACATCCGCCGCGCGGGCCTCGTCGAGCGCGCCTTCGGCCTGACGGTGCGCGAGCTGCTCGAGGACTACGGAGGCGGCTCGATGAGCGGGCGTCCGATCCGCGCCGTGCAGATCGGCGGTCCGCTGGGCGCCTACCTGCCGGCCTCGCAGTTCGACACGCCGCTCGAATACGAGGCGCTGACCGCGATCGGCGCGCTGCTAGGTCACGGTGGCGTGGTGGCCTTCGACGACACCGTCGACATGCTCGAGATGGCGCGCTACGCCATGGAATTCTGCGCCCATGAATCCTGCGGCAAGTGCACGCCCTGCCGCATCGGGTCCGTCCGCGGGGCCGAGGCCCTCGCCGCCGTCGGACGCGGCGAGGACCGCGACCGGCATCTCGTGCTGGTCGAGGAGCTCTGCGATACCATGTTGAATGCGTCCCTGTGCGGCCTCGGGGGCATGACCCCATTTCCCGTGCAGAGCGCCATGAAGCACTTCCCGGAAGACTTCAGGGCCCGGACGCGAGGAGGCTAGGTGTACTCCATCGACCATCGCGACCTCGGAACGCCTCCGGCGAAATCGGACGAACCGGTCACGCTCGAGATCGACGGCGCGTCCGTCACCGTGCCGGCCGGCACCTCCATCATGCGCGCGGCTGCGCTCGCCGACGCGCGGATCCCGAAGCTCTGCGCCACGGATTCCCTGAAGGCGTTCGGCTCCTGCCGCCTCTGCCTCGTCGAGATCGAGGGCCGCAAGGGCTTCCCGGCCTCCTGCACCACGACCGTCGCGCCCGGCATGAAGGTGCGCACGAACTCGCCGCGCATCCAGCAGCTGCGCCGCGGCGTCGTCGAGCTGTACGTCTCCGACCACCCGCTCGACTGCGCCGGCTGCCCGGCGGACGGCCATTGCGAGCTCCAGGACGCGGCCGAGGTCACCGGCATCACGCACTCGCGCTGGGCGAAAGGCGCGACGCAGCGCGGCCTGACCCCGGACGTCAGCAACCCCTACTTCGACTTCAACCCGGACCTCTGCATCGTCTGCTCGCGCTGCGTGCGCGCCTGCGACGAAACGCAGGGCACGTTCGCGCTCACGATCGAGGGTCGCGGCTTCCACTCGCGCGTGTCGGCGAGCGAGCACCAGCCTTTCCTCGCCAGCGAGTGCGTCTCCTGCGGCGCCTGCGTAGAGGCCTGCCCGACCGCGGCGCTCAGCGAGAAGTCCCTCGCGCAGCTCGGCCAGCCCGAGCGCGCGGTGGCGACGACCTGCGGCTATTGCGGCGTCGGCTGCTCGCTGAAGGCCGAGGTGAAGGAAGAAACCGTCATCCGTATGGTGCCCAACCGGGCGGGCCTCGCGAACCAGGGCCACGCCTGCATCAAGGGCCGCTTTGCGTACGGCTACGCGACCCACAAGGACCGCGTCACCAAGCCGATGATCCGCGAGAAGATCACGGATCCCTGGCGCGAGGTGACCTGGGAAGAGGCGCTGACCTACACGGCGCGCGAGTTCCGCCGCATCCAGCAGAAGTACGGCCGCAACTCCGTGGGCGGCATCACCTCGTCGCGCTGCACGAACGAGGAGACCTACCTCGTCCAGAAGCTGGTGCGCGCGGCGCTGCTCACGAACAACGTCGACACCTGCGCGCGCGTCTGCCACTCGCCCACGGGCTACGGCCTCAAGCACACGCTCGGCGAATCCGCCGGCACGCAGGCATTCACTTCCGTGCAGAAGGCGGACGTCATCGTCGTCATCGGCGCGAACCCGACCGACGGCCATCCCGTGTTCGGCTCGCAGCTCAAGCGCCGCCTGCGCCAGGGTGCGAAGCTGATCGTCATCGACCCGCGCGCGACGGACCTCGTGCGCACGCCGCACGTCGAGGCGGCCTACCACCTGCAGCTGCGCCCGGGCACGAACGTCGCGGTCATCAATTCGCTCGCGCACGTGATCGTGACGGAGGGCCTCGCGAAGGAAGACTACGCGCTCGAGCGCTGCGAGCTGAAGTCCTGGCACGAGTGGAAGCAGTTCATCTCCGACCCGCGCCACTCGCCGGAGGCGATGGAAGCCGTCAGCGGCGTCCCGGCGGCCCTCGTCCGCGGCGCGGCGCGCCTGTACGCGGCGGGCCCGAACAGCGCGATCTACTACGGCCTCGGCGTCACCGAGCACAGCCAGGGCACGACCATGGTCATCGGCATCGCGAACCTCGCGATGGCGACCGGCAACCTCGGGCGCGAGGGCGTGGGCGTCAACCCGCTGCGCGGCCAGAACAACGTGCAGGGCTCCTGCGACATGGGCTCGTTCCCGCACGAGCTGCCCGGCTACCGGCACGTGTCGGATGCCGCGACGCGCAGCCAGTTCGAGTCGGCCTGGAACGTCACGCTCGG
>DATEEF010000005.1:0-3333 GCA_035281265.1 Steroidobacteraceae bacterium
CCCACTTGCGCACGGCCTTGATCGCGGATTCGACCGCTTCCGCGCCGCTGTTCATCGGCAGGATCTTGTGCGAGCCGGTGAGCTTCGCGAGGTCCTCGTAGAGCAGCGCGAGCTGGTCGTTGCGGAAGGCGCGCGAGGTGAGCGTGAGCCTCGAAGCCTGCTCCACCATCGCGGCGAGGATCTTCGGGTGGCAATGCCCCTGGTTCAGCGCCGAATACGCCGACAGGCAATCCATGTACCGCTTGCCGTTGTCGTCCCAGACCCAGATGCCCTGGCCGCGGACCAGCACGACGTCGAGCGGCTTGTAGTTGTGGGCGCCGAGCCTCGCCTCGATCGCGATCAGGTCCTGCGCCAGACCGGTGAGCGGGGCCTGCGGGTTAAGCATTGTCGTCGCGCCTCATGAGGGTGCTCTTGCCGAACAGCGAGCCGACGAGGTCGACCGTCACTTCCGCGGAGCGGTTGTGCACGTCGAGCGCGGGGTTGAGCTCCATGATGTCCAGCGAGGCGAGGAGGCCCGTGTCCGCCACCATTTCCATGCAGAGCTGCGCCTCGCGGTAGGAGGGACCGCCCGGGACCGTCGTGCCGACACCGGGCGCGATATCGGGGTCGAGGAAGTCCACGTCGAAGCTGACGTGCAGGTGCGCGTCACGCCCGACGCCGTCGAGCGCCGCATTCATCGTGGCCCGCATCCCCGTTTCGTCGATATAGCGCATGTCGAAGACTTCGAAGCCGAGCTCGTGCACGAAGCGCTTCTCGCCGATGTCGACGCTCCGGATGCCGATCTGGCGGATCTCGGCGGGCCTGATCACCGGCGCGCGCCCGGCGATCTCGACCAGCTCGCGCGGGCCATGCCCCAGGAGGATCGCGACCGGCATGCCGTGAATGTTGCCGCTCGGGGTCAGCACGTTCGTGTTCGCGTCGGCGTGCGCATCGAACCACAGGACGCGGAGCTTGCGGCCTTTCTCGCGCGCATGCTCCGCGGCCGCGGCGATCGAGCCGATGGCAAGGCAGTGGTCGCCGCCGACGAGGATCGGCAGGCGTGCCCGCGCGTACTCGCCGCGGCATGCCTCGTAGACGGCGCGATTCCAGGCGACGACCTGCGCAAGGTGCCGGTATCCGTCGACCGGCGGCTGTCCCGGGTTGCCCGGACCCTGCAGGTTGCCGCGATCTGTGACCTCGACGCCTTGCGACTCCAGCATCGCTTGCAGCTGCGCAACGCGAAGCGCCTCGGGACCCATGGAGGCACCGCGCGTTCCCGCGCCGATGTCGGTGGGGGCGCCGACGATGGAAACTTTCCTCACGACTTCGTCTTGGGCAGCCGCGTATCGGGTGGAAGGCATCCCGGCAGCCTAGCAGGGTCCGGGCGAATCCGGCCAATGGCGGTATTTGTCGCGTCCAGGCGCAGAAACGGCGGCTCGGGCGCTGCAAGCCGAATTTCCTCAGGCACCGGATTGCGTCGGCTTGCCAGAGGCTGAGCGCCGGCGTGATCGGCGATGAACATGCAGAGTCCGGATCCGCCCGCTGACATCCAACCATCGAAAAACTGCGACGTGACGCTGTCCGGATAGTGGTCGTGAGACGGCTGTCAGGCAGCGAGCAGCAGCCCGGATGATAGGAACATTCCACGGCCCAGCAGGAACCCGATGGAAAAGCCGCGAAGGTTGAGCGGCTCCTCTGGCGACGGAGCCATGCCGCTGGTAGAGCCATGCAGGACGATCGCAACGTTTCCGCTGCGCTGCTGCAGTGGCTCGTAGACGTACGAGACCAGCTTTAGCGGTAAAGTAATCCGCCCCTTGCTCGACTGGGCCGGAGCGAGCCGAACCAAGCCTTGCAGGGGATGCGAGCCGCACTGGTCGCACAGGTCGCATTGGTCGCTCAGATCAAGCTGAGGATGAACGCAGACCTCGCGAGCTAGCGTCAGGCTGTCACCGGCCTGCAACAGTTCCGGGGTACGTTTGGCGGTCTGGTAAAGGCCGTCCAGACAGCGGAAGGGAGATGGATTTCATGAGCTCGCCGGAATACAAGGTCCTGTTTCTCTGCGTGGGGAATTCGGCGCGCAGCATTTTCGCCGAGAGCATCCTCAATCACTTCGGTGCGGGGCGATTCGTTGCATACAGCGCCGGCCGGGCGCCGAAAGGCGAGGTTCATCCCTTCACGTTGCAGGTGCTGAAGGAAGCGAAGCTGCCGACCGCCGGGCTTCGGAGCAAGAGTTGGGACGAGTTCACCCCGGCGGACGCGCCGCAATTCGACTTCATCTTCACGGTCTGCGACGACGTTGCGGGCGAGACCTGCCCCGTCTGGGCCGGCCATGCGATGACGGCCCATTGGGGCATTGCGGACCCGGCCATGGCCGAGGGCAGCGACGAACAGAGGCTCCACGCATTCCGGACGGCGTTCCTCGAGCTGGACGCCCGGATCCGCACGTTCATCAACCTGCCACTCGGGTCGCTCGACCGGATGAAGATCCAGGAGCACCTGGATGCGATTGGCGATTCCAGCGCGCTGGTCAAGTCGGTGTCAATTCGCGGGTAGCGGCGTTCCCGACGCCGACCGTCTGCGATTCCTGCGAAAGCGTGGTGACTGGTCGGGGTGACAGGATTTGAACCTGCGACTCCTACGTCCCGAAGCCCGACCTTGGTTGTGAATCAAGGAGCAATAAACATTTTGGCTGACGCGGCTCGCACGGGCGGGCAAGCGATCGTGCCGTACGAGCAGAACACGCAGCAGACCCCTGGCTTGGGCGGTAGCACGCTGCCGCAATCGGCGCAGTCGTAGAAGTAGACGGAGGCGTCGGTCGGCATCATTTCAGCGGACACATGCCTGCATTCTGCGCGTGTTAGCTCGCACGTCGTGATCAGCGACGTGCTTCGAGGCGCGTTCACTGTGCGCTCGTCACGGCCGTCAGCAACTGTACGGTCGGTGGGTTCGAGAGTGTTTCCGGGATTCGCACGATGAGCTGTACGTCGCCGCCCGCCTCCTGAGCAATAAGCTGTCGTTGGAGCGTCGCGCTGTCCGCTTCGAGCACGAAGCGTCCACTTCCAGTGTCGATCCACCACTGATCGCTCTGTCGCATCACGCGTCCCACGAGAGTCGCGCGTGCATCCTTGGGTGTGAAGCCGTTATGGCGGATCACCTCACGGACCTGCGCGAGTGTGGTGCGGTTGCCCGCCGTAAGTGTGACCACAGCCTTGCCTTCATTCAGGCTCACGCGAACTGAGGTCACCCCGTGAAGCTTGCGCAACCCCTGCTCGACACCGGCCGCGCATGGCGCACAATCCATTCCAAAAATCGTTTGATCGAGCTCCCGTAAGCCGTCAGCCCGTGCGGCTGGAG
>DATEEF010000006.1:0-18546 GCA_035281265.1 Steroidobacteraceae bacterium
GGCGCGGCGCGGGGCCGAGCAGGCCGACGTAGCCGATCTTCGCGTGTCCGGCTAGCGCCTCGAGGTAGGCGAGGTCGGCGTCGAGGTGATGGCTCATGACGACCGCGGCATCGCAGCTCGCGAGCAGCGCGAGCGAGCCGAATGCCGCCGCGGGCTGGCAGCTCAGCCGGCAGTGCGGAAATCGCGTCGCATCGAGCAGGGCCGGTCGATGGTCGCAGACGGTCACGGCAAATCCGAGCGCGACGGCGTGCTGCGCGAGCGGTCGCGCGTCCGCGCCGGCTCCGCACAGCACGAGCCGCGGCGGCGGCGGCAAGGGGATGGCGACCGCCATCGCGTCGTTTCCGCCCGCGTTGAACGCCACCTCCGTCACGGCTGCCGCGGTCGCGGCCGACTCGCGTGCCTCGCGCACGGCGGCGGGTTCCGGCCAGGGGGCGTCGCCGCCGCCGGTCCACCACGCGCGGCCGGTCGCGTCACCGTCGACGATCAGGGCCAGCGCATCGCGCAGGCCCGCATCGATGCAGGCGGCCATGGCCGCGAGAGGCTGCCAGCTTTCCGCCGCGCCGACGCGCTGAACGAGGATGCGCATCGATCCCTCGCAGCCGCTGCCGATGCCGAACAGGCGATCGTCCTCGCCGCGCATGTCGTACTCCGCGAAGCGCGGCCTGCCAGATGCGATGACGGCGCGCGCGTGTTCGACGAGGTCGGCCTCGAGGCAGCCGCCCGACAGCAGCCCGAGCGGCCCTTCGGCCGGCGCAATCAGCATCTGCGTGCCGGCCTTGCGGTAGGTCGAGCCGTCGGTCGCCACGACCGTCGCGAGCGCGAAGGGCTCGCCGTGCGCCGCGAGCGCGGCAAAATCGCGCAGCAGCGGCGCCAGGGGCGATTCGAGGGCATGGGCCATGAGAAGGAACCTCTGATTCACTCCCGCGTGGGCGCGACCGTGCAAGACTCGCCCCAGGCGGGGCGCGACGAGCGAAGTGTAGCGACTGTTGCACGAGCGAGTCGCAACGCCGCCTGGGGCGAATGTCGCACGGTCCCTGCGCGTTACGCGCCTCATGCGGGAGTGAATCAGAGGTTCCTTAGGGTATCATCGGTTAGAATTCCCGCCCTCGCCGCGCTGGCGGCCCGGTTCCACCGGAACAGAACGTGAACGAATCCGTGGCCGCCGCGGCCATACAGACCGAATGCGTGATCGTCGGCGCGGGCCCTGTCGGGCTCTTCGCCGTCTTCGAGCTCGGCCTGCTCGGCATGAAGTGCGAGATCGTCGATTCGCTCGCGCATCCCGGCGGACAGTGCACGGAGCTCTATCCCGACAAGCCGATCTACGACATCCCGGCGCTGCCCGTGTGCGGCGCGCAGGAGCTGATCGACCGGCTGCTCGAGCAGATCAGGCCCTTCCACGCCGGTTTCCATCTCGGCCAGGAAGTCACGGCCGTCGCACGCCAGGCCTCGGGGCGCTTCGACGTCGAGACGGCGGCCGGCACGCGCTTCGACGCCGGCAGCCTCATCATCGCGGGCGGCCTCGGCTCGTTCCAGCCGCGCCGCCTCCTGGTTCCGGATGCGGAGCGTTTCGAAGGCAGCACGCTCCTCTACCGCGTGCGGCGCGCCGAGGACTTCCACGGCCGCGACGTCCTCATCGCCGGTGGCGGCGACAGCGCGCTCGACTGGGCACTCGAATTCTGCGGCAAGGCGCGGAGCGTCACGCTCGTGCACCGGCGCGCGGAGTTCCGCGCGCAGCCGGCCTCCGTCGCGCGCATGAAGGCGCTGGCCGGCGAGGGGAAGCTGGTCTTCCACGAGGGTACGATCCAGGCGCTGGCCGCGAAGGACGGGCGGCTCACGGGCGCGACGATCCTGCGCGCGGACAAGTCGACGGTGGACGTCGGATGCGAGCTGGTGCTCGCCTGCTTCGGGCTGCACCCGAAGCTGGGGCCGATCGCGAACTGGGGACTCGCGCTCGAGAAGAAGGCGCTCAAGGTCGACACGGAGAAGTTCGCGACCAGCGAGCCCGGCATCTTCGCGATCGGCGACGTCAACACCTACCCGGGCAAGAAGAAGCTGATACTCTCGGGCTTCCACGAGGCCGCGCTCGCGGCCTTCGGCGTCCAGCATTACGTCTACCCGGCGAAGCGGCAGTTCCTGCAGTACACGACCACGAGCCCGATCATGCGCGAGCGGCTCGGTGTCGCGCCTCCGGAGTGAGCACATGACCGCCTCGCGCCTGCCGGACCTCCTGAAGCTCCTCGACCTCGAGCGCATCGAGGACAACCTGTTCCGCGGCGAGAGCCGCGACGTCGGAGCGCCGCAGGTGTTCGGCGGGCAGGTGCTCGGGCAGGCCCTGGTCGCGGCCTCGCGCACGGTCGAGGGCAGGCAGGTCCATTCGCTGCATGCGTATTTCCTGCGGCGCGGCGACCTTTCCGTCCCGATCGTGTTCGAGGTGGACCGCAGCCGCGACGGCGGCAGCTTCACCAGCCGGCGGGTCGTCGCGGTGCAGCACGGCCAGCCCATCCTGACCATGTCGGCGTCGTTCCAGGTCGCCGAGCCGGGCCTCGAGCACCAGGCGCCGATGCCGGATGCGCCGCCGCCTGAATCGCTGCGCGACCTCGCCGAGCTCGAAGCGGAAGTCATCGAGCGCATGCCGCACAAGGTGACCGGCTACTTCCGCAACCAGCGCCCCTTCGAGTTCCGCGCGGTAAGCCCGGACGACTACCTCACGCGCGAGAAGCGCCCCGCGCACAAGCTCGTCTGGTTCCGCGTGACCGGCCAGCTGCCCCCGGACCAGACGCTGCACCGCTGCCTGCTGACCTACGTTTCCGACTACCACCTGCTCGCGACCGCGACCATGCCGCACGGCGTGAATTTCCTGGAGCTGCAGGTGGCGAGCATCGACCACGCGATCTGGTTCCACCGCGACCTCAAGGTCGACGACTGGCTGCTCTACGCGATCGAGAGCCCGAGCGCCTCCGGCGCGCGAGGCTTCAGCCGCGGTGCGATCTACGCCCGCGACGGGGCCCTGGTCGCGAGCGTCGCGCAGGAGGGGCTGATCCGCGAGAACAGCCGGTGGAGCCGGCCGGCGGGCCAGCAGGTCTAGGCAGGCGGGGGATCGCGTGAGCCACGGAAATCCGCCGGGGTCGGCCGCGGCGCTGCAGGGTGAGGCAGCGCTCCTGCGCGCGATCGGGACGCTGGCGCTCACGGCGGCGGTGATCAACTCGATCGTCGGCGGCGGCATCTTCCGCATGCCGTCCGCGCTCGCGGCGCAGATGGGTACGGCCGCGCCGCTGGCCCTCGTCGCGGGCGCACTCGCCATCGTCCCGATCGCGCTTTGCTTCGCCGCCGTCGGCAGCCGGGTGCAGGTCACCGGTGGCCCTTACAGCTACCTGACGGCGACCTTTGGCCCCTTTGCCGGGTTCATCGGCGGCGCGCTGATGTGGATCTCCAATATCGCCTCCAGCGCGGGTGTCGCCGCTGCGCTCTCGGTCCAGGTCGCGAACCTCGTGCCCGCGCTGGCGCCGCCGCTGCCGCGCGCCCTGCTGATCACCTCGGTGTACGCCAGCCTGCTCGCGCTCAATGCCTTCGGCGTCAGGCTCGGCGCCCGCGCGATCACGACGCTGGCCGCGCTCAAGCTGACGCCCCTGTTCCTGCTCGCGGCGATCGGCATCGTCCTGGTGGATTGGTCGCAGGTCAGCTTCGCGATCGGCGACGTGCCTTCCTGGGGCGCGCTGGGCGCCTCGATGGTGCTCGTGATGTTCGCGTATTCCGGCATGGAAACGGCACTCATCCCGTCAGGCGAGATCAACGACCCCGCACGAGACGTGCCGCGCGCGACCCTGGCGGCAATCGCGCTCGTCGTGCTCCTGTACCTCGGGCTGCAGGTCGTCGGCCAGGGCCTGCTCGGGCCCGGGCTCGCCACGAGCGGCGTGCCCGTGGCCGATACCGCGGGGGCACTGTGGACCCCGGGACGCGTGCTGCTCCTCGTGACCGCCTGCATCTCGATGACCGGCTTCCTGATGGGAAACCTGCTCGGCACAGCCCGCCTCGTGTTTGCCCTCGGACGCGACCGTTACCTGCCCCATGTGCTCGGTACCGTGAGCGCGAAACACCGGGTACCCCTCTGGGCGCTCGTCGTGCATGCGGGCATCGCGTGGGTGCTCGCGATCGCCGGCAGCTTCGACACGCTGGCCCTGATCTCCGGGGGCGCGATCTGCCTCGTCTACGCGCTGGTCAGCCTCGCGGCGTGGCGCGCGCAGTCGCGCGACCTGCGCGAGCGCGGCGACCGGCCATTCCAGCTGCCCGGCGGCGCGCTCGTTCCGGCGATTGCGGTGGCCGCGATGGCCGCCATCGTGACGACGCTCTCCGCGCTCGAATGGACGGCGATCGGGATCGCCCTCGCGGCGCTCGTCGTGACCTATGGCTTCCTGCGGCTGCGACGCGCGCGCTGATCGCGCAGGACCTTGCCCGGGTTCATGATCCCCTGCGGGTCGACGGCCCGCTTGATCGAGCGCATCAGGTCGAGGGCTGCCGGATTCTCGTAGCGCTCGAGCTCACCGACCTTGGACTGGCCGACGCCGTGCTCGGCGCTGAAGCTCCCACCATGCTCTGCGACGAGGTCGTGCACGGCGCGACGGATCTCCTCCGTGCGCGCGGCCAGCGCGCCGCCGTCCCCGCCGGCCGGCTCGCTCAGGTTGTAGTGCAGGTTGCCGTCGCCAAGGTGGCCGTAGGCGACGAGGCGCGCACCCGGCGCGAGCCGCTCGAGCAGGGTCCGGCCTGCCTCGACGAAACCGGGCAGCCGCGCGGGCTCGACGGAAATGTCGTGCTTGAGGCTAGCGCCCTCGCGGCCCTGCGCCTCGGGAATCGTCTCGCGCAGGCGCCAGAACGCCTCGCGCTGCGATTCGGAGGCCGCGACCACGGCATCGAGCAGGACCTGCCGCTCCGCCGCCGCGGCGAGCACGGATTCGAAGCGAGCTGCGAGCCCGCCATCGTCCGCCGCCAGGGCGGCCTCCGCCAGGACGTACCAGGGATGGTGGACATCGAAGGGGTCGCGCGCGCCCGGCACGTGGCGGGCCACGAACTCGAGGGCGATCCGGGGCAGGATCTCGAAGGTCGTGACGGCATCGCCGAGCGCCTCGCGCAGGCGGGCGAGCAGCGCGAGCGCGGCGCTCGGCGAATCCACCGCGATGAAGGCCGTCGCCGTGGCCGCCGGCCGCGGGAACAGCCGCAGCGTCGCCGCCGTCACGACGCCCAGCGTGCCTTCGGCGCCGATGAAGAGCTGCTTGATGTCGTAGCCGGTGTTGTCCTTGCGCAGCGCCGAGAGCTGGTCCAGCACGCGGCCGTCGGGCAGCACGACCTCGAGCCCCAGCACGAGCGCGCGCATCATCCCATAGCGCAGCACGGCCGTGCCGCCGGCATTCGTCGACACGATGCCGCCGAGGGTGGCGCTCCCTTCCGAGCCGAGCGACATCGGCAGAAGGCGGTTCACGCCGAGCGCAGCGGCCTGCAGCTCGGCGAGCACGCAGCCGGCTTCCGCCGTGAGCGAGTCGTTGAGCGCGTCCACGGCGCGGATCCTGCGCATGCGGCGCAACGACAGGAGGATCTCGTTGCCCGCGACACCCGGCGTGGCCCCGCCGCAGTAACTCGTGTTGCCGCCCTGCGGCACGACCGCAATGCGCTTGCGGGCGCAGAACGCCACGAGCTCGGCGACCCGCGTCGTCGAGTCGGGCAGGGCGACGAGCGGCGTCGAACCCCGGAAACGGCGGCGGAAGTCGGTCTCGTATGGCTCGCGGTCCGCGGCCGCATCCAGCCAGCCGCCAGGTCCGAGGAGGGCCTTCAGCGCCACGATCGACGCGGCGGGGACGGAAGCGGGCCGGCTCATCCCGGCATCTTATACGGCGCGGCGCGCGGGGCGGACCGCCGAGCTCAGCCGGAGGGCGCTGCTTCGAGCGCGGCGATGCGCTCCTCGATCGGCGGGTGGCTCATGAACAGCCGCTTGAAGCCCTCGCCACGCCGCCCGCTGATGCCGAAAGCCGCCATCTTGTCCGGCAGGGATTCCTCGTGCACGCGGCCGAGCGCCGCGAGCGCGCCGATCATGTTCCGGCGTCCCGCGAGCCGCGCGCCGCCGGCATCTGCGCGGAACTCGCGCTGACGGGAGAACCACAGGACGATCATCGTCGCGAGGAAGGCGAGCACGAGCTCCGCGACCATCGTCGTGATCCAGAATGCCGGCCCCTGGCCGCGCTCATTGCGGAACACGACCTTGTCCACGATGTTGCCGATCAGCCGCGAGGCGACGAAGACGAAGGTGTTCACGACGCCCTGGATCAGGGTCAGCGTGACCATGTCGCCGTTCGCGACGTGGCTCACCTCGTGGCCGAGCACGGCCTCGACCTCGCTGCGGCCCATGCGGCGCAGCAGCCCGGTGCTCACGGCGACCAGCGACTTGTCGCGTCGCGCGCCGGTCGCGAAGGCGTTCGGCGAGGGCGAGTCGAAGATGCCGACTTCGGGCATGCCGATGCCGGCCTGCTGCGCCAGCCGGCGCACGGACTCGACCAGCCAGGCCTCGTCGGCATTGCGCGGGTTCTCGATGACCTGCACGCCCATGGCGCGCTTTGCGGTCCACTTGGAGATGGCGAGCGAGACGAACGCGCCGCCGAAGCCGAGCACGGCGCCGAACACGAGGAGCGAGGTGAAGTTGATCCCGTTCTGGTTGAGCCAGGGCTCCACGCCGAGCAGCCGCAGCGTGAGGCTGGCCACGGCCAGGATCGCGAAGTTGGTGAGCACGAACAGCAGGATTCTCTTCATCGTCGCTCCGTCAGGATGCAGCGGTCTTCCCGCATGTGAATGCGGGAGGCCACGGATTCAAGGCCCGCACTACCGGTCGTTGCCGTCTTTCGCCTCGTCCTCCGCATCCTGCGCAGGGTCCTTCCTGGGCGGCGGTTGCCGCACGCCGAGGCCGAGCTCCTCGCGGCGCTCGTCCGAGAGCTCCTGCATGGCGATGATTCGGCATTCCTCGATCGCGCCGAGCCGGCGGTAGGCGACCGAGTCGCGGCCGAAGCCGCAGATCTGGCCATTGCGGTCGCCGTCCACCGCTGCGAGCGAATTCTGGCCCTTGACGTCGAAGCAGCCGCCCGAGATCTGGGCGAGGTAGGCCTTGCGGCGGCCCATGGAATAGAGAACCACGTAGTTGTCGTCGATCGCCTCGAAATCGTCGATGTTCCGCTGGAACACGCAATCGCTCGTGCGCGACATCTCGATGCGCCGCGGTCCCTTGTCCTGCTTCCCGAGCTGGGACTCGGGGCCGGAACTCACGCAGGCGGCGAGCAGCAGGCACGCCGGTGCGATGAATCGGAGTTTCCTCATGGATGGGTCCTCGTGCGTCCTGCAGCTTGGACCCGCGGGGGATGCGGCGGTTCCGGCGCCGCCTCAGTAGTCGTCGCGGTCGCCGTAGTCGTCTTCGTCGTCCTCGTCCTCGTCGTCGTCCTCGTCGTCCCAGTCGTCCTCGTCCTCGTCGTCGTAATCGTCGTCGTCTTCCTCGTCCTCGGAACCGGACCATCCCTCGGGTTCCTGGGTGAGGTCGAGGTCGAGCTCCTGCCAGGTCTCGTAGTCGATCTCCTCGACGTCGCCGTCCTCGTACTGCAGCTCGACCAGCTCCGCGTCCTCGTCCACGGACAGGACCTGGAAGACCTCGTCGTCATCGAGGCTCTCGTACCACTGGCCCGGTACGGGGTTGTGATCGCGACCCATGGAATCCCTCGTCTCCCGCTGCAGGCCGCCCGGCGGCCGGCCTCGCCGATATTACGGGCGCGGGGCGACGCCTAGCAAACCGCGCCGGATTTGCGCGTTCGACCCCGAAGCGGGGCCTTGAAACCGTTCCCGCCCGATCCCATCCATCGGGCCATCACCGCGGAACGCGGAAGGAGACAGGACATGACACTCATTCGCTGGGAACCGTTCAGGGAACTGGACGACATCTTCTCGCGCTACAGCCCGCTATTCGGCCGCCCGACGGCCCGCGCGGCTTCCGGCGGCGAGGACGCGGCCTGGGCACCGGCCGCCAACATCTCGGAGACCGAGACCGAGTACCTCATCAAGGCCGAACTGCCCGAGGTCAGCAAGGAAGACGTCAAGGTCACGGTCGACGAGAACGTGATCACGATCAGCGGCGAGCGCCGCAAGGAAGCGGAGCACCGGGAGGAGAAGCTGCATCGCGTGGAGACCTTCTACGGCCAGTTCTCGCGCAGCTTCCGGCTGCCGGAGGATGCCGACATCGCGGCGATCCAGGCCGAGAGCCGGAACGGCATGCTGAAGGTCCGGGTGCCCAAGACGCCCGCGCCGAAGCCCAGGACGGTTGAAGTACAGGTAAACTGAAGGGACCCCGGGGGCGGCGGCGCTGCGTCGCCGCCCTCGCCAGCCGAGGGTCCGATGTCCACCGGGTTCGACGTGATCCGGCGCAAGCTGGAACAGCAGAAGCAGGAGTTGCTGGCCCGCGCGGCGAAGGTGCGTGCGGACATCACGCGCTCCTCCGGGCCGCTCGACAAGGACTTTGCCGAGCAGGTCGTGCAGATGGAAAATGACGCCGTCCTCGCCGGCATCGGCGAGGCGACGGCCGCCGAGCTCGCGCAGATCAACCGCGCGCTGGCCCAGCTCGACGCCGGGACCTACGGCGTGTGCAGCCACTGCGGCCGCCCCATCGACGCGCGCCGCCTGCAGGTACTCCCGTATTCCGACCGCTGCATCGCCTGCGCGGAAGCCGCAGGCTGACGGCGGCGCATGCCCGCGTACAAGGTACCCCTGCGCGAGCTCCGCTACGTCCTGTACGACGTGCTGCACGCCCCGGCCCATTACCGCGCGCTGGGGCGCGAGGACATCAACGAGGAGCTGATCGAGAGCCTGCTCGAGGGTGCGGCGCGCTTCGCGGAGGACGTCGTCGCACCGACGAACGAGCCCGGCGACCGCATCGGCGTGCGCCGCACCGATGACGGGCGGGTCGTGACGCCGCCCGGGTTCGTGGACGCCTACCGCCAGTATGTGGACGACGGCTGGGCCGCGCTCTGCGGCCCGGCGGAGGCGGGCGGGCAGGGTCTGCCCGAGAGCCTCGGCGGCGTCGTCGGCGAAATGCTCGTCTCCGCGAACATGTCCTGGAAGCTGTACAGCGGCCTCACGGACAGCGCGGTGCTCTGCCTCGACAAGCGCGGCGACGAGGCGCTGAAGCGCGCCTTCCTGCCCAAGCTCGTCAGCGGCGCATGGAGCGGGACGATGGTGCTGACCGAGCCGCACGCGGGCACGGACCTCGGACTCATGCGCACGCGCGCGGAGCCGCGGCCCGACGGCAGCTACGGCGTGAGCGGGACCAAGATCTTCATCACGAGCGGCGAGCACGACCTGGCCGAGAACATCGTGCATTTCGTGCTGGCGAAGCTGCCGGACGCGCCCGCGGGCTCGCGCGGGATCAGCATGTTCCTCGTGCCGAAACTTCTGCCCGGTGCCGACGGCAAGCCGGGCGCCGCGAACGGCGTCAGCTGCGCGGGCGTCGAGCACAAGCTCGGCATTCACGGCTCCTCGACCTGCGTGATGAATTTCGACAATGCGCAGGGCTGGCTGATCGGCGAGGTGAACGGCGGCCTCAGGAACATGTTCACGATGATGAACCACGCCCGGCTGTGGGTCGGGCTGCAGGGGCTCGCGCAGTGCGAGCGCGGTTTCCAGGCCGCGCTCGCCTACGCGCGCGAGCGCCGGCAGGGCCGCACGTCCGCGGGCGGGCGTGGCCCTGCCGACCCGATCATCGGCCACCCCGACGTGCGCCGGATGCTGTTGACGCAGAAGGCGCTTGTCGAGGGTGCGCGTGTGCTCGTCATGTACGCGGCGATGCAGATGGACCGCTCGCTGCACCATCCGGACGCCGCGGCACGCGCGGAAGCGGAGGAGCTGCTGTCGCTGCTGACGCCGGTCGTGAAGGGGTTCATCACCGGCATGTCGCTCGAATGCACGAGCGACGCGATCCAGGTCCACGGCGGCCACGGCTACGTGCGGGAGACCGGCGTCGAGCAGTTCTTCCGCGACGCGCGCATCACGATGATCTACGAGGGTACGAACGGCGTGCAGGCGATGGACCTGCTCGGACGCAAGGTGCTGGGTTCCGGCGGCGCGCTGGCGCGGCGGCTCGGCCACGTGATCGGCAGGTTCTGCGAGCGGCATGCCGGCGACGGCGACCACGCGGAGCTCGTTGCCAGGCTCGCCGGGCTGCTCAAGGAATGGAGCGTGGCCACGGAAGAAGTTGCCCGGCGCGCGGCACGCAACCCCGACGAGACCGGCGCGGCGTCGATGGACTACCTCCAGCTCACCGGCTATCTCTGCCTCGCCTGGTGCTGGGCCTGGATGGCATCCGTGTCCGCGGCCGCCCTGAAGTCCGGTGCGCCGGACGCCGATTTCCACCGGGCGAAGCTCTCGACCGCGCGATTCTACTTCCAGCGGATCCTGCCGCGCGCCGAGGCGCACCTCGACGCGATGGAAGCGGGCGCGCGCTCGCTGATGGAGCTGCCGCCGGACAATTTCGCGTTCTAGAGAATGAAGGGGACGCACCCCTTCACGTTCGCCGCGCGATTACACGGCAGGGTCAATCCTGTGCGCGAATATGAAGGGGTGCGTCCCCTTCATTTTCATTTCCTTCATTTTGCGCGGCGAGCCCGCCCCGCAGCGACCAGACGTTCGCGTGGCCGCGGGCGCGCAGGAACTCCGCGGCTGCGCGGCTGCGCACGCCGTGGGCGCACACGAGGAGGCAGGGACGATCCCCGTCGACCGCGAGCGCGCCGTCGAGCAGGCGGCCGAGCGGCACGGACTCGTGGCCGGTTACCGTCATCGGCTCGAACTCGCATTCCATGGGCTCGCGGATGTCCACGATCCGGTAGCCCGCCGCGGCCGCGGCCGTGAGCGGCAGCGTGACGTCGACATCGCAGGCTACTTGCGGGCCGGCACCGATGCGCACGCAGCGTCCCGCGCAGGCGGGGTTGCGCGGTGCCGCCAGCCTGCGCATGCCCTGGGACAGCAGGTCCACGAGCAGCAGCTCGTCCTCGAGTTGTCCCGGCAGCCCGAGGAGCAGCTTCAGCACCTCCATCGCCTGCATCTGTCCGATCAGCGCCGGCACCGGCCCGAGCACGCCGGACTCCGCGCAATTGCCGACCAGGCCGTCGCGTGTGGGCTCGGGCCACTGGCAGCGCAGGCAGGATCCGCCGCGGTCCGCCCGCACGACCTGCAGCTGGCCCTCGTACTGGTACACGCTCGCGAGCACGGCGGGCACGCGCGCGCGCAGCGCGGCATCGTTCACCAGGAACTTGGCCGCGAAGTTGTCGGTGCAGTCGACCACCACGTCGACATCCGGCACGAGCTCGCCGGCGAGCGCAGCGTCGAAGCGCCGCGGCAATGCTGTGATCCGGATCTCCGGGTTGTAGGCGCCCAGGCGCTCGGCGGCCGCTTCGGCCTTGGGGCGTCCCACGTCCGCGATGCCGTAGAGCGGCTGGCGATGCAGGTTCGACGCATCGACCCGGTCGTGGTCCACGACCGTGAGGGAGCCGACGCCCGCGCCGGCGAGGCTCGCGAGTACGGCGCAGCCGAGGCCGCCCGCGCCGACGACGAGCACGCGGGCCTGCCCGAGCCGCGACTGTCCCTCGGGGCCGACCTCCGGCAACGCGAGCTGGCGCGAATAATCGAAGCGCGGTGCGTGAGTTCCATGCTCACAGTTCACCCAGCCGCTGTCGCCGTCGGCGTAATGCTCCTTCTTCCAGATCGGCAGGCCGTGCTTCACCGCATCGATGATCGCGCGGCAGGCGGCAAAGGCCTCTGCGCGGTGCGGCGCGCTGACGCCGACCCAGACGGCCACGTCGCCCACCGACAGGTGCCCCAGGCGGTGCACGCAGCGCGCCGCGGTCGCGCCGTGCCGATCGAGCGCGTCCTGCACGATGCGCGCTCCCTCGGATATCGCGAGCGCTTCGAAGGCCTCGTAGTCGAGCGCGAGTACCTCGCGGCCTTCGTTGCGGTCGCGCACGCGGCCTTCGAATGCGGCGAATCCCCCGGCGCCCGGGTTCGCGAGCGGGGCGCCGAGCGCGGACCCGTCGATGGGTGTCGCCGAGAACTCGAACAGGCTCATCCGCCGGCAACCGGCGGGATGAAGACGACCTCGTCGCCGTCTTCGAGCCGCCGCCCCCAGTCGACGAACGCGGCATTCACCGCGACCTTGAGCTGCGACGCGGGCAGCCGGAAGCCATGGCGTGCCGCGAGCTCGGCATAGAGCGCCGCGGGCGTTTCGGCCGCCGTGTCGAGCGTCTCGGCGCGGCGGCCGGCCTGTTCGCGCAGCAGCGCGTAGTACTGGAGGTTGACCCGCGGCATCAGGCGGCTCCCCGGCCGGCGAGGACAGCGCGCGCCGCGGCCGCGTCCTCCGGTGTATTCGCGTTGTCGAGGGCCGCCGGCGACACCGGATCGAGCAGCAGGATGTCGTTCTCGACGAGGAACTTGCGAGGGCAGTCGCGGCCGCCGGCCACATGCGCAAGGATCGCCGCCCGGCTCGCCGGTTCGTAGATGGCGCAGAGCGGCTCCGGCAGTCCGTCGTGACGGCTCGCGAAGGCGGTCGCCAGCCGGTCGGCATCGCGGCGCGCAATGAGCGACGCAAGGGTCGCGTCGTCGAGGAACGGCAGGTCGCAGGCGAGCACGAGCCAGGCGGCTTCGGGATGCCGCGCCTGCGCGGCGATGATGCCGGCGATGGGCCCGCGGCCCATGTTGCCGTCCAGCAGCTGCGGATAGCGCGCGCGCAGCGGCTCGGCGGCCTGGTCCGCGCGCACGGAGACGAAGGCCTTGCCGACGTGCCGCGCCAGCAGGTCGAAAGACTCGGCAAGGTGGGGCCTCGCGCCATAGGCGAGCGCCGCCTTGTCGGAGCGCATGCGGCTCGAGCGGCCGCCGGCGAGCAGGAGGCCGAAGAGCGGCGTCATGGCGCCGCGCCCGCGAGGTAGTCGCTCTTGCCGCCGGACTTCTCGACAAGGCGGATCGACTCGATGACGATGCCGTGCGACAGCGATTTGCACATGTCGTAGAGGGTGAGGGCGGCGACCGATGCGCCCGTCAGCGCCTCCATCTCGACGCCGGTGCGGTGATGGACCGCGGTGGTGCACTCGACCGCGAGGGCATCGCGCCCCTGCGGCGCGATCGCGATGTCGCAGCGCTCGAGGCCGAGCGGATGGCAGAAGGGGATGAGCTCGTGCGTGCGCTTCGCGGCCAGGGTCCCGGCGACGACCGCGGTGTGGATCACCGAACCCTTCGCCGTGCTGAATCCGGCAGCCGCCAGCGCCTCGAAGGCTTCGCGCGGGAAACGTACCAAGGCCTCGGCGCGAGCCACGCGTAGCGTCGCCGGCTTCGCGCTCACGTCCACCATCGCGGGTGCGCCTCCGGCGCTGACGTGGGACAGTTTCTTCGCTTCATCCGCCAATGTAGTACATCTCGATCTTGCGCGGCCGCGCATCGCCCCGCGGCAACTCGCGCAGCTCGCTGTAGCGATCCTCGCGGCGCCGCCAGACGGCACGGATGCGCCGGCGGAGCTCGCCAGCGTCCGCGCCCTCGCGCAGCGCGGCGCGCAGGTCCGTGCCCTCGGTCGCAAACAGGCAGGTGTAGAAGACGCCGTCCGAGGACAGGCGCGCGCGCGTGCATCCGCCGCAGAAGGGCTGCGTCACCGACGAGATGAATCCGATTTCGCCGGCGCCGTCCGCGTACGCATAACGCTCGGCCACCTCGCCGGCATGCGCCGGCGCGAGCGGGCGCAGCGCCCAGGCCGCACCGATCGCGTCGCGTATCTCGCGCGAAGGCACGACGAGCTCGTGCTGCCAGTGGTTGCGATTGCCGACGTCCATGTACTCGATGAAACGCACGACGACGCCCGAGCCGCGGAAATGCCGCGCGAGATCGAGGACCTGCCCGTCGTTCACGCCGCGCTGCACGACGGCATTCACCTTGACGGGGGCGAGTCCGGCCTCGCGCGCGGCACGGATCCCGTCGAGTACCCGGTCGAGGCCGTCGAAGCCGCCGTTCATCCGGCGGAACGTCGCCGGTTCGATGGAATCCAGGCTCACCGTCACCCGCGCAAGCCCCTGGGCGGCCAGCTCCGCGGCGTGCTGCGCGAGCAGCACGCCGTTCGTCGTCAGTGCGAGGTCCTCGATGCCCTCGATCGCCGACAGCTCGCCGACGAGGTCGGCAAGGCCCGTGCGCAGGAGCGGTTCGCCGCCGGTCAGGCGGATCTTGCGCACGCCCTCGGCGGCGAATGCGCGCGCGAGCCGGAGGATCTCCTCGAAGGAGAGTCGCTCGGCCGCGGGCAGGAAGCGGTAGCCCTCGCCGTAGGCCTCGCGGGGCATGCAGTAAGGGCAGCGGAAATTGCAGCGATCCATGACCGAGATGCGAAGGTCGAGGAGGGGCCGGCCGCGCGTGTCCGTGGCCGCGTGTGGCGCGTCGATCGACACGAGGCTTGTGGGTTTGATGTCGGTCATGTCCTACCAGCGAAAGAACGGCACGGCGAGGCCGGCGGCATGCAGCGCAGGGCCTTGTGGAAGCTCGATGAAACCGTCGGTGCCGGCCAGCGAGATGAAATCGCCTGAACCGCCGGTCGGCCGCGGCTCCGCCAGCGTCCTGCCCTGCAGATCGTAACCGAGCTTGACCGGCAGGAAGTAGGTCAGCCGCTTCTCGAAGCGGAATTCCCGCGCCAGGGCGACGAGCGGCGGCCCGGCGGCCCGCGCGCCCACCATGCGGCGGAGCGCCGGGACGACATAGCGTGCCAGGCACACGAGCACGGAGACGGGGTTGCCGGGGAGCGCGAACACCGCGGTCCCCGCGGGTCCCGTGCCGAACCACAGGGGGCGACCGGGGCGCTGCGCGACGCCGTGAAAGGCTTCGTGCACGCCGAGCGAGGCGAGCGCGGCCGGCACGTAGTCGAAGCGTCCGGCGGAGACGCCGCCGGAGAGCACGAGCAGGTCGTTCTGTCCGAGCGCCGCGCCGAGCGCCGCCTCGATCGCATCCGGCCGGTCGGGCAGCTGCAGGTTCGCCGACGGCGCGAAGCCCGCGAGCGAGAGCGCGGCCGCGAGCCCGTAGGCATTCGAGCGCCGGACCTGGTGCGGCAGGATCGGCTGCCCGGGCTCGATGAGCTCGTCGCCCGTCGTGAGTATCGCGATGCGCGGTGCGCGGGATACCGTCAGATCCGCCCGTCCGGCCGACGCCGCGATCGCGAGCTCCGGTGCCGCGAGCGCCGTTCCGGCCTCGAGCAGCAAGTCGCCGGAGCGCGCATCCGAACCTCGCCTGTGCACATGCCGCCAGGGCTCGGATTCGCAGCTTGCAGCGAGCTCGGCTTCGCCCGCATCCATCGCAACCTGTTCGATGGGCACGACGGTGTCGCAGCCGCTCGGCATGACCGCGCCGGTCATCACTTCGAAGCAGTCGGAAGCGGAGGCGAGGGCGAGCGGGGCGCTGCCCGCCGCCTGGATGCCGGCGACGCGGAACCGCCGGCGGCCTTCGGACCCATGTGCGAAAGCGATGCCGTCCATGGCCACGCGATCGAAGGGGGGCGCGTCGCGCTCGGCGTGAATCGCCGCGCGCAGGACGCGGCCGGCGCAGGCGGCGAGCGGAACCTGCTCTTCCGACACCGGCGCGATGGCTGCGGCGATCGCCGCATCGGCCTCGGCGGGCGTCAGCATCTGCGCGCCCGCGTCAGTTCTGCTTGTCGCGGGCCTTGAAGATCCGCAGCTGCTCGTTGAAGCGGTCGGCCACGGCCTGGACTTCGTCCACGGCGGCGTTGTTCTTCTTCGCCTGCATCGCGCGCAGCTCCGTGAGACGGTTCTCGTCGTAGGAGCCGGACTTTTCCAGGTTCACCATCTCTAGGTCGAGGCAGGCGTTGTACGCGTTGATGTCCTCGTTGAACTGCTGGACGGCCTTCTGGCCGGCCACCATCTCTTCATAGGTCGCCGTGGAGCCGTCCGGAATCCGTTCCGGCGCGCGCGGATAGATGCAGGCGGCGTTGGCACCGCCGGCAGCGGCAAGTGCAATCAGGGCGAGCGTCAAGCGGGTCATGGAAGCGGTCTCCCCGGCGATTCGGTCTCTATCGGACAGCGCCCGGAAGTCCGGGTTCGCACGGGCTGCGATTCTATCGCAGGCCCCTGTGCCGGGGCGGTAAACTCGCAAAAAACCCCGCCCAAACCGGAACCCGGGAGCCATGACGGACTGGACCACCGTACTGCGCACGGTATTCGTTTCGCGCGCGCTGGACGCGATCGAGGAGACGCGGCTCCTGCCCGAGCGCAAGGTCCTGTACCAGTTCTGCGCGCGCGGCCACGACGTGACCCAGGTCCTCCTGGCGCAGCAGCTGACCGGTCGCCGGGACGCCGTCTCTCCTTACTATCGCTCGCGGCCGCTTGCGCTGGCCCTCGGCGTGTCCGCGGAAGAAGCACTCGCCTCGACGATGATGCGGGCCGAGGGCATGTCGGGCGGCCGCGATGTCGGGGTCGTCATCAATCGCCCGAACCGCGACGGGCCTTGCCTGCTGCCGGCCTGCGGCGGCGTCGGCACGCAGTACACGCCCGCGACCGGCTGGGCGCAGGCGCTGCGCTATCGCGGGCGCGTCCTGGGGGATGCCGCAGTCAGAGGGTCCATCGCGGTCGCTCATGGCGGCGAGGCATCCACGTCCACCAACGGCTTCTGGGCTTCCCTCAACATCGCGACGACCGAGCGCCTGCCGCTGCTCTATTTCATCGAGGACAACGGCTACGGCATTTCGGTGCCTGCCGCGCGCCAGACGCCCGGTGGCGACATCGCGGCCAACCTCGCCGCATTCGGCAACCTCCGGATCCTGAGCGGCGAGGGCTCGGAGCCGCTCGCGGCCGCCTCGCTCATCGAGTCCGCGGTCGCCGCGGTGCGCCGCGGCGAAGGTCCCGTGCTTCTGCGACTGCGCGTCCCGCGCCTTTCGGGTCACTCGGGCCAGGATACGCAGGCCTACAAGCAGCCGGGCGAAATCGAGGCGGAGCGCGCGCGCGATCCGCTGCTCGCACTGCGAAGGGCGCTCGTGCCGGGCGCTGTCGCCGACGCCGACTGGCGCGCGCTCGAGGCCGAGGCGGAGGGGATCGTCGCCGCGGCGTTGCGAAACATCGAGTCGAGACCGCAGGTCTCGCCAGCGACGGTGATGCGCCACGCGTTCACCGAGCGGCGGCCCGACGGCAGCCCCGAGCTGCAGGCGCAGGGCGGCCAATGGGTGGACGGCTACGTGCCGCCGCCCGCCAGCGCGGTACCGGGATCCGGTGGCGCGCGCATCAACATGCTGACCGCGATCCGCCGCACGCTCGAGCACGAGCTGGCGGTCAATCCGCGCGTCCTCGTGTTCGGCGAGGACGTCGGCCGGAAAGGCGGCGTGCATGCCGCGACGCTCGGGCTGCAGGAACGTTTCGGCGAGGACCGCGTCTTCGACACCAGCCTGTCCGAGGAAGGCATCATCGGCCGCGCGGTCGGCATGGCGCTCGCAGGCCTGATGCCGGTGCCGGAGATCCAGTTCCGCAAGTACGCCGAGCCTGCCGCGGAACAGCTGCACGACTGCGGCACGATCCGCTGGCGCACGGTGAACCGGTTCGCGGCGCCGATGGTCGTGCGCATGCCCGGCGGATTCTTCAAGTGCGGCGACCCCTGGCACAGCCAGTGCAACGAGGTCCAGTTCCTCCACGCCGTCGGCTGGCAGCTCGCGATGCCGTCGAATGCGGAGGACGCCGTCGGCCTCCTGCGCAGCGCGATGCGCGGGAACGAACCCGTCATATTCTTCGAGCACCGGTTCCTTCTCGATGGCGCGGCCGGGCGCCGGCCGTGGCCGGGCGACGAGTTCGTGCTGCCCTTCGGCAAGGCACGCCGCCTGCGCCAAGGCTCGGAGCTGACTGTCGTCAGCTGGGGCGCGATGGTCGAGCGCTGCGAACAGGCGGCGGGCGAGTCCGCGGTCGACGTCGACCTGCTCGACCTCAGGACGCTGTGCCCTTGGGACCGCGAGGCCGTGCTCGAGTCGGTGGGACGGACGCGCCGCTGCCTCATCGTGCACGAGGACACGATCACGGCGGGCTTCGGCGCCGAGATCGCGGCTGTCCTCGCCGAGCACGCGTTCTTCAGCCTCGATGCGCCGGTCGCGCGGCTCGCGATGCCGGACGTGCCGAGCCCGCACAGCCCGCTGCTGCTCGAGGCCGTGGTTCCCGGCGTCGGTGATATCGTGGCGGCGATGCGCCGCATTGCGAGTGCCTGATGAGTGACTTGATCGATGTCGTACTGCCGGCGGACCAGGTCGAGGGCACCCGGTCCCAGGTCCAGCGCTGGCTGAAAGCGGTGGGCGAGGCCGCGAAGCGTCACGAGCCGCTCGTCGAGATCGAGACCGACAAGGTCACCGTCGAGGTGCCGTCGCCGGAGGACGGCGTGCTGGCCGAAATCGTCGCGGCCGAGGGCGTGGACGTCGAGCCAGGCAGCGTGCTCGGGCGCCTGCGCGCGGTCGCCGCGTCGGTCAGCGGGCGCGCCGCGGAGCCG
>DATEEF010000007.1:0-8475 GCA_035281265.1 Steroidobacteraceae bacterium
TCCTCATTCAGGCGACGTAGCCGCTCGCCGAGCGCAGCGACATTGGCCTCAGTCCCGTCGAGCGCGGCGAGCCGCTCCGGCGACAGCCAGTGGCGAGCCTCGCTCTTCAGCCAGTCGCTTCGCTCACGCCAGTCCGCTGCAAGACGATTGCCTTCCTGCTTCAACGCATCACGCTCGTCCGTTTGCGGCTGCCCATAGCCGGGATTCGGTAAGAGCTCCGCCGGGCGACTGAAGAATCCCTCCAACCTCAGGACATCCTGCAATGCGATCGTTGCATCTGCACCGTCTGCGCGTTCGGTTGCGTCACGACTGAAGAAGCGCCGCTTGATCTCGTTGCGCGACAGCAATTGCTGGCGCCGCAGCGCCGCCTGCTCGAGCAGCAGCAGCGCGGCGCTGGCACGCAAGTCCGCTCGCTCGAGCAAGGGCGAACGCTCTCGCGGATCGAGATCCATCCAGTCCTGGACCCGCTTCTGCGGCAATTGCAACGACTCGCGCGCCACCTCGAACATGGCCTGATAGCGCTCGCTCAAGGCCTCGAAGTAATAGCCCTGGCGCAGCGCCGCCTCGCGATCCTCAAGCACCGCAACGTCGGCAATGCCGGAATTTCGCAGACGCCGCAGCAACCCCGTGGGGGTGATGCTCGAAAGACCGGCATCAGCCAGCCTCGGCACGCCATCGTGCAGCAGCTTGAAGGTCTCCACGGCGCAGTTGTTGCTGATGAAGTAATAGTCCCCGTCGTAGCTCCAGTGCAGCGTCGCGGTGCGGTCGAGCAGGTCCGCGATTTCCGCCCTGTCGAGCCGCAACGGGATCGACTGCAGGCCGCGCAGCTCGACCTTCGTGTATTCCTCGATCACCTGCGCGAGCGGCAGCACATACAGTCGCGACGGATAGGAACCCGTCAGCCCGCGCCAGCTCGAAATCTGCGCGTCGTCGATGAACGCGCGGAACGAAAGCACCTGGTGGTACGGCAGGTCGAGCCGGCAATCGGGCCCTGGCGCGCGGCCCGGAGCGCAGATCACGAGCCGCAGCATGCTGTGGCCCCAGGCGCTCATCGGCCGGTCGTTGCCCTCGGCGAACAGGTAGTCCACCGCATGGACCCGCGCGGGATCGAGCTGCAGCACGGGCGGCAGGCTCGCATCGCTGCCGACCTGCATGTAGACGAGGTCGGGCGCGCAGCCGGCGCGCGGCGGATGGTTGCCGAACTCGGCGGCGAAGAAGCCGTACAGCGCCGGCCGGCGGCAGGCGTAAGCGGGATCCAGCAGGAAATACTCGAGATTCACCGCGACGAACTCGGAAGGGCTCTCCAGTTCGTAGGTGTCGGGGCTGCGATCGCGAAACGCATTGTCGTGCAGCCGCATTCCGAACCGCATCGGGCTGACCTGCCAGCCGGCGAGGTCCAGCAGGCGCGGATCCTTGGACAGTCGGCCCTCCGGAGTGCGGTCGTAGAAATGAGCCAGCTCGTGAATGACCGCCGCGAGCGCCGCGCGCGTGGCGGGATGTTCGATGCCGGCGTCAGCAGGACGTGCCATCCAGTCGTCGAGCAGTGCCCGCTTGAGTAGCAACCGATGTGCCTTGGCGCGACCGTGCACTTCAGGAGGCAGGTCACGACGCCATTCGACGTCGATGCGCTGGTCCAATGCGTCCGCCCAGCTCGCAGGCAGACGCTGGACGGCGTCAGCGAGAAGCTGCCGCGTGGCTGTGGCCTGGACGGGAGTCAGTGACTGATCGACCGGCTCGAGTTGGAGTGCCGCCTGCGCCGGTCCCACGCAGGCGAAGAAGCACAGCGCCGGCCACAGCCGCGTCACGCGCGGCCGGCGCCCGGGGCTCACAACGCCAGGATCGCCTGCGCCAGCTGCATGTCGCTTGCGCGCTGCGCGGTCGAATACTTCTCGCGCAGGAACCGCAGGGCCGCCTCGAGCTGAGCGCCGCGGATGCGCCCGTCGGTGGCGACGAAGCTGGCGGCGTCATCCTTCGCTTGCAGCACGATCTTTTCGTCGGGCGACGTGATCTTCGAGGAGGCCGATGAACCGGCGCCGGAGGTTGCCGCGCCGGCCGACGAGCCTGCCGTCGACGCGCCGGCGAAGGCAGGGCCGGCGACGAGGCAGCTCAGCAGGGCGCACACCAGGGTCGGCCGATTCATGGCGGCCATGATAAACCGGAGCGGCCGCCGTTACGCTGGCAGCGCGCCGGCGCCGGCGGTCACAACGCCAGGATGGCCTGCGCCAGCTGCATGTCGCTGGCGTGCTGCGCGGTCGGGTATTTCTCGCGCAGGAACCGCAGGGCCGCCTCGAGCTGGGCCCCGCGGATGCGCCCGGCGGTGGCGACGAAGCTGGCGGCGTCGTCCCGGGCTTGCCTCACCGCCTTGTCGTCGTCGGGGGTTGTGGTCTTGGATGAGGCCGACGACCCGACGGTGGCAGCGGACGAACCGCCGATGGTTCCGCTGCCGAAGGCGGGTCCTGCGAGGGAACACGCCAGGAGGGTACAGGTCAGGGTGAGTCGGTTCATGGCGGGACTATCCACGCAGCTGCTGAGTCCGCGCTGTAGGACAGAAACGCGTTTCCGCGGAAACGTTTTGCGCACCGCAAAAAACGTTCCGGCCGGAACGACTTGGCGCCTCACTCGTCCGAGGTGCGAAGGGTTGCGCTCCAGCCCTCGTCGGGATCGCCCGTCACTTCGACCTCCCACGGCCGGCAGCAGACCGGGCAGTCCTCGACGTACGACTGGCTCGAGCCGCCCGCCACGTCGATCACGAGTTCGACGTCCTCGCCGCAGTACGGGCAGGTCAATTCGAGGAGCTCGTTCATTCCGGCACAAGAGTACGACCGGGCGCGAAGCGCCCGGTCGATACGTGGGTCACGATCAGCCCGCCGTCACCTCGATGCGGCGCGGCTTCAGCTCGGCGCGCTTCGGGATGCGAATCGTGAGCACGCCGTCCTTCAGGGACGCTTCAGTCCGGCCCGTGTCGAGCTCAGCCGTCAGGCTGAAGCTGCGCCTGTAGTGCGTCGAACGGATATCGGCATAGGCCGCGTTCATGCCCTCCGGCATCGAGATCTGCGCATCGCCTTCGACGACGAGGCCGTTGTGGTCGGACTTGACGTTCAGGCGATCCTTGGCCACGCCGGGCATGTCGAGCACGACGCTGATGCCGTCGGCATCCTCGAAGATGTCGGCGGGAGGAACCAGCGTGGACTCGGGCTCCCGCGCCTGGCCCTGGGACTCTGGCTTGTTCTGCAACTCGCCCGACGGGCGCGTGGAAACTTCCTGTGTTTTCTTCATTGCGCTGGCCCTCCGTCAGTTGACCTGGATCTGCCGCGGCCTGGCGGCCTCGGGCCGCTTCGCCGTGATCTGCAGTACGCCATCGCGGTAACGGGCCTGGATGCTGTCCGGATCGATGTCCTCCGGCAGGCTGATGGCACGCCGGAAATTGCCGTCGAAGCGCTCGTTCCGGTACCACGTCACTTCGCCGCGCTCGGCCACCTTGCGCTCGCCGGACACCGTGAGCAGGTTCTGCTCCACGGAAATATCGATGGACTTCGGGTCAAGGCCCGCCGCAAACAGGTAGATTTCGACGTTCTCGGGTGTCAACCCGACATTCATGGGCGGCCAGGTACCGCGGCCCGTCGAACGGATGCCGAGTGGCCACAGCCAGTGGCCGAACTGCTCGTCCAGATCCCGCTCGAGGCGCCTGAATTCCTGGAACAGCCCGCCGTCATACAGCTGACTGCCAAACATTTCGGAACCTCCTCTCGTGGCCCCGCCCCACGCGGGGTGCGACGCCAGAATTGGGGACCGCTCTTTGGAGTTCAAGTCGGCGGGCGCCTCGAAACCGGGGGGGGGGGCAGGAGTCCTGCCCCCAAAGAGCCCGATCACTCGCCGTCCCGCGGGTCAGCGGTATTGCGGAAGGAGCACGCTGTCAATCACGTAGATGAGGCCGTTGTCAGCCTGGATGACGCGCCCCTTCACGCGCGCATTGTTGATCCAGAGGCGGTCGCCCTCCCGGTCCGCGAACACCTCCTGCCCCTGCACCGTCCTCAGGTCGCGCGCCTTGTACTGGTTACGCACGTCGTTGACACCCGGCACGACGTGATAGAGCAGGGTTGACGCGAGGTCACCGTCCGGCTCGGACAGCAGGTAATTGAGCACGGCAGGCGGGATCTTCTCGAACGCCTCATTAGTCGGCGCGAACACGGTGAACGGGCCCGGACCCTGCAGCGTGCTGACCAGGTCTGCCGCCTGCAGCGCTGTCACCAGGGTGCTGAAGATCTCGTCACCGGCCGCGACGTCGACGATCGTCCCGTCCACCTGCCTGATTTGCGTGAAGGCGGGCTGGGTGTCGTCCGCCAGCGCGGGCATCGACGCAGAGATCGTGGCCATGAACGCGGCGCCTGCCGCGAGCCTTCCGAATGCATTCATGTTCAAGTCCTCCGTTTGGTGGTGCGGTGGATCGTAGGGAGGCACCCGAGCGCATTCAAGAAATTTCGTCAAAAATGTAACATCTATGTATAAGTATTGATCTATTTTTCTTGCGGCAATGTATCGTTCTGTATAAGCTTTGTATCAGTATGCAAAGGACAGAACGCGTGCGCGCAAGACCGGTCGAACGCCTCCCGATACGCGTGATCGCCTCGCTGACCGGCGTCAAGCCGATGACGTTGCGTGCATGGGAGCGCCGCTACGGGCTGATCCGCCCGCAGAGGACGCCGAAAGGCCACCGCCTCTACACGCACCAGCACGTGGAGCGCATCCGGCGTGTGCTGACGCTGATCGAGCGGGGCGTGCCGGTCGGGCGCGTGCGCGACTTGCTGGACGCCGACCCGTCGCCGGCGGCCGAAACGTCCGGCCCCTGGCGCCATTACCTCGAGCGGATGGCGGGCGCCATCGCGCGTTTCGACGAGCTCGAGCTGGACCGGATCCACGAGGAGGCGCTGTCGATGCACCCGATCGAACAGGTGACGCAGCGCCTGTACCTCCCGTTGCTGGCGCACCTCGGGGAGCGCTGGCGCGACCTGGCCGGCGCCATCGCCGAAGAGCACTTCTTCGCGATGTACCTGCGCAGCAAGCTGGGGGCGCGGTTGCAGCATCGTGCGCGCTACGCCTCGGGCCCGCTGCTGCTCGGGGCCTGCATTCCGGGCGAGCAGCACGAGCTCGGGCTCCTGCTGTTCGCGCTGGAAGCCAATGGCGCGGGCCTGCGGACCGTGCTGCTCGGCGCCGACACGCCACTGGCGGACATTGCCGTGGCCTCCAACCGCTCAGGCTGTGAGGCGGTGGTCGTTTCCTCGTCCATCGATCCGGCGCCCGAATTCTTCAGGAGCGGACTGCCTGCGCTCGTGCGGGCCGTTCACGTGCCCGTGTTCGTCGGAGGCAGCACCGCGACGCGGCATGCCGCGGCGATCCGCGCGGCCGGCGCCGTTCCCCTCGGTTCCGAGCTCGATGCAGGCGTACGCGCGATTGCCGCAAGGCTCGGCTCGCGCAAGGACAAGCGATGATGGGCGCCGCCAGCACCGCGCTCGGCTGGGTCGAGCAGGGCCTCGTCCCGGATCGCATGGTTCGCGCCGGCATCCGGCGCCTGTGCGAGAGCCGGCTGCAGGAGATCGGCGCCGGAAACTGCGAACGTTCGGCCCTTGCTTTCCGGGAGTTCGTGGACGCGATGGACGCGGCCGAGATCGCGCGCCTCCCCGAGCGCGCCAACGAGCAGCATTATGAGGTGCCCGCGCAGTTCTTCGGTCGCGTGCTGGGGCGGCATCGGAAGTACAGCTGCGCCTGGTGGGCCGATGACGTGAAGGGCCTCGACGAGGCCGAGGCTGCGGCGCTCGAAGTCACCTGCGCGCGCGCCGGCCTGGCGGACGGCATGGATGTCCTGGAGCTGGGCTGCGGCTGGGGCTCGCTGACACTCTGGATCGCGGAGCGCTATCCGGCCAGCCGCATCACGGCCGTATCGAACAGCCGCTCACAACGGGCCTGGATCGAGGGTGAGGCCCGCCGTCGCGGGCTCGCGAATGTGCGCGTCATTACCGCGGACATGAACGTTTTCGCGACAGCGGCTCACTTCGATCGCGTCGTGTCCGTCGAGATGTTCGAGCACATGCGGAACTGGCGCGCCTTGTTCGGGCGCGTGCACGACTGGCTGCGGCCGGGCGGCCGCTTCTTCATGCACGTGTTCTGCCACCGCAGCACGCCATACGCCTTCGAGGACCGCGGCCCTTCGGACTGGATGGGCCGGCATTTCTTCTCGGGCGGCATGATGCCGTCCGACGACCTGGCGCTGTGCTTCCCGGATCGCCTGCAGTTTTGCGGCCGGTGGCGCTGGGACGGCCGGCATTACGAGCGCACCGCCAACGCCTGGCTTGCCAATCTCGACGCGCGGCGCGACGAGTTGATGCCGCTGATGGCCGCGACGTACGGGGAGTCCGACGCCGCGCAATGGCTGCAGCGCTGGCGGGTCTTCTTCATGGCGTGCGCAGAGCTGTTCGGTTACAGCCAGGGACAGGAGTGGTGGGTCAGTCACTACCTGTTCGCGCGCGGCCCGGGCTGACGCAACGCGGCCATGAGCAAGCTGCCTGCCTCCACCCTCGTGACGAACGTCGTCCTGTTCCAGGCCGGGTGGTTCGCCTGCGTGCTGGGAGCAGCCCGCCAGGCGCCGTGGATCGGGCTCGCGGCCGTGGCTGCGATCCTGGCCTGGCACATCGCGAAAGCGCGTGAACCCGGCCGCGAGCTTCGCCTGCTGCTGCTCGCGGCGGCGGTGGGCGCGGTGTTCGAGACGCTGCTCGTGCAGAGCGGCTGGCTCCGCTTCGACTCGGGCGTCTGGATTGCGGGGGTCGCGCCGTTCTGGATGGTCGCGCTGTGGGCGAACTTCGCCACCACGCTCAATGTCTCGCTGCGCCCGCTGCGCGACCGGCTCGCCCTCGCCGCCCTGCTGGGCGCGGTCGGCGCCCCGATCGCCTATTTCGGCGGCAGTCGACTCGGCGCGCTCGAGCTGACGGAGGCCGTGCCGGCCCTGGCGGCGATTGGCGCGGGCTGGCTGCTGCTCACGCCGGTCCTGTTCCTCGCCGCGCGACGGCTCGACGGGTACTCGCGGCGATGAGCACGGCTTTGTCGACCTGGCCGGCGGCGTTGCCGGCGCTCCTCTGCCTCGCGCTGATCGCCTGGGCGATCGCAACCCTGCGGCGCAACGTCGGCCTCGTCGACGTGTTCTGGCCGCTGTTCTTCCTCGCCGCTGCCGCCGCCTACGCGATCGCCGCGCCCGTCGGCGGGCCCCGCGGCTGGCTCGTGATTGGGCTGGTCGCCGCCTGGGGGCTGCGCCTTTCCGTCTATCTCGCCGCCCGCAACTGGGACGCGCCGGAAGACCGGCGTTACCGCGCAATCCGTGCGCGTAACCACCCCGGCTTCGCTTGGAAGAGCCTGTACCTCGTCTTCGGCCTGCAGGCAGCGCTTGCGTGGCTGATATCTGCGCCGCTACTCCCCGCGATCGGCGCTACGGGGCCGCTCGGAATGCCGGACCTCGCCGGCTCGGCGCTCGCCGCGTTCGGGATCGCGTACGAATCGATCGCTGACCGGCAGCTCGCGCGGTTTCTCTCCGAGGCCGGCAATTCCGGCCGGGTCATGGATCGCGGGTTGTGGCGCTACAGCCGCCATCCCAATTACTTCGGCGAGTGCTGCGTGTGGTGGGGCCTGTACGTGATCGCCGCCGGCGCAGGCGGCGCGTGGACCGTGTTCGCCCCGGTACTGATGACGTTCCTGCTGCTGCGTGTTTCCGGCGTGACGCTCCTCGAGAAGGACATCGTCGAGCGACGCCCGGCCTACCGCGCCTATGCGCGTCGCACGAACGCGTTCCTGCCCGGCCCGCCGGGGGTCGCCTGATGCGCGCGTTCGTACTCACCCTGCTGTTGACGACGCTTGCCGCGGGGCCGGCGCGGGCGGAGGAGTGGAGTTTTCGCGTCCTGCTCGACGGGCGCGAGGTGGGGCGGCACGTCTTCTCCATGCGGGGTGGCGACGGCGGGCAGCTCGTCACGAGCGAAGCGCGTTTCGACGTGCGGCTGCTGTTCATCTCGGCCTATCGGTACGACCACCGTGCAGTCGAACGCTGGGAAGAAGGCTGCCTGCAGGCGCTGGATTCGTGGACAGTCGTCAACGGCGAGCGGACGACGGTGATGGCGCGCACCGCGGACGAGCGTCTCATGGTGACTCGCCCGGACGGGCGCGACGAGCACGGCGGCTGCGTCATGAGCTTCGCCTACTGGGATCCCCGCATCCTCGAGGCGACCCGCCTGCTGAACAGCCAGACGGGCGAGTTGGTGCCGGTCGAGATCCGGCCGCAGGGCGTCGAGTCCGTGGAAGTCCTGGGGCGCTGGCGCAACGCCGAACGGCATCGCATCGCCGGCAAGGATCTCCAGATCGACCTCTGGTACGCCGAAGGCCGCTGGGTCGCGCTTGAGGCGCTCGCCGCCGGCGGGCGCGTGCTGCGCTACGAGCTCGCCG
>DATEEF010000008.1:0-11444 GCA_035281265.1 Steroidobacteraceae bacterium
CTGCTTTCGATGCTCATGCCGCAGGAGCGCCGGTTCTTCGCGCTCTTCAACGAGCACGCCTCGCTCGTCGTGCAGGGCGCGGCCGCGCTCGTCGAGATGCTGTCCGACTACAGCAACAACGGGCGTCGCGACGAGTACGTCTCGCGGATCCAGAAGATCGAGCACGACGCCGACACGGTCACGCACCAGACCGTCGCGCTCATGCACAACACCTTCGTCACGCCCTTCGACCGCGACCAGATCAACAAGCTGATCCAGCGCATGGACGACATCCTGGACCTGATCCAGGACACGGCCGAGTCGCTGACGCTCTACGACGTGCACACCCTGACCGCCGAGGTGCGCCACATGGCCAACCTCATGCAGCTCTCCTGCCAGAAGGTGCACGACGCGGTCACGCAGCTCTCTTCGATGGACAACGGCAAGGCCATCCTCAAGATCTGCCAGGAGATCGACGCGCTCGAGTCGGATGCGGACCGCGTGATGCGCTCGTCGATCTCGCGCCTGTTCCGCGAGGAGCAGGACGTGCGCCAGCTCATCAAGCTGAAGGCGGTCTACGAGCTGCTCGAGCTCGCGACGGACAAGTGCCAGGACGTCGCGCTCGTCATCGAGGGCGTCGTCCTCGAGAACGGCTGAGGCCGGGAGCCATCGCGCATGGATCCCGGCGCCTTCACCGCCACGATCGTCATGCTCGTCATCGTGGCGCTGATCTTCGACTTCATGAACGGCTTCCACGACGCCGCGAACTCCATCGCGACCGTCGTCTCGACCGGCGTGCTGAAGCCCTACCAGGCGGTCATCTGGGCCGCGTTCTTCAACTTCGTCGCGATCCTCCTGTTCGAGCTGAAGGTCGCCGCGACGGTCGGCAAGGGCATCGTGGACCCGGCGATCATCGACAACCACGTGATCTTCGGCGCGCTCATCGGCGCGATCTCCTGGAACGTGATCACCTGGTACTACGGGCTGCCGTCGTCGTCTTCGCATGCGCTGATCGGCGGCATGATCGGGGCGACGATCTCGAAGGCGGGCACGGACCCGCTGCTCGCCCCCGGCATCATCAAGACGGTCTCTTTCATAGTCGTCGCGCCGCTGCTCGGCATGCTGCTGTCCGGGATCATCATCATCGCCGTGTCATGGATTTGCCGGCGGCGTACGCAGCGCCAGACCGACCGCTGGTTCCGGCGGCTCCAGCTCGTCTCCTCGGCGATGTACAGCATCGGCCACGGCGGCAACGACGCGCAGAAGACGATGGGCATCATCTGGCTGCTGCTGATGTCGGCGAACCTCGCGACGCCCCAGCATCTGCCGGTGTGGGTCGTCATCTCCTGTTACATCGCCATCGCACTCGGCACGCTGTTCGGCGGCTGGCGCATCGTGAAGACCATGGGGCAGCGCATCACCAAGCTGAAGCCGGTCGGCGGATTCGCCGCGGAGACGGGCGGCGCGATGTCGCTCTTCCTCGCCACCAACCTCGGCATCCCGGTGTCGACGACGCACACGATCACCGGGTCGATCATCGGCGTCGGCAGCGCGCAGCGTGCCCGCGCGGTGCGCTGGGGCGTAGCCGGCAACATTGTCGCGGCCTGGGTGCTCACGATCCCCGCCTCCGCGCTCATTGCCGCCGTCGCCTGGTGGGTCGGCTGGCAGTTCTTCTAGATGCCGGGGACGCGGACGTCGCGCCAGTGCTGGAAGAGGTCCTGGAGGAAATCGCTGACGCCGGGCACGTAAGTCGCCGCGAACCACCAGGCCAGCACCACGAGCGCGAGCCACAGCACGCCGTCCCAGAACACGAACCAGCCGCGCCGCGGGCCCAGCGCCTCGTAGGACGCGTACCGCACCGCGCGCAGCGGCGCCGCGACCAGGGCATAGGCGGCGACGAGCGCGACGATCGCGACCCAGGGCGGCAGGTCGTGGGGCAGTCCCCAATCCAGTATTCCGCCGGAAGTCAGCAGCGATACCAGCGCGATCAGGAATGCCACGGTGATCGCCGCGGATATCGCGCCGATCAACGGCAATAGAAGGCCGGCCGCAACCCGGGCGCCGTACCCGGGTTGCGGCCGGTCAAAAGGGCGCGCTTGCGGCGGCTCATAGCTGCGCCGCTCCTTGGGCCGCCAGAACGCCTGCTCCTTCCTGCGCCTGCGCTTGTCGCGCCAGCGCTGGTGACTGTCCTTCATGTCGGCGTAGTGGCGCTTCGCCTGCTCGACCAGCTCCTGCGCATTGAACGGAAGGCCGCGCGCCGCCGCGCGCTCCTCCGGTGTCTTCGCCGTCGGGACGACGAACATGAGCACGAGGTAGGCGATGGCGAAAAAGCCGGTGCTGAGGACAAGCAGCACCACGAAGATCAGCCGCACGATCGTCGGGTCCGTGCCGAAGTAGGCGGCAATCCCGTTGCAGACGCCCGCCAGCATCGCGCCTTCCTGGACCAGGTAGAGGCGCTTCGGGCCGGATGTCGCGCGGCCGGCCTCGCCTGTGCCCGCAGCACCCGCCGACGGCGCAGCCTGCTCGCCGGCTTCGACCGGCCCCATCTCCTCGAGGATGCGCTTCATCTCCGCCTCGCCCAGCACGTTCTTCCCGGCGACGAGGTATCGCGAGGCCTTGTCCCCGATCGCCTGCTCGAGGTCGGCCATGATCTCGAGGCAGTCCGGATCGTCCGCGAGCAGGCGGGCGGCCTCGTCGAGGTAGGCGCGCAGCGCCTCGAAGGCCTGCTCCTCGACCTGGTACGCCCTGCCGTTGAGGTTGACCGTGATGACTTTGTTCATGGCTTCCTACCGTTCCAGTTTCTGGATCGTGCGGTTGATCTCGCGCCAGTAGTCGTTCAGCTCCGCGAGCTGCGTGCGACCCTTGGCCGTCAGGCGGTAATACTTGCGCGGCGGGCCCGCCTCCGATTCCTGCCACTCGTAATCCACGAGGCTCTCGCGGCGCATCTTGCTGAGGAGCGGATAGAGGGTGCCTTCCTGCGTCGCGAATGGGCCGTCCTCGAGACGGCCGAGGATGTCCGCGACGTAGACCTTGTCCGCGGAGATGATCTTAAGCAGCAGGTATTCCAGCAGTCCCTTGCGGATCGCGGGGAACTTGACGTCCGAGCTCATCGCCGCTACTGTCTCATCGCTAGGTACCTTTGACTGACAAGGTACCAGCTTCGCGGGCCGATGACTAGTGCGGCCGGCGCAACTCGCAGAGGGTGAGCGCGAAGCCGGCGCGCGCGTCCTGCCACTGCGCGGACGCGGTGAATCCCGCGCGCTCGACGACTCCCCGGATCTGCTCGGGCCGGTACTTGTAGGAGCTCTCGGTCCAGATCGTCTCCCCGGCCTGCAGGGTGAGCGCGATCCCCGCTCCCGGGATGCGCAGCTCCTGCTCGCGCCGGCTCACCAGGTGCATCTCGACGCGGCTCCTGCGCTCGTTCCACACCGCGCGGTGCTCGAATCCCGCGGGGTCGATGTCCGCGCCCAGCTCGCGATTGAGCCGCACCAGCAGGTTGAGGTTGAAGGCCGCCGTCACGCCGAGCGGGTCGTCGTAGGCGAGCAGGAGCTCGCTTTCCGGCTTCACGAGGTCGGCGCCGAGCAGGAGCGCGTCGCCCGGCCGCAGCGACTGCGCAAAGTCGCCGAGCAGCGCATCCGCCGCGGACGGGTCGAAGTTGCCGATGTTCGAGCCGAGGAACAGCACGAGCGCGCGGCCGCGGGGCGCCTCGCCGGAAGCGGCCTGCAGCCCGCTCTCGTAGGTCGCGTGGTGCTGCACGACCCGGGTCCTGTCGACGGCGGCCGCCGCGCGCGCCGCCGACTCGAGCGCCGCGGCCGAGATGTCGACCAGGTCGACACGTTGCGGGGCCAGTCCCGCGGGCCGGCCCGACAGCAGCGCCGCGAGTTTGCGGCCGTCGCCCGCGCCGAGCTCGATGAGCCGGTCGAGCGGCAGGACGGCCGACCAGATGCGCGGCGCGAAGCGGACGAGCAGCCGCATCTCGGCTCGCGTGACGCGGTACCAGGGCAGCTCGCAGATCGCGTCGAAGAGCGACGACCCGAGCGCGTCGTAGAGATAGCGCGAGGGCAGCTGCCTCGGCTGCTTCGCGAGATGACGGCGGACGTCGGCGGCGAACTGGGAGACGAGCTCGTCCCCGCTGTCGGCCGGCGCCGTCGCGGGCGGCGGGAACGTCATGCATTCACCGTCCGCGCGCAGCGGAACGTCGCGTAGATGTGAGGATAGCGCGGGCGGAACCAGTTCCGGAACGAGGGACGCAGCAGCTCGCGCGCGGTGGCCGGCGATGCGCCCTTCAGCACGGCGTGCTCGCCGTCGAAAAAGTCGGCGGAATACTCCGGGTAGGAAGGCAGCGGCCTGAATCCCGGGAACGGCGCGAACACCGTCGAGGTCCACTCCCAACCGTTGCCGACGAGGTCGTCGATGCCCCATGCGCTGCGGCCGGCCGGATGGCTGCCCGCGGGTTCGGGATCCCAGCTGCTGAAATCGAACACGCCGCGCCGCAGGTCCGGCGGCTCCTGGCCCCAGGGAAACCGCCGCTGCGCGCCGCCGTCCGATGCGTAGGCCGCCCGCTGGAATTCGGCCTCGGACGGCAGTCGCGCGCCGCGCCAGCGCGCGAAGGCGTTCGCTTCGGCCCAGCTCACGTAAACCGGCCAGGAGCGGGGCAGCGGCAGCATCTCGAACATGCCGCGCCACTGCCACTCGCCGCCGAGCTGCGTCCAGAAAGCCGGGTGCTGCACGCCTTCCCGCCGGATCCACGACCAGTCGTCGGGGCGCCACCAGCGCGGCTCTCGATACCCGCCCGCCTCGACGAACTCGAGGTACGCGGCATTCGTCGTGTCGTGCCGCTCGATCGCGAATGCCGGCACGTCGGCCTCGAAGGCGGGCCGCTCGTTGTCCCAGGAAAACGGAATCTCGCCCGCATCGACGCCGAGGCGCGCACGCCCTGCCGGGACGGCGATCCACTGCTGCGTCGGCGCGGCCCCGCGCGTCGCCGGCGCGTAGGCGGTCGGGCGGTGTTTCTGTTGCATCGGGAGCCGGTGGCACATGTAGCGCAGGGTTTCCTGGTGCATGGCCTCGTGCTCCAGGATCGTGTGCACGGCCTCGGCGCGCTCCAGCAGCGGGTGGCCGGGCCGTTCGAGATCCGCGCCCTCCAGCGCGGCAATGACGCGCCGATCCGCCTCGTTGGCGAACCGCCTTACCTCGTCACGGGACGGCCAGGCCCCCGGATCGACGGCGCCGCCGCGCGACTCGTGCGGATCGATGCCGCGCGCGAACAGCGCCTCGAGCCCGGCGTCGATTCCGGGCTCGCCGAGCGCGCGCCTGGCGAGGGTGTTGAAGCTGAACGCCGGCAGGTGGCCTTCATAGAAGACGAACGGATGGCGCAGCGCGATGGGCCGGGAGTAATACGCCTCGTCGTCGAGAAGGTCGAACAGCGCCCGCGTGTGCGCACGGTTGCGGAAGTAGCGGTCGATGGCGGAACCGCGGTCGAATGCCGGGTCGCGGCCCTGCCGCGACGCATCCCGCGAGACCCCCTGCCCCAGGCTCGTATCCGCTGCCATCCGCCGACGCTCGGCGACGGAGCGCCAGGCGACAAGACGCGCCTACCCCCGGCGCCCGTCAGCGCGATCCGACACGTCGCCCGGCGGCAGTGTAAGTCAGCCTCCCGCCGCGGATCGTGCAGCGTACTCTCGCGAAGTTCGCGGCATCCGCCGCGGGGTCCGCCTCCAGGACGACGAGGTCCGCGTCCGCGCCGCCGGTCACGCGGCCGCGCGCCTTCTCCTCCTTCCAGCGCGCCGCGGGCGCGGTGGTCAGCGAGGCGAGGATTTCCATCGGCTCCAGCGCGCGGGCCATCAGGCGGTACTCCTCCATCGGATCGTAGTCCGTCATGTAGCCGACGTCGGTGCCGAACAGGATCTGGCCACCCGCCTCGGCGTAACTTCGGACCTGCTCGACGGCGTCGGACGTCGCGCCTTCGACGACGCGCTCCGGCAGGTCCATGCGCTTCAGCTCGTAGGGGACGAGCTTGAGTGTCGGGACGACCGCCATGTTCTTCGCGCGCATCTGCTCGATGAGCGCCGGATCCCAGACGGTCCTGCCGTCGCCGATAGTCGTATGCACGAGGACGTCGACGCCGGCCTCGATCGCGAGATTGATGCCCTCGATGTCCGTGGGGTGCGCGAGCACGGGGAGCCCGCGCCGGTGTGTCTCGTCCGCCGCCGCGAGCGCGATGTCGGGCTGCATGAAGGCGTAACGGCCGCCGCCCTGCGGCGTCATGAGGAAGAGCTTGGTCGCATTCGCGCCCGCATCGAGGTTGGCCTGCACTTCCGCGAGCGCATCCTCGACGGTCGCAGGCTGCGACAGCATCTCGATCAGCTCCGGCGGCAGGTCACGGAGGTAGATCGGGATGCCGTCCCGCGGGTACAGGGCGAAGCCGGCCGTGATGATGCGCGGGCCGGGCACCTCGCCGCGCTCGATGCGGTCACGCAGCACGACCGTGTTCGCGAGGTTGGAAGCCGTGTCTACGACGGTCGTGTAGCCGAAGCGATTCAGCATCTCCGTCATCGCAGCGCCGAGTTCGGGCGCCTGCTTCGCGGCGGCATCCGCGAACTTGTCCTCGGTGAAGTGGACATGGCTGTTCTGGAAGCCGGCGGTCACCGTGCCGCCGTCGCAGGCGGCAAGACGCTTCGCGCCTCCGGTCGCGATGTCCTTCGCGGGTCCGGCGGCCGCGATCTTGCCTTCGACAACCAGGATGGCCGCGTCGTCGATGGGCGGCGCATCGGGAGCGACGTAGAGCCGCGTGGCCGTCAGTAGCGTCGCGCCTTCCGGTGCGCGCTCGCCGCAGCCCCCGGCCAGGGCTATTGCAACCAGCAATGGAGTGAGGCGCGTTGTCGGCATGCAGTCATCGGCTCCGCAGTCGCAGGGCATTCCCGACGACGGACACCGACGACAGGCTCATGGCCAGGGCCGCGATCATGGGCGACAGCAGCAGCCCGGTCCATGGCCAGAGAACGCCGGCCGCAATCGGCACGCCCAAGGCATTGTAGACCAGCGCGAACGCGAGGTTCTCGCGCATGTTGCGCACCGTGGAGGCCGAGATCGCGCGCGCGCGCGCGATCCCGCGCAGGTCGCCCTTGACGAGCGTGACCTGCGAGCTCGAGATCGCGACGTCGGTGCCGGTGCCCATCGCGATGCCGACATCCGCGGCCGCGAGCGCCGGCGCATCGTTGATTCCGTCGCCGGCCATGGCCACGATGCGTCCCTGCGCGCGCAGTGCCGCGATCAGCTTCGCCTTGTCCGCCGGGCGGGTCTCGCCGTGCACCTCCTCGATGCCCATGGCCCGCGCGACGGATTCCGCCGTGGCCCTCGCATCGCCCGTCGCCATGACGATCCGCACGCCGGACCGCCGCAAGGACTCGAGGGCCTCGCCCGTGGTCGCCTTCACCGGATCCGCGACCGCGAGCAGCCCGGTGAGCGCGCCGTCGACCGCAAGGAACATCACGCTCGCACCCTCGCCGCGCAGCCTCGCGGCCTCGTCCGCCAGGGCTTCCGTCGCGACGCCGAGGTCGCGCATCAATACGGCGCTTCCCAGCGCGAGCGCGCGCCCGTCCACGCGGCCGCGCACGCCGAGCCCCGTGCCGGACTCGAAGGACTCCGCGGTCGAGAGGGCGAGGCCGCGCTGGCGCGCCTCGGCGACGATCGCCTGCGCGAGCGGATGCTCGCTCCCGGCGTCTAGGCTGGCCGCGAGCCGCAGCACCTCGGTCTCGGCAATGCCCGCGGCCGGGATAGCGGCGCGGAATGCGGGGCGTCCTTCCGTCAGCGTCCCCGTCTTGTCGACGATCAGCGTGTCCACCTCGCGCAGCTTCTCGATCGCTGCGGCGTCGCGGAACAGGATGCCGGACAGCGCCGCGCGCCCGGTCGCGACCATCACCGACATCGGCGTCGCGAGGCCGAGCGCACAGGGGCAGGCGATGATCAGGACCGACACCGAGTTGAGAACCGCGTAGGTCCAGGACGGCTGGGGGCCGAAGAGTCCCCACACGAGGAAGGTGGCGACCGCGATCGCGAGCACGGCCAGCACGAAGCCGTACGACACGCGATCCGCCATGCGCTGCATCGGCGCCCGCGAGCGCTGCGCCTGTGCCACGAGCTCCACGATCTGCGCGAGCATCGTGTCGGCGCCCACGCGCTCCGCGCGCATGACGAGGCTGCCGTGCGCATTCTGCGTGGCGCCGATCAGGCGGTCGCCCGGCGTCTTGCCGACCGGCAGCGACTCGCCGGTCAGCAGCGATTCGTCGACGCTCGAGTGGCCTTCCAGCACGATGCCGTCGACCGGCACCTTGTCGCCCGGCCGCACGCGCAGCCGGTCGCCGGCCTGCACCCGGTCGAGCGGGATCTCCTCGTCGCTGCCGTCGGCGCGCAGCCGGCGGGCGGTGGGCGGCGCGAGGCGCAGCAAGGCCTTGATCGCAGCCGAGGTCGACGATCGCGCGCGCAGCTCCAGGATCTGGCCGAGCAGCGTCAACGAGACGATGACGGCTGCGGCCTCGAAGTACACGCCGACGCGGCCGTGCTCGCGGAAGGAGTCCGGGAACCAGCCCGGCGCGAGCGTCGCAGCGACGCTATAAAGGTAAGCCGCGCCGACTCCCGTCCCGATCAGCGTCCACATGTTGGGATTGCGCGTGGCGACGGACACGGCCCAGCGCTCGAAGAACGGCCAGCCTGCCCAGGCGATCACCGGCGTCGAAATCACGAGCTCGAGCAGGCTCCGCTGTTCCGGCGTCAGGAAGTCCGTCCGGTGCCCGAGCATGGCGAGCCCCAGCGTCACGATCGTCAGCGGCAGGGTCCACCAGAATCGGCGCGAGAAGTCGCGCAGCTCCGGGATCTCGTCGTCGCCGGCCGACGGCATGAGCGGCTCGAGGGCCATGCCGCAGATCGGGCAGCTGCCCGGGGCATCCCGCACGATCTCGGGGTGCATCGGGCAGGTGTAGCGCGTGCCGGCAGCCACGGGAACGGAAGGCGGCGAAGCGACCTTCGCGTCGCCGCGGTGATGCGCGTGACGATGGTGGCCACCGTGACTACCAGGCGCGTCCGGATCGGTCATGCCTCAGGCCCGGTTGACGACATTGCGCGCCAATGCGAATAGCGAACCCACCACGAAGCCCGTCAGCGATGCGTCGAACAGGCCGGGCCTCAGCTTGTTCATGTGCCGTCCTCCTCCTTCAGGTTTCCAAACCCGTCACGACTCAGAACCAGGCCCGCAGCCCTACGACGACGCTTGTTTCCTCCTCATGTTCCCCGGCTGCGCGCGCGAAATCCGCGGTCTGCCCGAAGAGCCACTCGAAGTTCACCCCGATGTAAGGCGCAAATTCACGGCGGACGTCGTAACGCAGTCTCAGGCCCAACTCCGCGGATGAAAATCCGGAACCGATGCCCGATTCGGGAACGTCCTGGGCCGCGAGCTCGAGTTCGACGCGGGGCTGCAAGATGAGGCGCTGCGTAATGCGCAGGTCGTGGCTCGCTTCGAGCCGCCCGAAAGCATCCCCGCGATCGGACAGAAATGCGGCGGCCTCCACCTCGATCCAGTACGGCAACAGGCTCTCGACGGAAACCGTCGCATAGGCGCGTCCGACAGGCTCGAAATCGTAGCGAATACCCGCCTGCAGGTCCGTGTACGGCCCGATGGCCCGTGAGTAGAGCGCCTGCGCCTCGGCGAACTGTGCCCCGTCGCCGCCCACCCTTTCGCCTTCCGTCTTGAAAACGAAACGATGCATGTCGCCGCCGTACCAGGCTTCGATGTCCCATCGGTACCCGCTGTCCTCATCGACATCGGCATATTCGAGGATGTTCGCCATCACCTTCGAGATCGTCGCGCCGCCGTGCTCGTTCGCAAGAATCGTCCGCGCGCGGTTCATCGGGTCTGTGCCATAGACCCGATCGGCCGCGCTGTCGAGAATGGTGGCCGGCGGGGGGTCATTGCCCACTGCGAGGCTGGCTGCCGTCGTCGTTTCCGGCGGCGGAGCGACGTGCCCGGCATGCGGGTCCTGCGCGCCTGCCACGCCCGGGATTCCTGACAGCAGCGCGGCGAGGAAGACGTGCCTCATGTCCCGCTGCTTCCTGCTGCGCGCACCTTGAACACCTGAAACATGCCGGCATGCATGTGGTACAGCATGTGGCAGTGGAAAGCCCAGTCGCCTTCCTCGGCGGTGACGTCGTAGCTGACCTTTCCGCCGGGGAGGACATTGATCGTGTGCTTGCGCGGCAGGTACCCGATGGGCCCATGGAGCAGCTCAAAGAAGTGCCCGTGGAGGTGGATCGGGTGCGTCATCATCGTGTCGTTGACCAGCGTGATCCGCACCCGCTCGCCGCGGCGGAACGAATAGGGTGGCGGGTCGTCGCTGTATTTCCACCCGTCGAACCCCCAGGTGAAACGTTCCATGTTCCCGGTGAGGCGGATCTCGAGCGCACGTGACGGCGCCCGCGTGTCCGGATTGCGCTCGAGCGCAATGAGATCCGTATAGACGAGCACTCGATGACCCGCGTCTTCGAGTCCCTGTCCGGTCTCGCCGGTGCGGTCCGTCGGCATCGGCGAAATCATCTGCACTTCGGGGCCCATCCTGACCCGGGGCGCATTGGCAGGATCCCGCATGTCCATGGACATGGAACCATGGTCCATGGCGCCGGATCCGTGCCCGTGAGCCGACATGTCCATGCCCATGTCCTTCATGGTTGCGAGCGGCCGCTCGCGCAGCGGCGGTACTTCCGCGGTCATGCCCGGCCGCGGGGCGAGCGTTGCACGTCCCATGCCGGAGCGATCGACGGCCTCGGCCACGAGGGTGTACGCACGATCCTCCGTCGGCTGGACCAAGACGTCGTAGGTCTCCGCGTTCCCGATCTGGAACTCGTCGACTTCGACGGGACGCACGTTCTGGCCGTCCGCCGCCACCACGGTGAGCTTCAGGCCCGGAATGCGCACGTTGAAGATCATCTGCGCGGCAGCATTGATGAAGCGCAAGCGCAGCCGCTCGCCCGGCCTGAACAGTCCGGTCCAGTTGTCGTTGGGTCCGTGACCGTTGACCAGGAATGTCATCACGGCGCCCGTGACATCCGAGATGTCCGTGGGATCCATGAGCATCCTGGCCCACTCGGCCCGCTCGGCGGCGGATTGATCCTCGCCCGCGAGCAGGCCCACGAGGGTCTGGCGCTGGTAGTTGAACACGCCGCCCTGCTGCTTCAGTCGCTTGAAGATCAGGTGCGGGTGCATCTCGCTGTGGTCCGCGAGGACGATGACGTGCTCTCGATCCGACTGCACGGCATCGGGACCTGCAGGTTCGATAATGATCGGCGCGTAGTGCCCTTCCGCTTCCTGGAGCCCGGAGTGGCTGTGGTACCAGTAGGTCCCCGACTGGATCACGGGGAACTCATAGACGAAGGTCTCGCCCGGCTTGATCCCCGGGAAGCTGACCCCCGGCACCCCG
>DATEEF010000009.1:0-17278 GCA_035281265.1 Steroidobacteraceae bacterium
CGCGCGCGCCGGCCCCGGATTACAGCCACCTCGACCGCCCGGCCGTCCAGCGCCAGCCGCAGCGCGCGGTGGGCGACGGGCTGCGCGCCAACTTCGGCGGCGAGGACGTGCTCGACATCCCGGCGTTCCTGCGGCGCCAGGCGGACTGAGGGAGGGCGTGTCCCGGCCGCGCCCGGAGAGCGAGGGCCTGCGACACGTGCTGCTGCGCCTCAGGGCGCGGCGGCGCGCGTCGGGCCGTCGCGCCGAGCGCCAGCGGGAGCGCGACCCCGGGAGCAGTCCGGCATGAGAACGGGACATCGGCCGTCGGCCTCCCTCCGCTGGCCGGCGGCCGGTGACCCGCACGATATACTCGCAAAACGGTCAACATCCCCATGGCCCAGCAACGCACCCTGAAGGAGCCGATCCGGTCCACCGGCATCGGCCTGCACACCGGCCGCAAGGTCCACATGGTGCTGCGGCCGGCGCCGGCCAACACCGGCATCGTGTTCCGCCGCACCGACCTCGACCCCGCGGTCGACATCCCTGCGCTCGCGACGAACGTGACCGAAACGACCCTCGGCACGACGCTCGCCGCGGGCGAAGCCGGGGTGTCCACGGTGGAACACCTGATGTCCGCCCTGGCCGGGCTCGGCATCGACAACCTGTTCGTCGAGCTGACGGCGGGCGAGGTGCCGATCATGGACGGCAGCGCAGGCCCCTTCGTGTTCCTGATCCAGTCGGCCGGGATCGAGCTGCAGAACGCGGCGAAGCGATTCGTGCGCGTGAATCGCCCGGTCGAGGTGAAGGAGGGCGACAAGTGGGCGCGCTTCGTGCCCCACGAGGGATTCCGCGTCAACTTCGAGATCGAATTCGACCACCCCGTGTTCCACCGCCACTCGCAGCGCGCCGAGATGGACTTTTCGACGACGACCTTCCTGAAGGAAGTGAGCCGCGCGCGCACGTTCGGCTTCATGCGCGACATGGAGTACCTGCGCGGCCGCAACCTCGCGCTTGGCGGCACGCTCGACAACGCGATCGTGCTCGACGACTACCGGATCCTGAACGAGGACGGCCTGCGCTTCGAGGACGAGTTCGTGCGCCACAAGATCCTGGACGCCATCGGCGACCTGTACCTGCTCGGGCACTCGCTGATCGGCGAGTACACGGCCTACAAGTCCGGGCACGGCCTGAACAACAAGCTGCTGCGCGCGCTGCTCGCCGACGCCGCGGCCTGGGAGGAGGTGACCTTCCAGGACGAAAGCACCGCGCCGATCTCGTACGCAGCCGCCGCCGCGATGGCCTAGCGCGGCTTCGCGCGCACTTTCACCTTGACGTCTCCGACCGGGGCGCCGAGCTCGGCGGCCAGCGCAGCCTTGAGTCCCGGAATGACATAACGCAGGCGCGTGCCCCAAGCGGCGGTCTGCACGAAGGCGGTCAGGCTGTCGCCGCGGCGGCTGGCGCCCCACACCTCACGGGCGATCTCGGCAGGCAGGACCCTTTGGAGCGCAGCCAACGTCCGGTCGGCCTCCGCTGTGCCCCGCCGCAACTTTTGCAGCATTCCTTTGCCTTCTTCCAGCAAGTGACTGACAGGTGTCGGTTTTTTCATTTGTCAGAAGCTGGCCGACAGTCGAAAGGGTGATCAAAGTACTTGAGTTGCAAGGCTTTTTTTGGCATCGTGCGCCCACCTTGGAAGGCCTCGAGGGGCCCCCCGCCATTATGACGATCAAGCGCGTCATCGCGTATACCGCCGCTGGCCTGTCCGTCGTCGCATTGACGGCGGGTGCCTTCCTCGCCGGCAGCCGCTGGGGCGGCTCCGGACCGCTCGGCGAGTTCACGCTGGCGCGCTGGAACGAGGACCTCGCCGTCCAGAGCGAGCAGCTGTCGCGCATCGAGCGGGACGTCGACAACCAAGTCTCGACCCTTGCCACCCGCGTCGGCCGCATGCAGGCCCAGCTCATCCGCCTCGACGCGCTCGGCAAGCAGCTCACCGACGTCGCGCAGCTGAAGCGCGGCGAGTTCGACTTCGACCAGCCGCCGGCGCTCGGCGGGCCCGAAACCGCGGGCGAGGGTCCGGTCGTGCCGGCGCTCGACGCGATGCTCGATTCGATGACTGCGCAGATCGACGACCGCCGGCGCCAGCTCACGGCGCTGCAGAACCTGATCATGACGCGCGAGCTCGCGCGGCAGATCGTTCCGGGCGGCCGCCCGGTCGAGTCCGGCTACATCTCGTCGCTCTACGGCCAGCGCACGGATCCGTTCGACGGCCACCAGGCGAGCCACCAGGGACTCGACTTCGCCGGCGCGCCGGGCACGCAGGTGCTCGCCGTCGCCGACGGCATCGTGAGCCACACCGGAAACGACGGCGGCTACGGCCAGCTCGTCGAGGTCACGCACGGCAACGGCTACGTGACGCGGTATGCGCACAACGCGAAAGTCCTCGTGAAGCCGGGACAGACCGTGAAACGCGGCGATGCGCTCGCGCTGATGGGTTCGACCGGGCGCTCGACCGGCACGCACGTGCACTTCGAGGTGCTGCGCGACGGCAAGCCGATGAACCCGCTCTCGTTCGTCAAGCGCTGAACGGATTTCCCCCACCCGTGTCGTAGTAAACTACCGGCTTTTTCGGCCGGTCCTCTTGTATTCGCGACCGCCCGCCCCGAGGTCCCAGGCGCGTGTTGAACATCTTCACCAGGCTTTTCGGCAGCCGTAACCAGCGCCTGCTGCGCCAGTACGCGGAACGCGTCAAGCAGGCGAACCAGTTCGCCGACGCGCTTGCCGCCGAGACGAACGACGGGCTGCGCGCCCGCACCGACAAGCTGCGCGCGCGGCTCGTCGCGGGCGAGACCCTCGACCAGATCCTTCCCGAGGCCTTCGCGACGGCGCGCGAGGCGGCGAGCCGCGCGGTCGGCATGCGCCCCTTCGACGTGCAGCTGATCGGCGGCATGGTGCTGCACGACGGCAAGATCTCCGAGATGCGCACCGGCGAGGGCAAGACGCTGGTCGCGACGCTGCCGGTCTTCCTCAACGCGCTCGCCGGCAAGGGCGTGCACGTCGTCACCGTCAACGAATACCTCGCCCAGCGCGACGCGGAATGGATGGGCCCCATCTACCGGCTGCTCGGCCTGTCGGTCGGCGTCATCGCGAGCGGCCAGCCGCAGGCGGAGAAGCGCGCGGCTTACGCCTGCGACGTCACCTACGGCACCAACAACGAGTTCGGCTTCGACTACCTGCGCGACAACCTCGCCGCGCGGCTCGAGGACCGCGTCCAGCGCGGCCAGCCGTTCGCGATCGTGGACGAGGTCGACTCGATCCTGATCGACGAGGCCCGGACGCCGCTGATCATCTCCGGGCCGGCCGAGGAGAGCACCGAGCTGTACGTGAAGATCAACGCGCTGGTGCCGCGCTTCACGCGCCAGGCGACCGAGGAGGGCGAGGGCGACTTCTTCGCCGACGAGAAGACGCGCCAGGTGCACCTCTCGGAGTCGGGCTTCGAGAAGGCGGAGACGCTGATGCAGGAGTCGGGGCTCCTGCGCGAGGGCGACAGCCTCTACGACCCGGCCAGCATCCGCCTGATGCACCACCTGAACGCGGCCCTGCGCGCGCACGTGCTGTACCACCGCGACGTCGAGTACATCGTGCGCGGCGCGGACGTGATCATCGTCGACGAGTTCACCGGCCGCACGATGCCCGGCCGGCGCTGGTCCGACGGCCTGCACCAGGCGGTTGAGGCCAAGGAGGGCGTGCGGATCCGCGAGGAGAACCAGACGATCGCGTCGATCACCTTCCAGAACTACTTCCGCCTCTACGAGAAGCTCGCCGGCATGACCGGGACGGCCGACACCGAGGCCTTCGAGTTCCAGCAGATCTACGGCCTCGAAGTGGTCGTCGTGCCGACCCACAGGCCGATGGTCCGCAAGGACATGCCGGACCTCGTCTACCTCAACCAGTCGGACAAGTTCGAGGCGATCGTCGAGGACATCCGCGACTGCGTGAAGCGCGGGCAGCCGGCGCTGGTCGGCACGACCTCGATCGAGACGTCCGAGAAGCTGTCGGGGCACCTCAAGCAGTCGGGCATCCCGCACCAGGTGCTGAACGCCAAGCAGCACGAGCGCGAGGCCATGATCATCGCCCAGGCCGGCCGCCCGGGAACGGTCACCATCGCGACCAACATGGCCGGCCGCGGCACGGACATCGTGCTCGGCGGCAACGTGGCCCGGCAGGTGGACCAGCTGCGCAAGGACGGCGTGATGAGCGAGGAGCAGCTCGCCGGCCGCGCGCGCGAGCTGGAGAACGAGTGGAACGGCCTGCACGCGAAGGTGCTCGAGGCCGGCGGCCTGCACATCATCGGCACCGAGCGCCACGAGTCGCGGCGCATCGACAACCAGCTGCGCGGCCGTTCCGGCCGGCAGGGCGACCCGGGATCGAGCCGGTTCTACCTGTCGCTCGAGGACAACCTGATGCGCATCTTCGGCGACCCGGAGCGCACCAAGTCCCTGCTGAAGACGGTCGGCATGAAGGAGGGCGAGGCGATCGAGAGCGGCATGCTCACGCGCCAGATCGAGCGCGCCCAGCGCAAGGTCGAGTCGCACAACTTCGACGCGCGCAAGAACCTGCTCGAGTACGACGACGTCGCCAACGACCAGCGCAAGGTCATCTACCGCCAGCGCACCGAGATCATGTCGACCGAGGACATCGGCGGGGTGATCCGGGACGTCCGCGCCGAGGTCGTCGGCGCCCTGGTCGAGCAGTACATGCCGCCGGACAGTGTCGAGGAGCAGTGGGACGTGGCCGGGCTCGAGGAGGCCTTCCGTCGCGACTTCGGCGTCGACACCGGGCTCGCGGCCTGGCTCGGCGAGGACCCCTCGCGGCACGGCTCGGATGCCGCCGCCCGGCTTCTCGCCGCCATCGAGGCGGCCTACGAGGAGAAGGTCCGCCAGACCGGCCCGCAGGTCATGCGGCACGTCGAGCGCGCGGTGATGCTGCAGCAGCTCGACATGCACTGGCGCGAGCACCTCGCCGGCATGGACTACCTGCGGCAGGGCATCTACCTGCGCGCCTATGCGCAGAAGAACCCGAAGCAGGAATACAAGCGCGAGGCTTTTGCGCTGTTCACGGGGATGTTGGACCGGATTCGCTCGGATACGGTCATGCTCCTGCAGCGGCTGCAGGTGCGCACGGAGGAAGAGATCGAGCGCGAGGAGGCCGAGCGCCAGCGCCGGCTCCAGGCCCGCATGCAGCTTCAGCACGAGGCGCCGCCCGAGCTCTCGGCCCAGGTGTCGGGCGCCGCGCCGGCCGCGGCCGAGGGCGAGCCTGTGCCCGCGGAGCCGCCGGCCGGGGTGCGTGCGGCGCCATTCGTGCGCGGCGAGCGCAAGGTCGGACGCAACCAGCCCTGTCCCTGTGGCTCGGGTCGCAAGTACAAGCACTGCCATGGCGCATTGCAGCCCGTAGATAGCTAGTATTTCCCCGTGTATCGCGGGGAGGCCAAGGATGGAACGCCCGGCTGAAATCCACGTCGTCGCGGGTGCGATTGCCGACGCGGACGGCCGCGTGCTGATCGCGCAGCGGCCGCGCGGCCGCCACATGGCCGGGCGTTGGGAATTCCCGGGCGGCAAGCTGGCCGCTGGCGAGGAACCCCTCGCGGGACTGAAGCGCGAGCTGTCCGAAGAGCTCGGCATCTCGGTCCGCGCGGCGCGCCCGCTCATCCGGCTGCGCCACGAATATCCCGATCGGCGCGTCCTGCTCGACGTCTGGCAGGTGACCGACTACGAGGGCTTGCCGCAAGCGCTGGACGCGCAGGCGCTCGCCTGGGCGAAGCCGGACGACCTCCCGAAGCACGACCTGCTCGAGGCCGATCGCGCCATCGTCACCGCGCTCCGGCTTCCGCGCCTCGCCCGCCTTCTCGCGCCCGGCGAGACGCTGCAGTCGATCCGGGGCCGCGCGGCCCAGACGATCCTCGTCCCGATGCCGGAGGAAGGCGGCGCGGAGCTCGACGCGGAGGCCGTCGCGCGTGCGCGCGCGGCCGGCCACCGCGTCTTCGTCATGGGCGCCGACATCGACGCCGTGCGCGTCGCGGCGCTCGCGCGCTGCGACGGGGTCCTGATGCATTGGCAGGGCCAGAGCCTGCACATCGACCACGGCGGCGCGTTCCTGGTGGGCGTGCATTGCGACGACGCGGAGAGCGCCACCCGCGCAGTGGCCGAAGGCGCGCACTTCATCGTGTTCGCGCCGGAGGACGGCTCGCCGTCGGATCGCATGCTCGAGCGCCTGTGCGGCCTGCTGGGCCGCCCCGTCTTCGCGGGCTGGCATCCCGACGCGCGGCAGCTCGAGCGCCTGCAGCAGCTCGGCGCACACGGCTGCGCCGTGCGCCGCTGACGTGGCGGTGCCGGGTCGAACATATCGAACTTATTGACCCGGCGATAAGTTCGATATGTTCGACCCGGCACCGATTGTGCGGTCGAAGAAGTCGAGGATCGTTTTCCAGCCGTGGATGCCGGTCTCGCGGAAGCTGAGCGCCGCGTGCTTGCTGCCGGGATAGGGGACGAGCTCGAATGGTTGGCCGCTCGCCACCAGTGCCGGGATCAGCAGCGTCGTGTTGGTGAACAGCACGTTGTCGTCCGCCATGCCGTGGATGATCAGCAGGCGGTCGCGGATCGCGCCGGCGTAGGTCAGCACGTTCGAGAGCTTGTAGCCCTCGGGATTCTCCGCGGGCGTGCCGAGGTAGCGTTCGGTGTAGTGCGTGTCGTAGAGGCGGTAGTCGGTCACCGGCGCGCCCGCGACGCCGGCCTTGAAGGTGCCCGGCGACTGGCCGAGCAGCATGAGCGTCATGTAGCCGCCGTAGCTCCAGCCGTAGACGCCGATGCGCGCGGGGTCGACGAAGTCGCGTGACTTGAGCCAGGCGACACCCGCGAGCTGGTCCTCGACCTCGACGCCGCCGAGGCGTCGATACAAAGCCTCCGTGAACTTCTTGCCGCGGCCGCCCGACCCGCGGTTATCGACCGCGAACACGACGTAGCCGCGCTGCGTGAGGAGCTGCGCCGTCTGGTTGCCGCGCCGTTCGCCCCAGCGCCGCTGCACGGTCTGCACCGTCGGTCCGCCGTAGACGAGCAGCACTGCCGGATAGCGCTTGCCCGGCTCGAAGCCGGCGGGCCTGTACAGCTGGTAATAGAGCGGCGTCCCGTCCGCGGCGGGCAGCGTGCCGAACTCGGGCAGGACGTGCCGGTCGAGGTAGGGCGCGTAAGGATGACTCGCATCGAGACGGTTCTCGACGAGCCATGCGATGCGCTCGCCCGAGGCGTCGTGCAGCGACACCTGCGGCGGCTGCGCGGGATCGTTGTAGCCGAGGAGGTATCGCCGCGCGTCCCCCGACATCGTCACGTTGTTCCAGCCGTCGCCGGAGGTCAGCGCCGCGGGCTCGCGCTTCGGTCCGTCGTCGAGGTCGGCGACGTACAGCTGCCGCTCGAGCGGCGTCTTCTTCGTCGCCATGAAAAAGACCTTGCCGCGGCGTTCGTCGACGCCGCGCACGGCCGGCGCATTCCATTCGCCGATGACGTCCCAGTCGCCCGCAGTCACCGGCCCCTTCAGCACGCCGCCGTAGTCGTACAGGTACAGGTGGTTGTGGCCGCTGCGCTGTGAGGCCCAGAGGATTTCCTTCCGCTGGGGCAGGAAATAGAGGTCGTCGTTCAGCTCGACCCAGGTGTCGCTGCGCTCGGAAAAGAGCTGGCGCGGCTCGCCGCCGGTGACGGGGTAGGAGAGGACGTCGAGGCGTTTCTGGTCGCGCGCCTGGCGCTGCACCAGCAGCCGGTCGCCCTCCGGGTACCACTCGACGCGCGCGAGGTAATGGTCCTTGCGGCCGAGCTCGCACCAGGCGACGGCGCCGCCCTCGAGCGCGACGATGCCGAGCGTCACCGCGGCATTGGGCCGGCCGGTCGCGGGGTAGCGCTGCTTCAGCACGCGCACGCCGCCGGCATCGATCTCGAAGCGCTCGACTTCGTCCACCGGCGACTCGTCCACGCGCGCGAAGGCGACATGCTTCTCGTCGGGCGACCACCAGTAGCCGGTGTCGCGGCCCATCTCCTCCTGTGCGATGAACTCGGCGACGCCATGGCTGACCAGCCCGCCGCCCCCGGTCGTTAGGCGCCGCTCCGCGCCGGTCGCGACTTCGACCGCGTAGAGGTCCTGGTCGCGTATGAAGCTGACATAGCGCCCCTTCGGCGAAAACTTCGGGTCGGTCTCGAAGGCCGGCGTTTCGGTCAGGCGGCGGACGGCATCGCCCGGGGGCTTCGCGAGGTCGTAGTAATAGAGGTCGCCGGAGAGCGGGACGAGCAGGCCCCGGGAGTCCGGCGCCCACTGGTAGTCCACGATGCCGCGCAGCGCCGCGATGCGCTGGCGCTCGCGCCGCGCCTCCTCCTCGGCCGAGAGCTTTTCCTCGGCGGGTGCGAGCGCCCGCGAGTCGACCAGGAGGCGATGCGCCTTGCGCGAGACGTCCCAGGCCCAGAGGTCGAACACGGCCGGCGCGTCGTCGCGGGCGCGCAGGTAGCTGACGAGCTTGCCGTCCGGCGAGAAGCGCATCTGGCGCAGCGACGGGCCCTGGAGGTCCGGCGCGTCGAACAGCCGCTCGACCGGCAGGTCCCCCGCGTGCGCCCGGGCCAGGCAAAGCAGCGCCATGATGCCGAAAACTCCTGAGCGCATCGTCACTCCGTCCCGTCGCAACCCGGATGGTGGCGCGGCGCGGTTTGGTAGACTTCGCGCCTCACCGACCCGGAGTGTAAGCACGGTGCATCGTCATGTCATATCCGGCCTCGCGACGGCCTGGCTCGCAATCGTGCCCGGCATGAGCACCGCGGACGACGCGGGCGGCGTGCTGCGTTATCCCGCCGCGGAGCGCGGCGGCACCGTCGACCTGCTGCACGGCACCGAGGTGGCGGACCCCTATCGCTGGATGGAGTCGGAGTCGCCCGAGCTCGCAGCCTGGGTGACGGCGCAGAATGCCGTTGCGGAGCCCTACCTGAACGCGATCCCGGCGCGCGAGGCGCTTAAGAAGCGCCTGACCGAGCTGTGGAACTACGAGCAGTACGGCTACAGCTGGCTCGACGACAAGTCGCGGATGCCCGTGAAGAAAGGCGGGCGCTATTTCTACGTGGAGAAGAGCGGTTCGCAGAACCAGGGCATCCTGTACTGGGCGGAGTCGCTCGATGCGCCGCCGCAGGTCCTGGTCGACCCGAACACGCTGTCTTCCGACGCCACCGCCTCGCTCGCCGACTATTCGATCAGCCCGGACGGGCGCTTCGTCGCCTATGCGGTCTCCGACGGCGGCACGGACTGGGACACCTGGCACGTGCGCGAGGTGCAGACGGGCCGGGACCTGCCGGACCTCATCGGCGACACCAAGTTCACCGGCGTGTCCTGGGTCCCCGATGCGAGCGCCTTCTACTACTCGCGTTACCCGAAGGGCGCCAACGGCAAGGGCGACGACCAGCGGCAGGTCAGTGTCTACCGCCACGTTCTCGGCGAGGCGCAGGCCGACGACGACCTCGTCTACACGGTCACCGACAACCCGCGCCACAACCCGTACGGGACCGTCACCGAAGACGGGCGCTGGCTCGTCCTCGCCGTGACCTACGGCTTCGACAGCAACGCCATCCACCTGCGCGACCTGACGAAGCCCGACGCGCCGGTCGTGCGCCTGCTCGACAAGTGGGACGGCATCTACGACTTCCTCGGCGCCATGGACGGCAAGCTGTATTTCCGCACGACGCAGGGCGCGCCCCTCGCGCGCGTGATCGCGATCGACCCGGAATCCCAGGCGACCGCCGAAGTCGTCCCGCAGGCGAAGGAAACGCTGTACCAGGCGAGCCTCGCGGGCCGGCACGTGATCGCGAGCTACCTCGTGGACGCGCGCACGCGCGTCGCCGTCTACGGCAAGGACGGCAAGCACGTGCGGGACGTCCGCCTGCCGGGCCTCGGCACCGCAATCGGCTTCCCGGATGCGCCCGCCGAGAACGAGACCTTCTTCGCCTACACCGACTACCTGACGCCGCTCGCGCTCTATCGCTATGACGTCGCGGGCGACGCCGTGACGCCGTTCCGCAAGCCGACCGTCGCCTTCGACCCCGCGCCGTACGTGACGGAGCAGGTCTTCTACACCAGCAAGGACGGCACGCGCGTGCCGATGTTCATCACGCGGCGCAAGGACGCGAAACTCGACGGCAGCAACGCGACGCTCCTCTACGGTTACGGCGGCTTCGACGTTTCGCTGACGCCGACCTACAGCGCGGCATTCGCGGCCTGGCTGGAGCAGGGCGGCGTGTACGCCGTCGCGAACCTGCGCGGAGGCGGGGAGTACGGCGCCGACTGGCACGACGCCGGCACCAAGACGCGCAAGCAGAACGTGTTCGACGACTTCATCGCGGCCGCAGAGTGGCTGATCGCGAAGGGCTACACGTCGCCGCCGAAGCTCGCGATCCACGGGCGCAGCAACGGCGGCCTCCTCGTGGGCGCGGTGATGGCGCAGCGGCCGGAGCTGTTCGGCGCGGCGCTGCCGGGCGTCGGCGTCCTCGACATGCTGCGTTACCACACGGCGAGCGCGAACGCCTATGCCTGGTCGAGCGACTTCGGCACGGTCGAGGATCCCGAGCAGTTCAAGGCGCTGGCGGCGTATTCGCCCGTGCACAACCTGAAGCCCGGCCGCTGCTATCCGCCGACACTCGTGACCACGGCCGACCACGACGATCGCGTCGTCCCCTGGCACAGCTTCAAGTTCGCCGCCGCGCTCCAGCACGCGCAGGCCTGCGCCAATCCGGTGCTCATCCGCATCGAGACGCGGGCGGGGCATGGCGCGGGCAAGCCGACCTGGATGCTGGTCGAGGACTGGGCCAACCAGTGGGCCTTCCTCGCGAAGGCGCTGCAGATGCCGGGCGGAAAATGAAGGGGTCAGACCCCTTCAGTGCCCTGGCGGATAGTCAGTTGTTTCGGATCGGCGGCTGAAGGGGTCTGACCCCTTCATTTTCCGCGTCCGGGATCTCGGCGGCTGCGCCGGGGATGGTGTTCTTCTCGGTCAGCCAGTCGCCGAAATCGATCAGCTTGCAGTGCTCGCTGCAGAACGGCCGGAACGGGTTGCCGCTCCACTCGCGGCGCGTACCGCAGCGCGGGCAAGGCACTTCGCGCGACATTGGAATCAGTAGCAGATTGCCAGCACGAAGGGAATGTCTTCGGACGCCTGCACCGGGCGGCTGTGGACGTTGTTCCAGCGCAGGAACCTCAGCGAGCAGCGGTGGTGGCTGCCGCTCACCTCCGGGAACAGGCGCGACGACCCCGCGACCGTGATGCGCAGCAGCTGCACCGGCCGGTCGCGCTCGAACATGATCTGGAAGCTGCCGGCCGGCGCCGTCTCCTCGCTCGGCCGCGCATTCTCGCGCGTGATCCAGAGCAGCTCCGAGATCGACTCGCAGAGCGGGCGTATCGTCGTGATCCAGGCCGCGAGGTCGGCCTCGCGCGTGTCGGCGTCCAGCGAGAGCCACTGGTAGAAGTCGGGCAGGTCGAACTCGCAGGTGCCGCCCGGGATCGCGCTGCGGTGCTTGATGGCGTTCAGGAACTCCGACTCGCGCAGCTTCTGCATGAAGTTCGCGCCCGCCGCGTTCAGCTCCTCCCGGCGCCGCATCAGCGCCGCGAGCACCGCGCGCAGCCGCCCGCCGTCGACGCCGGGACGATTCTGGAAGTCGCGCAGCGCCGACATCTGGCGCTCCAGCTCCTTCAGCACGTCGCCGCGCGCGTCGCCTCGCGAGGTGATGGCGAGGATCTCCAGCAGGCCCGCGACGGCCGACCGGCTCGACCAGGCGTTCGGCTGCCCGGCGTGGTGGGACAGCTGCTGCCACAGGAACTCGAGGCGCATGAACGCGCGCATCCGCTCGTTGAGCGGCTGCTCGTAGACGATGGGCTCCGAATCGGGCCTCGGTTCGGCGGCGCTCTCGAACATGCGCCTATTTTGCGGCAGTGCTTCCATGTGCGTAAACCCGAGCGGCTGTGACGGCCGCCACGCTGTACGGAGGTTTCCTCAGGATTTCGCGGCCAATCCGCGGTATTTGAGGTCCAGGGCGGCCACCTGGCCCGGCAGGTCCGCGGCCTCGCCGCCGTTGTCGATGACGTCGTCGGCGGCCGCGAGGCGCTGCTCGCGCGTCGCCTGGGCCGCCAGCATGCGCTCGGCCGACTCGCGCGTCTCGCCGTCGCGCGCCATGAGGCGCCGCAGCTGCACCTCCTCCGGGCAGTCGACCACCAGGACGCGGTCGACGATGGACATGAACCGGTTCTCGACGAGGAGGGGAATCACGAACAGCTGGTAGGGTCCCGGCGCGGCGAGCGCCTGCCGCTCGAGCTCGGCGATTATCGCCGGGTGCAGGATCGACTCGACCTCGCGCCGCAGCGCCGCGTCGTCGAACAGGCGCCGGCGCAGCTCCCCGCGGTCGAGCCGGCCCTGGGCGTCGAGGATGCCGCTGCCGAGCGCGCGGACGAGGGCGCCCAGGGCCGGCCGTCCCGGCTCGACGACCTCTCGCGCGATGACGTCCGTGTCGAGGACCGGGGCCCCGCGGGCGGCGAAGAGTGTGGCGACCGTCGACTTGCCGCTCGCGACGCCCCCGGTGAGGCCGATGCGCAGCATCGCGATCAGCGCAGGCCCGCGAACCCGAGGTAGCCGGAAACGATGTCGGGCCCCCACAGCAGCGCGATCCACGCCGCGCCGGCGAGGTAGGGCCCGAAAGGAATGGGCACGCCGCGACCGAGGCGGCTGGCCGCCATCATCGCGAGGCCGACGACCGCGCCCACCGCCGCCGCCAGCATCAGCACCAGCGGAAGCATCTGCCAGCCCAGCCAGGCGCCGATCGCGGCGAACAGCTTGAAGTCGCCGTAGCCCATGCCTTCCTTGCCGGTCGCGAGGCGGAAGGCCTGGAACACGAGCCACAGGAAGGCGTAACCGGCGGCGGCGCCGATGACGGCGTCGCGAAGCGCGGCCGGTGGCGCGGGCTGGCCGTCCAGGTGCCAGAGGCTGGCGACGAGGCCGATCCACAGCAGCGGGATCGTCAGGATGTCCGGCAGGAGCTGGCGGTCGATGTCGATGCCGGTGAGCGCGATGAGGTAGGCGGTCAGGACGAAGGCGAGCGCCGCGGAAGGCCCGAAGCCGAAGTGCCAGGCGACGGCGGCGAAAGCCGCGCCGGTTGCGAGCTCGACCAGCGGGTAGCGCGCCGAAATCGGCGCGCGGCAGGACGCGCAGCGGCCGCGCAGCGCGATCCAGCTCAGGACCGGGACGTTATGGATGCCGCGGATCGGGGCCTGGCAGGCCGGGCAGCGCGAGCGCGGCACCACGAGGTCGAAGCGGCCGTCCTGCGGCGGCGCCGGGCGTCCCTCGAGCTCCGCGGCCTGCATGCGCCACTGCCGCTCGAGCATGAGCGGCAGGCGGTAGATGACGACGTTCAGGAAGCTGCCGATCGCCAGGCCGAACAGGAAGGCCGCCGCCGCGAACAAGGCGGGATTCGCCGCGAGCGCAGCCACGGCAGCCGTCGCTCAGACCACGGCGCCCAGCTTGAAGATCGGCAGGTACATCGCGATGACGAGGCTGCCGACCAGCACGCCGAGGATCGCCATGATGAGTGGCTCGAGGAGCGAGGACAGGGCGTCGACGGCGGTGTCGACCTCGAGCTCGTAGAAGTCGGCGACCTTGGAGGCCATCGCGTCCAGCGAGCCCGATTCCTCGCCGACCGCGATCATCTGGATGACCATGTTCGGGAAGAGGCCGGTGTTCTCCATCGCGCGCTGCAGGCGCTGGCCGGTCGCGACCTCGTCGCGCATGCGCAGTACCGCCTGCTCGTAGACGATGTTGCCGGTGGCGCCGGCCACGGATTCCATGGCCTCGACCAGCGGCACGCCGGCCGAGAACATCGTCGAGAGCGTGCGCGCATAGCGCGCGATCGCGGCCTTGGTCAGGATCGGGCCGATGATCGGGAGCTTGAGGGAGGCGCGGTCGAGGAAGTGCCGCAGCGCCGCCGAACGCTTCTTCATGTGCAGGAAGAACACCACGCCGCCGGCGAACAGCAGGCCCATCCACCAGCCCTGCGTCTGCACGAACTTGGACAGGTCGATGACCATGCGCGTGAAAGCCGGCAGGTCGGCGCCGAAACCCTGGAACAGCGCCTCGAACTGCGGGATCACGAACAGCAGCAGGATCAGCGTGACGATCACGGCGACCGCGAGCACCGCGGCCGGGTAGAACAGGGCCTTCTTGATCTTCTTCTTGAGGGCCTCGGTCTTTTCCTTGTAGGTCGCAACCTTGTCGAGCAGCGACTCGAGAGCGCCCGCCTGCTCGCCGGCCTCGACCAGGTTGATGTAGAGGTCGTCGAAGTACAGCGGGTGCTTGGCGAGTGACTCGTGCAGCGAGCTGCCGCCCTCGATGTTCGTCTTGATGTCGAGGATCAGCTTCTGCATCGCCGGCTTCTCGTGGCCGACGCCGACGATCTCGAAGGCCTGCACGAGCGGGATGCCCGAGGCCAGCATGGTCGCGAGCTGGCGGCTGAAGATGGCGATGTCCGCCGCCGAGATCTTGCCGCCGCCGCTGAACAGCTTGCGCTGCTTGCGGATCCTCGTCGCGACGATGTTCTGCCGCCTCAGGTCCGCGCGCGCGGCCTGCTCGTTGACCGCGAGGATCTTCCCGCGGATCTTGTTGCCCTTCTTGTCCTTGCCTTCCCAGGTGAACGGGATGTCCCTGGCGGCAGCGACGGCGGTAGGCGGCATGGTGGCTGTCGTCCTCTAGCCTGACTTCCGGATGTTAGCGCCCGGGCGAATCACTCAACTGTGACGCGGTTGACTTCTTCGAGGGTCGTAAGCCCGTCCTGGACCTTCTTGAGCCCCGCGGTGCGCAGGTCCCAGACCCCATTCTTGCGGGCCTCCGCCGCGATATGGGGAGCGCTGCCGCCCTCGAGGATGATCCGGCCGATGGATTCCGTGACGGGGAGGACCTCGTAGATGCCGACGCGGCCCTTGTAGCCGTCCGTGCACTGGCTGCAGCCGACGTGCTTGTAGACCTTGAAGCCCGGCGCCGACAGCTGCTGCTCGGTGAAGCCCTCGCGCAGCAGCGCGTCGTGCGGCAGGTCGAGCGGCTGCTTGCAGCTCTGGCACAGGCGCCGCGCGAGTCGCTGCGCGATGATGAGGCTCACCGAGGTCGCGATCGCGTAGGGCTTCACGCCCATGTCGACCATGCGCGTGAGCGTCTGCGGGGCGTCGTTCGTGTGCAGCGTCGAGAGCACGAGGTGCCCCGTCTGCGAGGCCTTGATCGCGATCTCGGCCGTCTCGAGGTCGCGGATCTCGCCGACCATGATCACGTCGGGGTCCTGGCGCAGGAAGGCGCGCAGCGCCGAGGCGAAGGTGAGGCCGACCTTCGGGTTGACATTCACCTGATTCACCCCCGGCAGGACAATTTCCGCGGGGTCCTCGGCCGTCGAGATGTTCGTGTCCTCCACGTTCAGGATCGCGAGGCCCGTGTAGAGGGAGACCGTCTTGCCGCTTCCGGTCGGGCCGGTCACCAGGATCATGCCCTGGGGCTTGGCCAGCACCTTGAGGTAGAGGTCCTTCTGGAAGCCCTCGTAGCCGAGCGCGTCGATGCCCATCATCGCGGTGCTGGCATCGAGGATGCGCAGCACGATCTTCTCGCCGAAGAGCGTCGGGCAGCTCGACACGCGGAAGTCGATGGAGCGGTTCTTCGACAGCTTCATCTTGATGCGGCCGTCCTGCGGGACGCGCCGCTCCGCGATGTCGAGGCGGGACATCACCTTGAGGCGCGCCGCGAGCTTCGTGGCGAGCTGCACCGGCGGCTGGGCGACCTCGCGCAGCACGCCGTCGATGCGCAGGCGTATCCGGTAGTACTTCTCGTAGGGCTCGAAGTGGATGTCCGACGCGCTCTTCCTGATCGCGTCCAGCATGATCTTGTTGACGAAGCGGACGATCGGGGCGTCGTCGACGTCGTCGCGCGCGACGTCCGAGTCCATCGAATCGTCGCCCTGCGAGACGTCGAGGTTCTCGAGGTCGAAGTCGTCCTCGCCGCCGGCGAGGTTCGGCATCTGCGCATCGACCTGCTCGATCGCCTTCTGCACCGCGCGCTGCAGCTTGTCGTCCTCGACGACCACCGCCTCGATCGCGAGGCCCGTCTGGAACTTGATCTCGTCGACGGCGTGCAGGATGGTCGGGTCGGACACGCCGACGTGCAGGCGCTTGCCGCGCTTGACGAGCGGCAGCACGCGGTGCTTCGCGAGCAGCTTGTCGTTGACCAGCCGGACGATGTCGATGTCGATCGCCACCGCGTCGAGGTCGAGCAGCGGCATGCCGAATTCGGTGGCCGCGGCGATGGCGATGTCGCGGGCCGAGGCCATGTCGTGCGAGACCAGCCAGCTGACCAGGTGGGTCTTGCGCTCGCGGGCGCTGGCGATCGCGTCCAGCATGGCCGATTCCCCGACCAGGCCGTCGAGCACGAGCCGCTGAGGGAGGCCCGTCAGGACCGCCCGGACCGAGCCCGCGGCTGCTGCGCTATCGTTCAAAAATCCGCTCCGGACAAAGCCTTACCCTGACACCGGGACGTCCCCGGGACGCTGGATTCTGTAGCCTAACCCAGCGGGCCAGTAATTGTTAAATGAGCTGGAATGCTCCCATAACTGCCGCTCGCCGGCACTCGACCCGGTTCACATTCGGGGCAGTTCGGGATCCGGGGGCAGCTCGCCCGGGAAACGCGCCTGCAAGGCATCCCAGAGCCGCCTGGCCTCCGGCGCCCGGGTGGCGTCCGGGGGGCCCTCCAGGACCACGGGGACAGGGCGCGTGCGGTCCGTGACCAGGTACTTGAGTTCCTGGCCGATCGGGCCCGGAATCGCTGCAAGCAGCAGCGATGGCGAGATCGCCGCCCGCTGCTTGCGATCCAGGACTTCCGCGAGGCGATCCTCGCGAAACTCCACCCGGCCCGAGTCGCGATCCAACCGGTAGTAGACGGCGGCCTCGTCGACCAGGCGCGAGGCTTCGTAATGGCCTGCCAGTATGGAGGGCGTATTGAAATCCGTTTCCGTGAATCGCACGCGTGCCGCGAGTTCGGATGCAGGCTGCGCCCCCGAGAGATACGGCAGCAGCGAGATTCCGTCGACATCGTCGGGGGGCCTGCCCGTCACGTAGTGATCGAGCGTCGGCCGCACGTCTTCCAGCGAGACCGGCCAGTCGTACGCGCCTGGTGATCCCGGCATGCCGGCGCGGCCAAAGGGGCGCATGGCGAGCAACACGCCGTACT
>DATEEF010000010.1:0-2544 GCA_035281265.1 Steroidobacteraceae bacterium
TGCTCGGCGAAGCCCTCGCGACGCCGGAGACGCTCCTGCCGTCCGAGCGGGCTCTCGCCGACGTCATGGTCCGCGACCTCGACGCGCGGCTGGCGCTGACCCGTGAAAACGAGTCACTGCGCAACGGCAGCGCCAGCGAGGAAGCGGCGCGCATCGCTGAGCTCAGGGGGCGCCTGCAGGCCGAGATCGCGGAGAAGGAACGCCTCCGCCGCGAGCTCGAGCGCGCCGAAGCGAAGCTCGAGGCCATCGCGACGCTCGAGGGCGGCCCGACGCAGCCACGGCCGTGAAGACACCCCTCGGCCGCCGCCCGCGCATCGTGCTGGTCGACGACGACCCGGGCCTGCTGCGCCTGATCACGATCCGGCTGCGTTCGGAAGGATTCGAAGTCGCGGCCTGCGAGAATGCAAGCCAGGCACTCACGACCGTTCCCCGTTTCCTCCCGGATGTGCTGGTCACCGACCTGCGCATGAAGGACAAGGACGGCATCTCGCTCCTGAAGGAGCTCCAGGGCCGCTACCCCGCCCTGCCCGTCATCCTGCTCACCGCACACGGGACGATCCCGGACGCGGTCACGGCCACCAAGAGCGGCGCCTTCGCCTTCCTGACCAAGCCGGTGGAGAAGGACCAGCTGCTGGAACAGATCTCCGCGGCGCTCAAGGTGTCGGGGTTCGCGAGCGTGACCGAGGACTGGCGCGCCGGCATCATCACGCGCAATCCGGTCATGGAGGAGCGGCTCTCGCAAGCCCTCATGGCCGCCAGCTCCGATGCGCCCCTCCTGATCACCGGCCAGCCCGGCACGGGCAAGGCCCAGCTCGCACGTGCGGTCCACCAGGCGAGCGCACGCCGCGGCGGGCGGTTCCTGACGCTGTCCTGCGTCACGGCCAGCCAGGAGACCCTGCAGGCCATCCTCGAAGGCCGTGGGGAGCCGGGAGACCCCCCAAAGCCCGCGGATGCACCGCTCGGCACCGTCCTGCTCGACGAAGTGGGCGACCTGCCGGCGGAGCTGCAGATCGCCCTCAACAGCCTGCAGGACAGCGAGCCCGCACGGATCATCTCGACCACGGCGCGGAACCTCCCGGACATGATCCAGCGCGGGAAGTTTCGCGAAGACCTCTACTACCGGCTCAGCGTGAGCCGCATCGACCTGCCGCCGCTCTCGCAGCGGCGCGACGACGTGCCGCTCCTCGCGGCCCACTTCCTCGACGAGCTCGCGCGCACGACCGGCAAGCGGCACGTGCTCGCACCGGAGGCCGTGGAACTGCTGATGGTCGGCGAATGGCCCGGCAACGTGCGTCAGCTGGCCACGCTCCTGCAGCATGCGGCCTCGCTCGCGACCGGCCCCGTGATCAGCGCCGAGCTCGTGCAGCGCGCGCTCGGCAGCGGCACGACGCCGCAGGTCTCGACCTTCGACGAGGCGCGCGACGAGTTCATGCGCAACTACCTCGTGCAGCTCCTGCAGATCACCCGCGGCAACGTCACGCAGGCGGCGAAGCTGGCCGGCCGCAACCGCACCGACTTCTACAAGCTGCTCGCCCGGCACGGGCTGCAGTCCGAGGAATTCAAGATCCGCTGAACGCGCTGGAGGGGTCAGACCCCTTCGCGAATATGAAGGGGTCTGACCCCTTCGTGAGCACTTCGTTAGTCGTTGATGCGGCGGCCGGCGCCGGTACGGCGGTCGGCCTTCAGATGGGCGTGAGGATTCGCGAAGTTGACCCGGCGATCGCGCTGCGAGCGCCGGTCCTGGTGGTGCACGTAACGGCAGTGGCAGGCCTCCGACTGGGTGCATTCATCCAGCGGCAGCATGGGCGCCGCGGACGAAAGGTAACGCTCTCCCTGCGCTTCGCGCGCGGCGTCGCAGGACCGCACACCCGGCTCGATACTGACGGCGTGATACGGGTTCCCGATGCGCCGATGCTCGACAGGCCGGCCCGAGGTCCGCACCTGCGCGTCGATCCTTCGACGCAGGAACCAACTGCCAAGGTTGAATGCCAAGGTCACACCTCCTGTGCGCCCGGTCCGAGTGTAGCGCCAGTCTGACGGATTCTGTCCAGCGTTTCGGGATTATGTCGCAAGAAAATCACGCACTCCGCGACCCGGAAGTTTTCCCGCGCGGACTAGTCCGGCTTGCCGTCCGCTGCAGCAGCGTCCTGGAGCCGACGATGCACCGCCTGCGCCGCCTGCAGGACCGGCCGCGGCACGTTCTCCGGGACCAGGGGCTGCACGGTCGGCTTGCGCAGCGTCGCCGCCGCGGCCCTGAGCCTGCCGCTATCGCGAAGGCCGACGATCCGGGCGAGCCGCTCGAGGCTCGCACCCGGTTCGGCCAGCAGGGCGTCGAAATCCACGAAATGCACCCGGGGGCCGCGCTTTTCCAGCGCGTGCCGGTAAGCCGCCGTCCAGTACTCCAGCCAGAACGTGGTATCCGCGTCCCGAGGCACGCCGTCCCGGCTGTACTGGCCGTCGAAATCGATCGGCCGCAGGTTGGCGCCGAACTCGAAATGGCCGATCCAGCGCATGTAGCGCCGGGAAAAAGCGTCGGAGGCATGC
>DATEEF010000011.1:0-8395 GCA_035281265.1 Steroidobacteraceae bacterium
CCTTCGATATCGTGACGGCTCGGCTCGACTATGGCGCGCTCGACCGGCCGGTGTCGCCCGTGAAACTGCGGCTCAACGCGACGGCCGTCCACGTGGAGAACACCGGGGACGGCGCCGGCGTGGCCATGGACTACGTCCAGGGCGGGGCGCTGTCGCGCGTGCACGCGAAGCAGGCCGTGCTCGCCTGCTACAACGCCATCGTCCCGCACCTCGCGCCCGCGTTGCCGGCCGCGCAGAAGGCAGCCCTCGCGCTGTGCGTGAAGCGGCCGATGCTGGTGGTCAACACGGTGCTGCGCAGCGGCCAGCCGCTCGCGAAGCTCGGCGTCAAGGGCGCGCAGCTTCCCGGCAGCTTCCTCCAGAACGTATTCCTCGTGACCGGCATCAACGTCGGCGATTACCACCCGTCCTGGCGGCCCGAGGATGCCTGCGTGATGCAGTCCTTCGCGAGCTTCGGCGCGCCGCTTCCCGGGGGGAGTCTCGCGGCGCAGGCGCGCGCCGCGCGCGCCCGTATGCTCGCCATGCCGTTCGAGGACTACGAGCGCGAAGTGCGAAGCGTGCTGACGAGCCTGCTCGGCGCGGGCGGCTTCGATGCCGCGCGCGACATCCTCGCGATCACCGTCAACCGCTGGCCGCACGGCTACGCGCGCGACCACCTGGATCTCGAGGATGCGAACTGGAACGCCGATCCGCCGCCCGAGACGGTCGGGCGGCGGCGCTTCGGCAACATCGCGATCGCGAACTCCGATGCGGGCGCCGACGCCTACACCCACACGGCCATCGACCAGGCATGGCGTGCGGTGAACGATCTCCGTGGAGCGAAATCATGATGACTGCCCGCATCGCTTCGCCCGCCGTCGCCTGGGTGCTGGCGTTCGCTGCCGCGACCGCGCTCGCCGGGGAACCGTCGCTGCCGACGACCACGCGCCAGGTCGTGCTCGCCAAGGCGGGTGACGGCTATCGCTGGCAACTCACCGAAGCGCCGGTGAAGGCCCTGGGCCCGCGCCAGGTGCTCGTGCGCGTCCGGGCCGTTGCGCTCAATCGCGGCGACCTCGAAATGCTGGCCCCTTCGCCCGGGGCGGACCTCAGCGGCCTGCGCGTCGCCTCCGATGCCGCCGGCGAGGTTCTTGCGGTCGGGCACGAAGTCGTGGACTTCAAGCCGGGCATGCGCGTGTCGACGCTGTACTTCCGCGACTGGGTCGACGGCCGGATGAGCGACGAGACGCTCCAGGGTGCGCACGGTGCTTCGACGGACGGCGTGCTGGCGGAGTACCTCGTCATCGATTCCACGGCAATCGCGCCGGCACCGGCGGGGCTGACGGACGCGGAAGTTGCAGCCCTGCCGACGGCAGGCCTCACGGCCTGGACTGCGGTGACAGCGGACGGGCCACTCTCGTCGGGCGATTACGTCGTCGTGCAGGGCACGGGCGGCGTCTCCACCTTTGCGCTCCAGTTCGCGGCGGCCGCGGGCGCCAGGGTGATCGTGACCAGCAGCTCGGACGAGAAGCTTGCGCGCGCCAGGGCTCTGGGTGCCTACGCCGGAATCAACTACCGGACGACGCCGGAATGGTCGAAGCGCGTCCTCGAGCTGACCAACGGGCACGGCGCGGACGTCGTCGTGGACGTCGGCGGCAAGAACACGCTTGCGCAATCGTCAAAATGCCTCGCCTGGTACGGCACGCTGGCGGTCGTCGGCGGACTCGCCGGCTACGACGGCGAGATACCGGCTGTCGACCTCCTCATGAAGCGAGCCCGGGCCCAGGGCATCTATGTCGGCTCCCGGGCCGACTACCTGCGCATGTCCGAGTTCATCGCGGCACACAGGATCAAGCCGGTCGTCGAGCGCGAAATCCCGGTTGCGCAATACGCGGAGGCGCTGAAGCTCCTGGAGTCGGGGAACTTCGTCGGGAAAATCGTACTGCTTTTCTGAAGAAGTGGTGGCACCCGGCCTCCGGGGCGTCGCGTCGTCGCAAAGCACGACCCTGACCTCCGTTCCGCGGCCGCCGGGTGCCTGACCGTTCGCCGACGCGTCAGCCTGCCAGCGTCACGTCGGCCACTTTGTCCTTGTACTCCTCCTTCGGGTCCCGCCCGAGCATCAGCTTGAGCGCCGAGAACATGCTGTTCTCGTTCAGCCAGACCTGCGCCCGTTCGGGATCGAAGCGCAGGAGGCGAAGCTCCGGGTCGTCCTTCCCGCCCTCGTACCAGGCTGCGACGAACGGGTTCCACAGGCGGTCGATCACCGCCGGGTCGCTATCGGGCACGAGGTCGCCGTGGATGGAAGCGAAAAGCTCATGTCCCTTGGACGCGAAGTGCGCGAGCGCCTTGCCGCCGCCACCGAGCGCCTTCACGAGGTCGACGCTGCGCGCACTGAAGATCCAGATGGGGCCCGCGTCCCGATCGCCCTCGAGCAGCGCCGTCATCGGCTGCGCGTGACCTTCGTCGACGCCGGCGAGTCCCAGCATGACCGTGCGATCCGAGCGCAGCGCTTTCCAGAACTTCTTCGCGATCTCCTTCTCGTTGGGCATCGTCTGCTCCGTTCCGTATTGCGTCCTGAAGCGCGACCGTCCGCCATCGGGCGGCATGGCGGCATCGGCCTTTCGGCCTGACCGACTGTAGGAGCGCCGTCGGACGTCAGCGCGCAGCGGCGGGATCCGGCGCGCCCTTCGCGGCCTCGTGGATGCGCCGGACGGAGGTCATCGTGTCCGCCTCGGCCGCCTGCTTGTCGTCGCGGTAGCGCTTGACGCGCGCGAGGCGCAGCGCAAGCCCGCCGGGATAGCGCGGGCTCTCCTGCAGGTCGCTGAAGGCGATCTCGACGACGAGCTCGGGGCGCACGCGCACCGTGCCGTTCTCGCGCGACACCTCGCGCGCGAGCAGCTCCCTGGTCTGCCAGGCGAGCGTCGCGTCGGTGAGCCCCTTGAACGTCTTGCCCAGCATGACGAACTCGCCCGTGCCGGGATCGAGCGCGCCGAGGTGAAGGTTCGACAGCTTGCCGGCGCGGCGGCCGTGCCCCCACTCGGCCGCGATCACGACGAGGTCCAGCGTGTGCGCGCGCTTGATCTTGAGCCAGCCGGCGCCGCGGTTGCCCGCCTCATAAGCGGCATCGAGGGACTTGGCCATGACCCCTTCATGGCCGGCCGCCAGCGCGTCTTCGTAGAAGGATTGGGCGTCGGCGGCGGAATCGGTGACGAGTCGTGGCACGCGCAGCGGCTCGGGCACGGCCTCGACCAGCTTCCGGTGGCGCTCGCGCGTCGGCCAGTCCACGAGGCTCTCGCCTTCGTGGCGCAGGCAGTCGAAGAAGAAGGCCCGCATCGGCAGCTCGGCCCGCATGCGCTCGACGTCGAGCTTGCGGCCGAAGCGCCGCATGGTGACCTGGAACGGATGCGGCCGGTCCGAGCCGTTGAAGGCGATCGCCTCGCCGTCGAGGATCAGGTCCGAGGCCGGCAGCGATGCCACCGCCTCCGCGACTTCCGGGATCGCCGCGCCCACCTCGTTGAGGTTGCGCGTGTAGATGCGAACGGTGTCGCCCGACTTGTGCGCTTGGATGCGCGCGCCGTCCATCTTCCACTCGAACGCGGCCGCGCCGCCGAGCTGCTCGAGGGCCGCCGCGGGGTATGCCGCCGTCTGCGCCAGCATCGGCGCGACCGGCGAGAGGACTTCCAGCTGGAAGCGCGCAAGGCCCGCGCCTTTCTCGACCAGCGCAGCCTCGGCCACGGCGCCGATCGTATTCCCGTACATCATCGCCCGGCGCACGTCGGCGACCGGAACCTCGGCCGCGGAGGCGATGGCATCCGCCATCACGCCCGCGAGCGCGCCCTGGCGCAACTCGCCGAGCAGCAGCCGTACGAGAAACTGCTGCTCCGCTTCCGTCGCCCGCCCGAGCAGGTCGCTGAGCGCCGCCGTGCGCAGCGAGTTCAGCCCGCGCCCGCGCAGCGCCGCGATGTCCGAAAGCGTCCTGTCGACCTCGGTCAGCGACAGCGTCGCCGTGCTCATCGGCGGCACCCTGGCCGCCTCCCGCAGCACGGAAGGGCCGATGCCGAACCGCCCCTGGGGCGCCTGGCCGGCGAGGTACTGCACGCCGATGCGGATTTCGCCCGGCTCCAGCGAGCGCAGGAGCCTGGCGAGTTCAGCGACCTTGACGAGGCGCGCGGGCGAGGCGCCCACGCGTGCCGACACGTCGGCGAGGTTCGCAAGCAATGTCATGGCATACCACTACCAGTCCCGTGTCGCGCATTCTGTCAGCGAGGGTCCTGACCGGGGCACGACCGGGCAATCCGGCTGTCAGACGCGTCCCAGCGCACGATCGAGTCCGTCGAGCAGCATGCGCGCGTTCTCCGGCGTGAACACGAGCGGCGGGCGGATCTTGATGACGTTGTCGAAAGCACCGGTGCGACCGAGCAGGAAGCCGTCCTCGCGCAGCAGGTTCATGATGCGGTCGGCGTCGGCGACGGCAGGCGCCCGCGACTCACGGTCGCGCACGATCTCGAGGCCCCAGAACAGCCCCTTGCCGCGCACGTCCGCGACCAGCGGATACCGGGCTGCGAGCCCGGCGAGCCCGGACTCCAGCACCTTGCCCGCCGCGATCACGTTCTGCTGGATGCCCTCGCGCTCCAGCACGTCGAGCACCGCCATCCCCACCGCAGCGGAGACCGGGTTGCCGCCGAAGGTGTTGAAATAGGAAAACTTCTCCGCGAACTTCGCCGCGATCGCCGGCGTCGTGATGACCGCGCCGATCGGATGGCCGTCGCCGATCGGCTTGCCCAGCGTGACGATGTCGGGCACCACGTCCGCGTACCGGAAGCCCCACATCTCGTCGCCCGTGCGGTAGAAGCCGGACTGCACCTCGTCGGCGATGAAAAGGCCGCCAGCCGCGCGGATCGCACGCGCCGTGTACTCGAGGTAACCCGCGGGCGGCAGGATCGTGCCGTTGGAGTCGAAGATCACGTCGCAGAGCCAGGCCGCGGCGCCTTGCTTGCGCTCGTCCAGCTTCGCGATCGCCGTGTCGATGTGCGCCGCGTACTTGCGGCCGAGGTCCGGCGTGCCGTAGCGGTACTCCCCGCGGAATCCGTTCGGCGCCGGCACGGTCGCGAGCCAGCCGGGCTGCTCCGCCTTCGGGTACATGCAGGTCGAGGCCGCCCCGACGACGTTCGAGTTGCCGTGGTAGGAGTCGTCGGAAACGATCACGCCTTCCTGACCGGTGACGACCCGGGCGATGCGGATCGCGAGGTCGTTCGCCTCCGTGCCCGTGCAGACGAAGTAGCAGACGCGCAGGCCGGCCGGCATCGTGGCCGCCAGGCGCTCCGCGTAGCGCACGACGTTGTCGTGCAGGTAGCGCGTGTGCGTGTTGAGCGTCGCGGCCTGTCGCGAGAGCGCCCCCACGACGTGCGGGTGGCAGTGGCCGACCGAGGCGACGTTGTTGTAGCAGTCGAGGTAGCGGCGGCCTTCCGCGTCGTAGAGCCAGGTACCCTCGCCGCGCACGAGGTGGACCGGCCGCTCGTAGAACAGCCGGTAACTGGGCCCGAGGGCCCGGCTGCGGCGCTCGCGCAGCGAGCCGATGTCGACCGCGGGCGGCGAGCGCCCCACGCGCCCGCAGGCGGCGCGGTAGCGCTCGTGCACCTCGTCGCGGTCGAGCGCGAGGAATCTCGTCAGCGCCCGCACGATGTCGGGACGCTCCTCGGTGAGCCACGCGGCCGGACTTTCCGTCGCGTGGATGCGCACGTCATACAGGCAGAGCGCGGTCGCGAGCCGGAGCAGCGTGAGGTCGTGCAGGATTTCCAGCTCGTCGTCGCCGAGCGGAATCACTGCATTCCAGGATTCCACCTGCGCGACGGCGTTGTCGAGCGACATCGCGCCGTGGCGGGCGAAGCTCGCGAGCGTCACCGCCAGGTCCTGCACGAGCGGCGCGTGCACCATGTCGCCGAAGTCGATCGCGCCCACGATCTCGTCGGAGTCCGGGCCCGCGCGCAGCAGGTTGTCGGCGTGTCCGTCGCCATGCACGACCTGGGCGCGCAGGCCGGGCAGGCGCGGCAGGACGTCGCGCGAGACTCGCTGGCTGAAATCCGCGAGAAGCGACTTCGCGTCCTCCGCCACCCAGGCCTGTATGCCGGGGTCGAGGATCAGGGCGCGCTGGATGTCCCAGGCGACGAAATGCCGCGCGTGCGCATGGAAGAGGCCGCGCAGTCCGCGTGCCAGGCGTGCCTGGAAGGCCGCGACGTTCCGCAGTGTCGTGATGCCGGGCGGCCTGCCCTGCGAGACCGGTACGCCCGGAATCCAGCTGAGCAGCCGTACCATGTGGCGCGTCCCGTCGGCGGCCGCGATCCACTCCACGTCGCGTCCCGCCTGCGAGGCGACGACGCGCGGTGCCGGCAGGTCCGGCGCCTGCCGCTCGAGGTGGCGCAGCGCCGCGACCTGGAAGTCGACGGCACCCTCGCTCTCGCCGGACGCGGAGACCTTGAGCACATAGCTCCGGCCGTCCGCAGCCGTCACGCGATGATTCTGGTCGCGCTCGCCCTCGAGCGGCGTGAACTCCCCCTCGGCGCCCCACTGCTCGCGCGCGAAGCCGACCAGCCGCTCGAGCGGCAGCCGGGCGGGATTGAAGTTGAGGTCCTCGGCGCTCAGCCGCTTGAAGGCGACGTTCATTCGATCTGCTCCCTGGCACGATTATAATTGGAGCCATGAAGCTCAATGTCGCAACCTGCGCGCTCGCGGTGAGCGCAATCGCGATCCTGGCCGGTCCGGCCGTGGCCGACGAAACCCAGGGGGCGGCAAGGCCCACGGTCGTGCCGCTGCTGGCCAGGGACCTGCCGGAGTTCCCCGGCAAGGAAGCCACGCTCGCGACGGTCGAATACCTGCCCGGCGGCGGCTCGCGGCCCCATCGCCACGGCGCGCACGTCTTCGTGTACGTGCTCGAAGGCAGCTACGCGACGCAGGTGGCGGGCGGCGAGCGCAAGGTGCTGAAGCCCGGCGAGACGTTCTACGAAAACCCTTCCGACGAGCACGTCGTCTCGGAGAACGCGAGCGCGACCGAGCCCGTGAAGATCCTCGTCTTCATGCTGAAGGACAAGGCGCCGTCGAGCTGACGCCGCCGCCGACGGAGCCCCGCTAGACGATCTCCCGCACCGCGCGCAGCGCCGCCTCGACCTCACGCTCGTCGTTGACGAGGCTGGGCGCGAGCCGGGCGTGCGATATCTTGTACGGCGAGGACGAGGCCACGACCTTGCGCGCGTGCAGCTTGTGCACGGTCTCGTTGGCGCGCTGCCCGCTCACCTCGAAGCAGATGATGCCGGCGGACAGTGCGGGCTCGCGCGGCGTGAACACCTTCACGCCCGGAATCCTCGCGAGCCCTTCCTTGCACTGCGTGTTGAGCGCGGCCGTACGCTCGGCGATGCGCTTGCGCCCGATGCGCTCGTGGAAATCGAAAGCCTCGCTCATCGCCCACTGGTGCTCGAAGGCCTTGAAGCCGCCGGGCGAGATCCAGGAGATGCTGGTCGGCGCCTTCGGCGGGCGCTGGTCCTCCCAGGCGGCATACGGCTCGATGTCGTAGAACGTCGGGATCGTCGGGCGGATGCGCCCCCAGTTCTTCTCCGGTACCCAGACGATGCCCGTGCCGCGCGGCGCGAAGATCCACTTGTGCGTGCCGGCCGCCGCGAAGTCGACACCGAGGTGCGCGATCTGCTCCTCCTGGTTGCCGAAGCCGTGGACGGCGTCGAGCACGACGAGGATGCGCTCGCTCTCGCCGCGAGCGCGATTGACCTCGGCGACGGCCTGCGCCAGCGCGCGGGCGGGGATCTTCACGCCGGTGCTGGAATGCACCCAGGTGATGCCGACGACGCGGGTATAGGGGCCGATGGCGCGCTTCAGACGCGTGACCATCTCCTCGGCCGGCGTGTTCGCGGGGTCGTCGTAGAGCGCGACGCGCCGCGTCTTCGCCCCCGACTTCTCGGCCGCGAGGCGGATCGCCTCGTGGTGCACGTAATGGTCGTGCGTCGTGCAGAGGATCTCGTCGCCCGGCTTGAGCGTGAGGCCCTGGTAGATCAGCGCAAGTCCCTGGGTCGTGCTGTCGGTCAGGGCGATCTCCTGCGGGCGCCCGCCGACATAGCGCGCCGCCGCCTGCTGGACGCGCACCGGGTACGGATCCTCGCGCGTTTGCTCGCCGAGGAAGGCGTCGAAGCCCATGCCGTGCTCGACCGTCGTGAACGGCTCGGCGTCGAGCAGCCCGCGCAGTCGCTCGATCGCCGCGCGCACCGGCCGCGGGTGCGAGACGATGTAGAACTGCGAGAAATGCAGCCACTCCGGCGATAGGCCGAACTCCGCCTTCACGGCGGCCCAGTCGCTGCTGCCGTCGACGGCGGGAGCGGCCGCGGCCTCGCGGGCGGCGGCAGCACGCGATGCCGTGCCGGCA
>DATEEF010000012.1:0-28144 GCA_035281265.1 Steroidobacteraceae bacterium
CGCCCTCGAAGGCGGTGAGCGCGGACTCGAGCGCCGCGACCGCCGCATACTTGCCGCGCAGCATCCGCCGCGGACGGCGCCCGCGCCAGGCGCCGGCGGCCAGCTCCCGCAGCGGCGTGCGCAGCGATTGCGGGTCGTAGGCTGCGGGATCCGGCGTGAAATCGGCGGATAGCAACGCGTCCCGGCTCTCGCCTGCGAGTGCGCCCGAGATCAGCGCCGACAGCAGCCGCACGGCATCGAGCGTGAGCGGCGCCTGGTGCGTCACGCGGGCCGCGTTGACCGCCGCGTCCACGCCCGCCGCGGGGGAGGCGTGATACCAGGCGACGGCCGGCCCGATCCGGGCGAGAGGCTCGGCGTCGGCATGCGCAGGGTCGTGCGAGCCCGAGTACGGGTTGCCCGACCACTGCGCGGCCGCCAGCGCCTTCGTCGTCGCGGCACTGATGCCGACGCAGGTGCCGGTGCTCGACCAGGTTCCCGCGTGCTGCCACTCGCGGTAGCGCGCGACCTGGTCCGCGCCGTCGGGCCCGTCCTGCGAGACGAGGCTCTCGGCGAGGCAGAGCGCCATCGCGGTCCTGTCGGCCCAGGCGCCGACGGGCAGCCCGTGGATCGCGTGGGAGCTCGCCTCGCCCGCGGCCAGCCCGAGCAGCATGCCGCGCACGCGGTCGCGCAGGTCCGCCGGCGCGGGCGCGACGGCAGGGATCGCGGCGGCGGGAGGCCCGGTTGTGGCGGGCCGCGGCCATCCGCGCACGAACTCCGCCTGCGCGGGTGTCTCCGGCACGACCGGCCAGTTGCGAGACCGGCCGTTCGCCCGCCAGCGGCGGTTCAGCTCCTCGAGCGCCGCGACGCCGGCCCCTTCGCGTGCCGCCATCCAGCAGCCCGCGACGAGGTTCGTGCGGCCGATGCCGGCGCGACAGTGCATGTACACCGTGCGCCCCCCGGCGAGCGCCTCGTCGAGCGCCGTGAGAATGTCGCGCATGACGGCGTCGGAGCCTGGCACGCCGTGGTCGGGAATGGGCCGGCGCAAGTAGGCGATATCGCGGCCGGGCGCGGCGCCGGCGAGGTGCAGTTCATACGGCTCGATCTCGCCGGGCTCGGTCAGGTCGAGAAAGCAGTCGATGCCGGCGCCGACGAGCTTGGCGATCCGCTTGCGCGTCGCGCGCTCGCCCGCTCCGGACGGATGCTCGCCGGCCAGGAGCCTGCCGGGTTCGATCCAGTGGGTGTTGCGCAGCGGAGTGCGCGCCATGGCGGCTCCCTAGGCCTCCGGCTGCGCGCGCTCTAGCCCGGCGAAGTCGAAGGCGCCGGGATCGGCGAGGTGCGAGGTCTCGACGCTGCAGAGCGCGCTGAAGATCGAGTCGACGCGCCCCGGGCTCGCGCGCTCCCAATCCGCCAGCATGCGCGCGATCGCCTCGCGCTGGAGGTTCGGCTGCGAGCCGCAGAGCGTGCAGGGGATGATCGGAAAGCTGCGCGCGCGCGCGTAGCGGGCGATCTCGCGTTCGGGCACGTAGCACAGCGGCCGGATCACCACGTTCGCGCCGTCGTCGGACAGGAGCTTCGGCGGCATCGCCTTGAGCTTCCCGCCGTGGAACATGTTGAGGAACAGCGTCTCGACGAGGTCGTCGCGGTGGTGGCCGAGCGCGATGCGGGTGAATCCGCGCTCGCGCGCGAACCGGTACAGCGCGCCGCGGCGCAGCCGGCTGCACAGGCCGCACTGGGTGCGGCCCTCGGGGATCACGCGGCGAACGACCGAATACGTGTCCTGCTCGATGGCGTGGAAGGGCACGCCCAGCGACCGGGTCCAGCCGGGAAGAACCTCGGCGGGAAAGCCGGGCTGCTTCTGGTCGAGATTGACCGCCGCCAGCTCGAATCGGACGGGCGCCGCGCGCTGCAGCGAAAGCAGCATGTCGAGCAGCGTGTACGAGTCCTTGCCGCCGGAGAGGCAGACCATCACGCGGTCGCCCTCCCCGATCATGCGGAAGTCGGCGATCGCCTTGCCGACGAGGCCGCGGATGCGCGCCGCGAGGCGCCTGGAGTTCGAGGACGTTTCGGAACGCGCGGGAATCATGCGCTCATTCTAGGATTCGGCGAGGTACTTGCGCTCCAGGTAGCGCAGGAACGGGGCCGCGGACAGCGGCCGCCCGGTCGCGTGCTGCACGAGCTGGGGCACGCCGAGGCTCGCGCCCATCGAGTGCACGCGCTCGCGCAGCCAGCCGAGCAGGCTCCCGAAGTGGCCCGTGGCGATCTCCGCCTCGACGCCCGGCTGCTGCTCGCGGATCGTCTCCCACAGCTGGCCCGCGATCACGGCCCCGACGCCGTACGAAGGGAAATGGCCGAACGAGCCGATCGCCCAGTGGATGTCCTGCAGGCAGCCCTCGACGTCGTTCGCGGGCACGAGCCCGAGGCGGTCGGCCGACAGCGCATTCCACGCCTCCCGAAGCTCCTTGACCGCGAGCTCGCCGGAGAGCAGCCGGCGCTCGAGCTCGTACCGCAGCCAGATGTGCGTCTGGTAGGTCAGCTCGTCGGCGTCCATGCGGCTCGTTCCGCGCGCGACGCGGTTGAGGTGGCGGAAGATGTTCTCCTCCGTCCATTCGGGGCCGGCGGCGCCGTAGTACTTCTCGAGCAGCGGGCGCAGGAAGGTGACGAAGGCGCGGCTGCGGCCCACCATCATCTCGAGCAGCAGCGACTGGCTCTCCTCGATCGCCATGCCGCGGTCCTGGCCCACCGGCTGGTCCACCCACTCCGCGGGCAGCCCGAGGTCGTAGAGCGCCTGGCCGGTCTCGTGCAGCGCGCCGAGCAATCCCTGGAACGGATCCCTCTGCGCGAATCGCGTCGTGACGCGGATGTCGCCGGGAACGCCCTCGGTGAACGCGTGGTCGCTCTCGTCGAAGCGTCCGCGGTCGAACGGGAACCCGAGCGCCTTCATCACGTCGGTGCACAGCCCGCGCTGGCGGCTCGCCGAGAACCGCCCCTCGATGGGCAGGGCCGGCGCCGCCGACTGCAGCTCGATCGCCTCGGTCACGAGGCCGGGCAGCCGCTGCGACAGCGGCATGAAGATCGCCTCGATGTCCCGCGACAGCAGGCCCGGCGTGAACTCGTCGGCGAGCGCGTCCCAGGGATCCAGCGAGAAGCGCTGGGCGAGCAGCTCGGCCTTGCTGCGCACGAGCTTGACCGTCTCCTCGAGCTGCGGGGCGAGCACGTGGAAGTCGTTCGCCTCGCGGGCCTCGCGCCAGCGCGCCTCGGTGCGCGCGAAGGCCTTCGCCATCCGCGCGATCAGCGACTGCGGCGTCGCGATCGCATGGTCGTGGAGCCGGCGCATCTCGCGCAGGTTGGCCGCCTGCCAGCCCGCGAGCGACTGCGCATTCGCGTCGGCGCGGTCGAGGAGGCGCGAGATCCGCGGGGAGACGAGCAGCGCGTGGGACTCTATCTCGAGGGCGGCGAGCTGGTCGCCGCGGACGTCGGCGCTCGCGCGCGGCATCGTGACGGCGGCATCCCAGCGCAGGATCGCGAGCACGCCCCGGAAGGCGTGCAGCCGCCGGAACTCCTGCTCGAGCTGCTGATACGGGGTCGCCGTCGCCAACGCGCCGCTCCAATATCGCTGGGTGCGAGGCCGAAGCGGGAACGCTGGCCCTCGGAAGCGTGGTCGATTCTACCAGCGGGGGGCCCCACGGGCGGCCGCCACCGGCATCGAGGCGTTACTAATCAATGAGATATTTCAGCCGCCCCGGCTTGACACCCGGGGCCGCCCGGTGCGCGCTCAGGCCCGTCCGGCGGCTTCCGGGGTCTGCGCTTCGAGCCGGTCGATCTCGTGCGAGAGCGCCTCCGGCGAGTCCGTGTGGGGCGCCAGCAGCGCATAGAAGGACGGGACGACGAACAGCGACAGCACGGTCGAGAAGGCGACGCCGAATATCACGACCACGCCGATGGAAGACCGGGCCGCCGAGCCGGGCCCGCCGGCGATGACCAGCGGTATGGCGCCCGCGATGGTGGCGATCGACGTCATCAGGATCGGCCGCAGGCGCACCGCCGACGCCTCGATGATCGCGTCCTGGATGGAGCGGCCATCGTCCCGCAGCTTGTTCGCGAAGTCCACGATCAGGATGCCGTTCTTGGCCGCCAGGCCGACGAGCATGACGATCCCGATCTGGCTGAAGAGGTTCAGCGTGACCCCCGAGATCCACAGTCCGAGCAGCGCACCGGTCACGGCGAGAGGCACCGTCAGCATGATCACGAACGGGTGGATGAAACTCTCGAACTGGGCGGCCAGGACCAGGTAGACGATGAGCAGCGCCATGGCGAAGGTGAAGAAGACCGCGCCGCCCGCGGTCATGAACTCGCGGGACTGTCCCTTGTAGTCGATCTGCGCCTCGTCGGGCAGCTCCTGTTCCGCGACCTCCCGCATCCACTCGATGGCCTCGCCGAGGGGGTATCCCTCAGCGAGGCTCGCCGAAATCGTGATCGCGCGCAGCCGGTTGAACCGGTGCAGCGTGCCAGGCTCCGCGATCTCGGACAGCGAGACCAGCGAGGACAGCGGCACGAGCTGGAGGCTCCGGCTCGATCGCACGTAGAGGTTCTCGAGGTTGGCGGGCGCGGCGCGGTCGTCCGGGCGCGCCTGCAGGACGACGTCGTACTCGAGCCCGTCCTCGACGAACGTCGTCACGCGGCGCGAGCCCATCATCGTCTCGAGCGTCGTGCTGATCTCCTCCGTGGAAACGCCGAGGTCGGCGGCGCGCTCGAAGTTGATCTCGACCCGCAGCTGCGGGCGCGTCTCCTTGTAGTCGGAGTCCGCGTCGCGGATGCCCGGGTTCTCCGCCATGCGGGCGAGCATGCGGTCGCGCCAGCGCGCGATCTCGGCGTACTCCGGGCCGCCGAGCGCGATCTGCAGGGGCCGGCTGTTGCTGCGCACGAGGCCGGTCCGCACGAATGGCGACGCCCTCACGGTCGGGATCGCGGCAAGCTCGCCGCGCAGCGACTCGACGATCTCGGCCGTCGTCTCCTCGCGCTTGTCCCATTCCTGCAGGAAGATGATCGCCTGGCCCTGGTTCATGTCCTCGCTGGCGCCGAAGAAGCCGGGTACGCGCGTGTTGACCCGCTGGATCGGCTTGTCGTCTCCCGTCAGCGGGGCGAGCACGTCCTCGACCTTCCGGATCTGCGCCACCGTGTAGTCGTAACCCGCGCCCTCCGGAGCCTCGACCGTGATGAAAAAGGCGCCGCGATCCTCCCCCGGCGCGAGCTCCTTGTGGACGACGTTGAACAGGACGAAGCTCGCGACCCCGCTGCCCGCCAGGATCGCGCCGAAGAACACCGGCTTGCCGATGGTGGACGCGACCTGCCGGCGGTAGGCCTCCGACAGTCGCGTGAAGCGCCCGTGGATCCAGGCGTTCAGGCCGCGCGGCTCCGTGTGCGGCCGGATCAGCTTCGAGCACATCATCGGCGTCAGCGAGAGCGCGACGAAGCAGGAGATGGCCACCGCGCTCGCGAGGGCGACCGACAGCTCGCGGAACAGGCGCCCGGTGTTGCCCTCCATGAACCCGACCGGCAGGAAGACCGCGACCAGCACGACGGTGGTCGCGATCACCGCGAACGCGACCTGCGACGTGCCGCGCCGCGCCGCGACCAGCGGCGGCTCGCCGAGGTCCGCGCGGCGCTGGACGTTCTCGACCACGACGATCGCGTCGTCCACGACGAGGCCGATGCAGAGCACGATGGCGAGCAGCGTCAGCAGGTTGATCGAGAAGCCGAAGGCCCACAGGGCCGCGAAGGCGGTCACCAGGCACACCGGTATCGTCACCGCCGGGATCAGCGCCGAGCGCGCGCTGCCGAGGAACAGGTAGATCACGACGATGACGAGCGCGATCGCCTCGAACAGCGTGGTGAAGACGCGCTTGACCGCGGCGTCGATGAACACCGTGGAGTCGAAGGCGACGAAGATCCGCATGCCCTCCGGCAGGCTCTTCTGGATCTCCGCGGCGGTGGCGCGCGCCGCGCGCGCGACGTCGAGGCTGTTCGCCGTCGACGTCTTCACGATCCCGATGCCGAGGTTTTCGACGCCGTTGCTGCGGAAGTAGGCGCGGCGCTCCTCGGAGGCGCGCTCCACGCGCGCGACGTCCCCGAGCCTGACCAGGTAGCCGTCGTCCCCCTTGGCGAGCGTGAGCTTCCCGAAGTCGGCAGGCTCGCGGTACGCGCGCTGCACGCGCAGCGTGAAGTCGCGCGCGGATGACTCGAGGCTGCCGGCCGGCAGCTCGACGTTCTCGCGCTCGAGCGCCGCCTCGACGTCCGCCACCGTGAGCCCGCGCGCGGCGAGCGCCGCGCTGTCGAGCCAGATGCGCATCGCGTAGCGCTGGCCGCCGCCTACGCGCACGCGCGACACGCCGTCGATAGAGGACAGGCGGTCGACGACGTAGCGGTCCGCGAAGTCGGTCAGCTCGAGGGTGTCCATCCGCGTCGAGCTCATGTTGAGCCAGAGGATCACCTCGGAGTCCGACTCGGCCTTCTCGATCTCGGGGGGGTCGGCCTCGTCGGGCAGGCGGTCCACGACGCGGCTGACCGCGTCGCGCACGTCGTTCGCCGCGGCCTCGATGTCGCGGTCGAGCGAGAACTCGATGCTGATGCTCCCCTCGCCGTTGCTGCTCTGCGACTCGATCGTCTCCACGCCCTCGATGCCGGACAGCGCGTCCTCGAGCACCTGCGTGATGCGTGTCTCGACGACGGCGGCCGATGCGCCCGGGTACTCGACCGCGACGGACACGACCGGCGGGTCGATCGCGGGCAGCTCGCGCAGCGTGAGGCGCGTGTAGGCGATCACGCCGAGCACGACGAGCAGGAGGCTCATGACGGTCGCGAAGACCGGCCGGCGGATCGAGACGTCCGAAAGGACCACGCTACGCGCCCGCCGCGGCCGGCGCGCCCGTCACGCGCGCGCCTTCGCGCAGCTTGACCGCCCCCTCGGTCACGATCGTATCGCCCGGCGCGAGGCCCGATACGATCTCCACCTCGCCGCGCCGCCGCGCGCCGAGGGTGACGCGGGCGCGCTCGGCGGTCTGGTCCTGCGCGACCCGATACACGAAGGCCTCGGTGCCGACCTGGATCACGGCGATCTCGGGGACGACGAGCGCCTGCCGCGGCGACTGGTAGAGCTGCACCGCGAGCAGCATGCCCGGGCGCAGCAGCCGCTCGGGATTCGGGATCTCGGCGCGCACGGTGATGGACCGCGTGACCGGGTCGACGCGCGAGTCGACGCTCGCGACCTTGCCCGCGAAGGTCCGGTCCGGGTAGGTCTCGCTGCGCGCGGCGACGTCCTGGCCGCGCGCGAGGACGGCGAGGTACCGCTCGGGCACGGTGAAGTCGAGCTTGATGACCGAGATGTCGTCGAGAGTCGCGATCTCGGAGCCGGGCGTCACGAGCGAGCCCGGGCTCACGCGGCGCAGGCCCAGGATGCCGTCGAAGGGCGCGGTGATGACGCGGTCGGAAAGCTGCGCGCGCACCACGTCCATGCGCGCCTTCGCCGCGTCGCGCGTCGAGCGCTGCGTGTCGAGCTGGCTCTCGGAGATGATCCGGGTCTGCGCCAGCTCCTGCCCGCGCGCGAGCTGCCGCTCCGCCTCCTGGTACGCCGCACGCGCCTCCTCGAGGCCGGCGAGCTGCGCGCCGCTCGAGAGGTCCACGATCACGTCGCCTGCCCGCACGACGTCGCCGCTGTCGAAGGCGACCTTGCGCACGGTCTCGCTGACCTTCGCGGTCAGCGTCACGGACTCGTTCGCGCGGGCCGTGCCGAGCGCCTCGAGGCTGTCGCGCCATTCGACCGCGGCGACGCGGTCCATGACGACGATCGTCGCGGGAGCGGCCTCCTCCGAATCGGCCGCGTCGCCGCCGCAAGCCGACAGCAGTCCCGCCGGCCCCAGCGCTGCCGCGAGGGCGCAAATGCGAAAAATCGTCCTGAAGCGGGCTTCGTCCATCGAGCCGTTCATGCTAACCGAAGCCATGACCTGCGCGTGTCAGCGGCTCTCCAGCCATTGGGCGATGGTCCGCGGCAGGAGTTCCTGCGCGCTGCGGCTCACGTAGATGCCGATGTGCCCGCCGGCGAACTCGAAGGCCGAGTAGTCGCGGCTGCCGGTCCGGCCCTCCAGTGCCCGCGAGGCGTCCGGCGGCACGACGTGGTCGTGCAGCGCGTAGATGTTGAGGATCGGGCAGGTGATGCGGCGCAGGTCCACGGCCTGCCCCCCGATCGAGAGGCCGCCGCACACCAGGCGGTTCTCCTGGAAGAAGCCGCGCATGAATTCGCGGAAAGCCCGGCCCGCCTGGTCCGGGCTGTCGTGGATCCAGCGCTCCATGCGCAGGAAATTCTCGAGCGCGGCGCGGTCGTCGGCGATGTCCGCGAGGCCCGCATACTTCTGTACCGTGAGGCGCAGCGGCATGAGCGCGATGAAGACCGCGTTCAGCAGCGCGCCCGGCACGTTGCCGAGAACTTCGACCAGCCGGTCCGCGTCGAGCTTGCGTGCCCAGCGCCCGAGGAGGTTGTCCCCGGTGTGGAAATCCACCGGCGTCACCATCGTGACGAGGTTGCGGATGCGCCCCGGCTTCAGGGCGGCGTGACAGAGCGACATCGTCCCGCCCTGGCAGACGCCGAGCAGGTTGACGGCGGGGACGCCGTGCGCGGCGAGAACGTGCTCGATGCAATCGCCGAGGTGGCCGTTCACGTAATCGTCGAGTGAAAGGCCGCTGTCGCCGCGATCCGGGTAACCCCAGTCCACCAGGTAGACGTCGAGCCCTCGCGCCAGGAGACCGCGGATCAGCGAGCGGTCCGGCTGCAGGTCGAGCATGTACGGGCGGTTCACGAGTGCGTAGCAGATGACGAGCGGCACAGCGCCCGCGGCGGGCCCCTCGCGGTGGTAGCGCCAGAGCACGGTCTTGCCGCGGCGGAGCACCTCGGTCCGCGGCGTGCAGCCCGCGCCGCTTGCGTCGATCGTCGCGAGCGTCCCGGCGGCAACGGTCATGCGCTGCGAAAACTCGGCGATCTCGGCCGCTGTGCGCAGGGGATCGAGCGCGAGCCGGCTCTTCATGGGCTTGTGGAGAGCTCGACTGTGGCCATCAGGAGTTCCGCCTGTGCGGCCGCGAATTCGTCCCGCCGCACCGCGTCGGCGTAAGCCGCTTCGCCGCAGTCGACCCACAGCGCGCGGAGCTCGGCGAGGCTCGTGATCGGCGGCGCACCCGGTCCCGTATCCTGCAGCGCCGTCGCCAGCCGGACAGCCGCATCCTGCGCGATGGCGGACATGAGCGAGCTCCATCGGGCGGCTGCGGCCTGGAAACGCGCGAAGGCGGGGGTTGGGGCGACGGGACCGCTCGGGACGGTAGCGGCACTGCCGCCCTGCACCCCCAACGAAAACAGGCGCAAGTAGCCCTCCGAGAGAGAGGCCTGCAGCGCGGCGGGACCCTGTGCGGCGATCCCCGGGGGTCCTGTGAAGGTGGCTGCGAGGCTCGCCATGGCCGCGGCGAATCCGCTCAGGCTGCGCTGCAAAAAGAGAGGGTCATTGAATGGCGGGGTGAAGGACATCGTGTTGTTGCTTAACTATTTGTTTTAGAAGTGTATTTGTGAATCCATTGCCGATCGGGACAGGCCTGATCAATTCCCTGTTGCAGTGCAACAGAAAATCCCTATAATGTCTTCCCTGCGGTTCGTCCCCAATTCGATTTCAAGGATGCCAGAAATGACCCAGCCGACTTTCGATTTCAATGCTTTCCTGGATGCCGGCAAGAAGGCGATGGCCCCGGCCGTCAAGTTCAGCGAGCTCTCGCTCGCCGGCTTCGAGCGCGTCGCGCGCCAGCAGTACGCCTTTGCCGGGGAAGTGCTCGAGTTCTCGCTGAAGCAGATGCAGCTCGCGAGCACCGTGCGTGACCTGAACGACCTGACCGCCCGCCAGATCGAGCTCACGACCCAGTTCGCTGAGCGTGCGACGCAGCGTTCGCAGGACCTGATCAAGTTCTCCTCGGAGCATCAGGCCCAGCTGACGAAGTGGTTCGACCAGGCCGTTTCCGAGTCTGCCCAGACCGTTTCCGAGTCCGCAAAGGGCGCCAAGAAGGCCGCCTGACCGGATTCAACCCTCCCCCCTCGGGACGGCGAGCCATCAGGCCGCCGTCCTTTTTTTTTGCTCTGCGGTAGACTCGCTCCCATGACCAAGGAACGGCTGATCAAGAAGTACGCCAACAGGCGGCTCTACGACGCCTCGATCAGCAAGCACGTCACGCTCGAGGACATCCGCGACCTGATCGTGCGAGGCGAGAAGATCAAGGTCGTCGAGGACAAGACCGGCGAGGACATCACGCGGCTGATCCTGCTGCAGGTGATCGCGGAGCAGGAACAGTTCGGCAAGCCGATCCTGACCACGCAGCTCCTCGAATCGATCATCCGCTACTACGGCGGCCCGATGCAGGACTTCATGGCCGGCTACCTCGAGCAGAGCGTCGCGGCCTTCATGCGCCAGCAGGAAAGCGTGCAGCAGCAGATCTCCCAGATGCTGACGAGCGCCCCGCCGCCGATGAACGCCATGGCGGAGCTCACGCGCCAGAACATGGAAATGTGGAACCGCATGCAGGAAGGCATGCTGGCGTTCATGGGCGCGCCGCGCGCGGCGCGATCGCCCGCAGGCCCGAGCGAATCCCCGGATCCGGACGAGCCCGCACCCGGCGCCGAATCGAACAAGAACAGCTACTAGCCGGATTGCCGCCCGGACCGGGCGCGGCCGTTGTTCTTTGCCAACAACCGTCGACTTGACGCGACCTTTCGGCGTATCTTTAAAGCAATTGCGACGGTGACCCGTCCGGCAAAGGGAGTAGTCCGATGAACAGGCAACTGGCGGCCGCGATCAGCAGCATCCTGGCGATTTCCGCGTATTCGACCGTCGCCAAGGCACAGGAGGCCGCCGCGGAAGGCGCGGCAGAGCTCGAGCCGGTGATCGTGACGGGTTCGCTGATACCGCAGATGCAGCAGGTCAACGCCTCGCCCGTCGTGGCCATCACGGCCGAAGACATCGACCGCCAGGGTTTCCAGAACGTCTCCGAAGTGCTGCGCGCGCAGCCGCTGGCGACCGGCGCGGTACAGGACAACCAGTTTTCCGGCGGCTTCACGCCCGGCGCCACGACCATCAGCCTGCTCGGCCTCGAGCCGGGCTTTACGCTGATCCTGCTGGACGGCCGCCCGCTGGCCGATTACCCGCTGCTCTACAACGGCCAGGCGAATTTCACGGACCTGTCGAGCATCCCGACGGGCATGGTCGAGCGCATCGACGTGCTGCCCGGCAACCAGTCGGCGGTCTACGGATCGGCGGCCATCGCCGGCGTCGTCAACATCATCCTCAAGAAGCGCATCGAGGGCGTGCAGATCGCGGCGCGCGCCGGCGGCTACGAGCAGGGCGGCGGCGACAACATGCGGTTCGAGCTGACGGGCGGCATGGGACGCGACAACTTCGACGTCACCTACGGCCTCCAGTACTCGTCGCAGAAGCCGATCTGGGGCACCGATCGCGAAGGCTTCGATTCGCAGAACGACGATCCGGACGAGACGCTCCACTTCGGCTCGCGCACGTTCCTGGCCGCCCACGTCGACATCTTCACGACCGGCTCCTTCGCCACCGTCTACGACGATCCGGGCCAGGCCGCGTGCGACGGTCTCGCCGGCAATTTCGGCGGCACGACCATCCGGGATTTCCGGCCGGACCGGGGCTTCTATTGCGGCAGCCGCTCGGAGATCGGGTACACGACGTTCCTCAACGAGCAGGAGGGGGCAAGCGGCTATCTCAACGCCAACCTGCGGATCGGCGAGAACGCCGAGGCCTACGCGAGCCTCCTCGTCTCCGACAACCGGACCGAGTCGAACGGCGGCACGCGCTTCTGGACGCCGGACGTCAACGGCACGTTCGGCTTCATCTGGGACGACACGGCTGCCGAGCCGCTGCAGCTCTACCAGCATATCTTCTCGCCGGAGGAGACGGGCGGCCGCAACAGGAACAACGAGGTCAACAAGTCGCTTTCGTACAATGTCGCCCTCGGCGTCAACGGCGTCTTCGGCGAGTCCGACTGGGAGTACGACGCGTACTACGCCCGCTCCGAATTCCAGGTCGACAACCGGCAGAGGTGGCCGCTCACCGGGCCCATCGAGGATTTCTTCCGCGATCAGTTCCTCGGCCCACAGCTCGGCACCTATTACGGCTATCCGGTCTATCACCCGGACCCGGCGGCGTTCTACCAGTCACTGACGCCGGAGGAGTACGACAGCTTCAACGACACGATCAAGACGGATTCGGAGACCTGGACCCACAGCCTCAACTTCAGGGTCACCAATACGAACCTGTTCGAAGTGCCCGCGGGTCCCGTGGGCACCGCGATCCTGGCGCAGGTCGGCAAGCAGTCCTGGGAGAACCCGACGGATCCGCGCGTCATCTCGGGCGAGTTCTGGGGAATCACCGGGACGCAGGGCGAGGGCGAGCGTGAAAACTGGGCCACGGCGCTCGAGTTCCGCGTACCGCTCGCCAGCATGCTGACGGCGAACCTGTCGGGCCGCTACGACGACTACAAGAACGTCGATGCCGGCAGCGACTCCAGGACCACGTACAAGGTCGGACTGGAATTCCGGCCGGTCGAGTCGGTGCTGGTCCGCGGCAGCTTTGCGACCGCATTCCGCGCGCCGGACATGGCGTATGTCTTCGCCGGCGAGAGCGGCTTCTTCACGACCGTGGTGGATTACTTCCGCTGCGAGGAAGCAGGACAGCCTCTCGCGAACTGCGATTTCGCCGCCTTCAATACGCAGGGCGAGCGCGTAGGTAACCCGGACCTGAAATCCATCACGGCGGATTCGTACGGCTTCGGCGTCGTCTGGTCGCCGAACGAAAACTTCCAGATCCGTGCCGACTATTACGACATCAAGATCGACGACGAGGTCAGCGACCTCGACATCGACACGGTCCTGTTCGACGAGAACGAGTGCCGCCAGGGCCGGCTGGACATCGATTCGCCGACCTGCGTCGATGCGCTGTCGCGCATACAGCGCACGGGGCCGGGAGCCGTCGTCCCCAACCAGCTGCAGCTGGTGTCGATCGAGCCGATCAACATCTCCAAGGAAAATGTGTCCGGCATCCTCGCGGGCTTGACCTACCGCTTCGGCGGCGGACAGGGCGGGATGTTCCAGGTCAACCTGGACTACAACCGGACGCTCGACCACGACTACACGCAGTTCCCCGGCGACGAGCCGATCGACCTCCTGAACGAGGGCTTCTACTCCACGGAGTTCGCATCGGTGGTGACCGGCGACTTCATCTGGGAGATCGGCAAGTGGACCACCACGGTGCACGGCACCTATTACGGCTCGACGCCGAACTTCGCCGAGCAGAGCGGTGCGGGCCCGATCAACGGCGTCGCACCGGGCGACATCGATCCGTATGCGCTGTTCAACCTGAACGTGCACTACCAGCTGACCGACAACAGCTCCCTCGCCCTGACCGTGAACAACGTCGTGGACGAGGATCCGCCGGAAGACAAGAGTTATTCCGGGCTGCTGGCCTACCCGTACTTCAACATCTTCAACTACAACGGCTACGGCCGCGCGTTCTGGGTCGAGTACCAGATCGACCTGGGGGGAGCCGACTAGGCATGCAGCGCTAGCCGAAGCGGCGCCAGCTGCGCGGCGTAGGGCTTCCACGCTTCCAGCGCGCGCGCGTGGATCGGCTCGCGCACCTGCGCGCTGCTCAGCGTCGCGACCGGCGCGGGATTTGCGGACGTATCGAGGCAACCGGCCTCGAACGGCAGGCCGCAATGCGCGAGCAGCGCGCGCGTCGCGGCTTCCGTGTGCCGCACCAGCGCCGTGTAGTCGACGTCGTGCAGGGCGCCCGGCATCACTTCGTGCCAGTGGCGCATGAGCCTGCGGTACTGCGCGTGGTGCGCGGCCAGCGCATCGAGGTCGTAGCTGTACGCGAATGCGTCGCCGAAGAGCGCGCGGTAGTTCGAGAAACACAGGTCCATCGGTTCGCGGCCCATGTGCACGATCTTCGCCTGCGGCAGGGCGCGCCGGATGAAGCCGGCCAGCATGAAGTTCGGCGGCAGCTTGTCGACGTAGTACGGCCGGTCGCCGGCGCGCCACTGGGTCTGTTCCAGGTAGCGGCGGCCGACCTCGGCGAAATCCGTCCCGGCGGCAGCACTTACCAGGGTCTCGTCCAGCAGCTTCTGGCCGTGCCGGTCGGCCACCCATCGCCATTGCCTGCTGAAGTCGGCGAGCTCGCCGGCCGGCGTCACCTGCGAATGGTTGCCGAGGATGCGCTCGAGCAGCGTCGTGCCGGACCGCGGCATGCCGACGATGAAGATCGGCATCGGCCCGTCGAACCGGTGCGCTGGCTCGCGCACGAATGCGGCATCGCAGCGGGCGATGACGGCATCGAACAGCGCCTCCTCGTCCTGTACACGGTGCTTGAGGCGCCCGTGCATGACCGCGTTGGCGCGTTGCAGGGACCCCCAGGCCTCGTCGTGGCGGCCGAGGTCCTCGAGCTCCTTGTATTGCGCGAATTCGAAGGCCGCGTGGTCCTCGGTACCCTGCTCGACCTCCCGCAGGCGCCTGCGGATGAACTCCAGGTGGTTGTCGTCGGCCGTCCACCTGCGCAGCCGCGCCAGCGTCAGCGAGGCTCGGCCGAACGTCGGGCCGAGGCGCAGGCAGGCTTCGAGCTCGGCCTCGGCCTCGCCGACCCGGCCGTTGAACTGCAGCTGGATGGCACGGAAATAGCGGAAATCCGGGTTGTCGAAGCCGAGCGCGCGCGCCCGGTCCATCAGCGCAAGCGATTCCGCGTGCAGGTTCAGTCCCTGGTAGATGTGCGCGAGACCCGCGAGCGCAGGCCCCGAACGGCTGCGGGCGATTTCCGGATGGCGCATGCAGGCCCGCGCGGCGTTGATCTCGCCGACCCTGACCAGGCACTGGGCCACGCGGCAGATCATGTCGGCATCGTCCGGCAGCGCGAATGCGGCGAACTTCGTCTGCTCCGCCGCGGGACGCACGCGGCCCTGCGCCAGCAGGACGCTCGCGAGGAGCAGCCGCCCCGGCACGTGCCAGGGATCGATTTTCACCAGCCTTTCGAACGACGATTGCGCGGCCTGCAGCCGGCCCGCGATGACCTGCTGCTGGCCGTCGTCCCACAACTGCCGCAATGTGTTCTGCATCTCGGGCGACCGGGGACTTCGGGAGCCCCCAGCGCCGTCATGCTACAGGAGAAGCGTGAGCCCCCGTCCCGACCGCACGCGCGATCGCGGCATGTTCCCAGGCGAGCATCGCGCGCTTGCGCTCGACGCCCCAGTGATAACCGCCGAGCCCGCCGTCGCGCCGCAGCACGCGATGGCAGGGAATCAGCCAGGCGACCGGGTTCGCACCGACCGCCTGCCCCACGGCGCGACTCGCGCCGGGACTGCCGATCGCGGCCGCCAGCTCGCCGTAGCTGGTCGGGCCGCGCGAACCGAGCTCGAGCAGCGCCTGCCAGACCTTGACCTGGAAATTCGTGCCGACAGGCGCGAGCCGGATGCGCCCGCCGCGATCGCTGAACGCCTGCCGCACGACCTGTGCAGCCGCGGCGTCGTCGCGCTCGACGCTCGCGCGCGGCCAGCGGCGCGACAGCTCGGCGAGCGCGCGCTCGTCGCTCCCGTCCACGAAGGCAAGGTAGGCGAGGCCGCGCGCGGTATTCGCCGCGATGACCCGGCCGAAAGGTGAGCCGGCGAAGCCGTACCGCAGTTCCATGCCCGCGCCGCCCGCCTTGTATTCGCCGGGCGTCACCGCGTCGAACTGCACGAACAGGTCATGCAGGCGGCCGCCGCCCGAGAGTCCCGCCGCCCAGGCCGCGGTCAGCACGGATCCGCGCTCGTTGAGCTCGCGCTTCGCCGCCGAGAGCGAGAGCGTGCGCAGGTAGCGCGTCGGCGATAGGCCCGCCCAGCGGCGGAATTCGCGCGAAAAATGAAAGACGGAGAGGCCAGCGACCTTTGCGAGCTCGCCCAGGTCCGGCTGGCGCTCGTGATGGCGGTCGATGTGGCCGATGACCTTTTCGATGCGGCGGTAGCTGGCTGATTCGTTCATGGCGCCAGAGTGGAGCCGATGCGACATCGAGGCAACCCGCTTCTTGCTGGCCGCTCAGCCGCCCTTGCGGCGTTTGCCGAGCAGGTCCGCGAGCGACACGGTGCCCGATTCCTCGAACGGAACGCTGCGCAGGAGCCCGATCTTCGTCGACAGCTTGCCCTTCAGCTTGTAGGGAATCGCCTCGGTCTTGCCGCCGTCCCCGGCGATCTTCAGCAGCGCCGTCGCCGCATTGGCCGTCACCAGCATGTCGAACTCGGCCTCGCCGCCGGCGGGCACGACGAACTCGCGCGCCGAGACACCGCGCGCGAATGGCTCGTCCGCCAGCTCGACGTCGACGTCGAGGCCGTTGACCGGAAGCTCCACGTCGTTCGGGTTCCGCACCTTCATGCGCACTTCGAGCCGCTGCTCGAACACGGAAGCCTCGACCGCGCGCAGGCTGACGAAGGACACCACGGGCGTCTCGAGATTCGTCGGCAGCGCCGCGCAGCCAGCGGACGCGAGGCCGACGAGGAGCAGCAATGCGCGCAGCCGATACATGAGGCCTGACCTTGCCTGATCTGACGACGCATTCAAGGGGTCGTGTCTTGACTATTAGCTACTTAGTAGTACTATTCAGTCAGTAATGCTGGCTAATTGGTAGTCCTTCGTGGATCCAACGACCACCTCCGCCCCCAACGGCGGTCGCGACGAACAGGAGCGACTTTCCCTTAAGTTTCAAAGGGAATTGAACGCCGGGCTGGTTGGCCTCGTGCTCCTTGCCGTGCTGGAGCAGGCCGGCGAAGACTTGTACGGCTACCAGATCGCCAAGCGTCTGCAGGCCCTCGCGGACGGCAGCCCCCCCGTCAAGCAGGGCGCCTTGTATCCCGTGCTGCGCCAGCTCTCCGGCAACGGCTTGCTGGCGAGCCGCATCGTCCCGTCATACGCTGGCCCGCCGCGCCGCTATTACCGAATAACCGAGGCCGGCCGGGCGGCGCTTTCCGAGTGGCGCGGGATCTGGCGCAGCACGCGCGATTTCGTCGATGGGTTTACGGAAGCGAACGGAGCCTCCTCATGAACGAAAGCACCGCCCCCCGCTCGATCGAGCAATACCTGGCCGCACTTCGCGCCGCGCTCGCGGGCGAGGATCCCGCGCTCGTGCAGGATGCGCTCTATGACGCCGAGGAATACCTGCGCGCCGAAGTAGCCGCCAATCCCGGCCGCAGCGAATCGGACACGCTCGAGCTGATCTCGAGCACCTATGGTGCGCCCGCGGAGGTCGCCGAGGCCTATCGCACCACCGAGAAGCAGGTGCGTACCGCGCTCGCACCGCCGCCGCGCACGCCGCCCAGGACCGCGCTCGGCCGCTTCTTCGGCGTCTATGGGGACGCGCGCACCTGGACCGCCCTCTTCTACATGCTGCTCGCGCTCGTCACCGGCGTCTTCTACTTCACCACCGTCGTCACGGGCCTCTCGACGTCCGCGGGCCTCATTTTCCTGGTCGTCGGCATCCCGTTTTTCCTGCTCTTCGTCGGCTTCACGCGCGTGCTCGCGCTCGCCGAAGGGCGGCTCGTCGAGGGCCTGCTCGGCCAGCGCATGCCGCGACGGCCCGTGTATCCCGCGAAGGGCGTGCCGGTATTCGAGCGCATCAAGCAGATGCTGGTCGACCGTCGCACGTGGACGACGATGTTCTATTTCCTCCTGATGCTGCCGCTTGGCATCCTGTACTTCGTGATCGCGACGGTCGGCATCTGCGTGAGCGTCGGTCTCGTCGGCGGCGCCGTGGCGGCGGTGCTCATGGCGGCCGGCGTCGGCTCGGGCAGCCTCTGGCTCGACGACCATTCCGTGTATTTCGGCCCGTCGCCGCTCGCGGCGCCCTTCCTCCTGCTGCTCGGCGTGCTGCTGCTGACGGGGGTCATGCACCTGATTCGCGCCATCGGCCGCGGCCACGGGACGCTCGCGAAGCACCTGCTGGTCGCGCGTTCCGACGCTGCCGAATGACGGCTGCCTGGATCCTGGCCCTGCTCGCGACGCAGCCGGCGGCCGCGCCGGCGGCCGCGCTGCGCTGCCTGCCCGCTCAGGACGGCTTCATCACCATGCGGCTGCGCGGCAGCATCGAGCAGGACGTGCACTGGACCGAGCCGGGCCTCGAATGCACCGGGATGCCTCGGCCCGACGGCAAGGGGCTGCGCGTGCGATTCGCGGGCGCGCTGGCCGGCGGGCCGCTGGCCGTCGTGTTCGCCGCGCCCGAGCTCGGCGTCGGCCGGTCGGGCAAGCGCGTCCCGGTCAACCTCACGCTCCTCGACGGCGCCGGAGAGCGCATCTACGGGACGCAGGGCGACAGCCGCTGCGAGTTCGACGAAGTGGAGCAGCAGCCGATCGAGGGCGGCGCGCTGCCCGCCAACAGCTTCCGCATCCGCGCACGCGGCTTCTGCGTCGCGCCCGCGCGCGCCCTGGACGGCGAAGGATCGGTGCTCGTCACGCGATTCGATTTCGTGGGCCGCGTGACCTCGGGCGACGCCGCACCCGTTCCGGACGCCGCACCTGGCCGATGAGGCGCTTCGCTCGCCTCTTCGCCCTCGCGGCGCTGGCGACTGCCTGCGCAGGTGCGGTCGCGCCGGAGGCCGGTCTCTTCCCGTCGCTCGACCACGCGCGCGTCACCGTCACGACGGCGAGCGGCAAGCACGAATTCGCCGTGTGGATCGCCGCGGACGAGCGAAGCCGCGAGCAGGGACTCATGTACGTCCGCGAGTTGCCGCCGGACCGCGGCATGCTGTTCATCTTCGAGCGACCCCAGCCGGTCGCGTTCTGGATGAAGGACACCTACCTGTCCCTCGACCTCGTCTTCATCGACGCGGCGGGGCGGGTCCTGAACATTGCCGCCGACGCCAAGCCTCTTTCGCTGACGCCGATCCCGTCCCGCGGCGAGGCCGTCGCCGTCCTCGAGGTGCTCGCCGGCACGGCGCGCAAGATCGGATTGGAGCCTGGAGATCGCATCGACCTGCCGACTTTGCGAACGACAGGAAGCAGCCGACCCTTGCACTGAGGCCCGGCCTCCCGAATTGACAATAAATCCAGGCGGCTGTGGGCTGGCGATGCGTTCATGTCCCCTGAAACACCGCCGCAGTGGAGCGGCTGAGCTCCAGATCGCCCCGCCCAAGACCGACAGGGGACCATCGCCCGGACGGCAGATGTAGCGCAGAAGCCACAGAAGAGTTCCCCTTTGCTATCGCAGTGTCCGTTTTGAGGGGGTGGAGCTGAGTCGTCGCCACCAATCCTGGCGAGCGGTTTCCCCGCAGTTTCGCTCGGATTAGTTGCTATTTCGCAACGTTTGTTGCGGGGGCAAACAATGTTGTTATGATCCGGCCATCCAATGTGGCGGGAAGACCGTATCTATTTCGCCACGGTGGCTTTGAGTCATTTGGTTGACGTGTCAACTCATCAAACCAAAGAACGGTTTGGCCGTTCGCGGGAGGACGTAAGCAATGGAACGTAAATACCAGGTCGCGTCGGCCGTACGTCGCGCACTCGTCATGGGTGCGCTGACGGCAGCCGGGGCGGCGCCTGCGCTCGCGCAGGAAAACCTGGGTGAGATCGTCGTCACGGGTTCGCGCATTCGTTCTGCGAACCTGGAGTCGACGACACCCGTAACGCAGGTCACCGCTGCGGATGTCGTGACGCAAGGCGTCACCCGCATCGAAGACCTCGTGAACCAGCTGCCGCAGGCATTCGCTGCGCAGAACGTGACGGTCTCGAACGGCTCGACGGGAACGGCAACCCTGAACCTCCGTGGTCTCGGCTCGCCGCGCACGCTCGTCCTCGTCGACGGCCGGCGCCTGCCGTACGGCGGCGTGACCAACTCGGCGGCGGACATCAACCAGATTCCGACGCAGATGGTCGAGCGCGTCGACGTGCTGACGGGCGGCGCGTCCGCGGTCTACGGCTCGGATGCCGTGGCCGGCGTCGTCAACTTCATCATGAAGAAGGACTTCGAGGGCGTCCAGGTCACCTCCCAGTACAACTTCTACTGGCACGAGAATGACTTCACCGGCGCAGGCGAGGTCAAGCTCCGCGACACGATCGCGGAGAAGGAGGCGGGAAACCCGTCCCAGTACGCGCTTCCGGATGACAGCGTGACGGACGGCGAAGGCAAGGAGCTCTCCCTGCTCGTCGGTGTCAACAGCGGCGACGGGCGCGGCAACATCACCGCGTACGCCACGGTGTTCGACAGCGAGCAGGTGCTGCAGCGCGACCGCGATTACTCGGCCTGCTCGCTGGCGACGGCGCCGCCGACGGTGTCGTTCGGCTGCGGCGGCTCGGCGACTTCGGCCGGGGGCCTCTTCACCGACTTCTCGAACTACTACCTGACCGCGAACGACGCCACCTCCTGGCGTGACTTCGACTTCGCCAACGACCTGTACAACTTCGGCCCGCTGAACCACTACCAGCGTCCGGAGCGCCGCTACGCGCTCGGTGCGATGGGTCACTACGAGTTCAACGAGTCCGCGGACGTCTACACGCAGCTGATGTTCAACGACTACGAGTCGGTGGCGCAGATCGCCCCGTCGGGCAACTTCTTCGAGACCAACTCGATCAACTGCGGCAACCCGCTGATCCCGGTGGACGCGCTCCCCCTGATCGGCTGCGATGCCGCCGCGATCGCTGCCAACACGTCCGTCCCGATGTACATCGGCCGGCGCAACGTGGAAGGCGGCGGACGCCAGCAGTCGTTCGCGAACAGCACCTTCCGCGTCATCGCGGGCGTGCGGGGCGCGATCAACGACGGTTGGGGATACGACGTCTCGGCGCAGTACTCGAGCGGCAGCGGAACGGCGAAGACGCTCAACTACTTCGTCACGCCCCGCCTGGCGAATGCCATCAACGTGGTGAACGTCGCCGGCGTGCCGACCTGCCAGTCGGTCATCGACGGCACCGACACGAATTGCGTGCCGTGGAACCCGTTCGTGCCGGGCGGCGTGACGCAGGACCAGCTGGACTATCTCCAGGCATCCGGCCTGCAGATCGGCCGCATCAACCAGGAGATCTATAACGCCTCCGTCACGGGTGACCTCGGGGTGTACGGCGTCAAGTCGCCGCTCGCCTCCGACGGCATCCAGCTGGTGATCGGCACCGAGTGGCGCCGCGACACGCTCGAGAACGAAGTCGACTCGCTGCAGGAAGCCGGCCAGCTCGCCGGCTCCGGCGGCCCGACGATCGGCATCAGCGGCGGCACAAAGGTGGAAGAGCTCTTCATGGAGGCCCGGATTCCGCTCGCCCAGGACCAGACTGGCGCGGAGAGCCTGTCCTTCGACACCGCTTACCGGTACTCGGACTACGGCGACGGCGTGCAGACCGACACGTACAAGTTCGGCCTCGAGTGGGCGCCCGTGCAGGACGTCCGGCTCCGCGGCAGCTACCAGCGTGCGGTCCGTGCGGCCAACATCGTCGAGCTGTTCACGGCACAGGGCTTCAACCTGTTCGACATGACTGGCGACCCGTGCGGCGCGGATGCGCGCAGCCCGGAGGCCAGCGACCAGGAGTGCATCGACTCGGGCGTCCCGGCAGGGAATGTCGGAGCGCCTGCGCTCGACAGCCCGGCCGGCCAGTACAACTTCCTCCAAGGCGGCAACACCGCGTTGACGCCGGAAGAGGCGGACACGTACTCGTACGGCATCGTGTTCACGCCGCGGTTCGCGCCGGGGCTCGCGGTCACGGTTGACTACTTCGACATCAAGATCGACAACACGATCTCGACGTTCGGGTCGATCAACACGCTGAACGCCTGCTACATCAACAACGACCCGGCGGCCTGCGACCGTATCAACCGCAACGCCAACGGCCAGCTGTGGGTCGGCACCGGCCACGTGGTGGATACGAACATCAACATCGGCTCGGTCTCGACGAAGGGCTACGACCTCAACGTGACGTACACGGGTCTGGAGATGGGCCGCTTCGGCAGCCTGAACTTCAACCTCACCGGCACGCTGGTCGACGAGCTCATCACGGACTCCGGTCCGGGCATCGACCCGTTCGACTGCGTCGGGTTCTACTCGCAGAACTGCAGCGCGAACTCGGTCGGCGTCCCCACGCCGGAATGGCGTCACCGGTTCCGCACGAGCTGGGTGACCCCGTGGGACCTCGACCTGTCCGTGACCTGGCGTTACATGGACGCGGTGAAGGGCTTCGGGTTTGACCCGGCCCGCATCGACTACGAGCTGCCGGCCCAGGACTACTTCGACATCGCCGCCAACTGGGCGGTGACGGAGAAGGCCTCGGTCACGCTCGGCATCAACAACGTGGCCGACGACAATCCGCCCATCAGCGCGACGGTCGGCACGACCGGCAACGGCAACACCTACCCGCAGACGTACGACGCCCTCGGTCGCTACGTGTTCGTCCGGGCCACGGTGGACTTCTAAGCCGGTTCGAGAACGCTTACTTTGCAGACCTGGCGGCGGCCTTCGGGCCGCCGCTTTTTTTTGCCCGCCGCGCCCGTGCCACAATAGCCGGGCATGCTCGCCAGCACCGTGAACGCCGCCGTCCGCGACCTCGAGGCGCTGCTGCCGGCCTCGCCCGACGCGTATCCCCACAACCTCGAGCTGGCCGGCGGGCGCGTCCTCGTCCTGCGCCTCGACGAGCGCGCCTACCGCGCCGCCAGCTTCCTGGACGACCGCATCCTGGCGCCGTCGACGCAGGGCGCATGGCTGCCCGGCGCGGCGGTCACCGAGGCCAGCCGGCGCGTCCGTGAGCCGCGGCCCGTGCACTTCATCTTCCATACGGGGCATGTCGGCTCGACGCTGCTGTCGCGGCTGCTCGACGAGACGGGCCTCGTGCTGCCGCTGCGCGAGCCACTGCTGCTGCGAACGATCGCGGACGCCGCCGAGTCGGTTGGCCGGCCGGATTCCCTGCTGGCAAAGGAGCAGTTCCAGGCGCTGCTCGACATGACGCTGCGACTCTGGAGCCGCGGCTACGCGGGCACGCGCGCCGTGGTGGTCAAGGCGACGAGCAGCGCGGGAAGCCTCGCGCCCGTGCTCCTCGAACGCTCGCCACCTTCGCGGGCGGTGTACCTGAACCTGGCCGCGGAGCCTTACCTCGCAACGCTCCTCGGCGGCGCCAATTCGTCCGCGGACCTGCGCGGCCACGGGCCGGGGCGAATGCGGCGGCTGCTCGCCGGCCGGGCGCTTCCCGTCGAGCCGCTGCACGCGCTATCCCCGGGCGAGCTCGCCGCGCTCGGCTGGCTCGTCGAAAGCCTCACGCGACGCGATGCGATCGAGGCCCACGGACCGCGCGTGCTCGCCGTCGACTTCGACGAGTTCCTTGCCGACGTGCCGGGCCAGCTCGGGCGTGTCGCCGCCCACTTCGGCCTGGCGCTGCAGCCGGCGAAGCTCGCCGCCGCCGCGGCGGGCCCCGTGCTCGGCCAGTACTCCAAGGCGCCGCAGCTGCCATATCCGCCCGGCGAGCGCGCGGCGCGGCTGGCCGGATCGCGCCGCGATAATCGCGCCGAGATCGCGCGCGGGCTCGCCTGGCTCGAACGGCTTGCCGGTGCCGACGCCGGCATCGGTAGATTGCTCGCCGCGGAGCGCGCGTGAGCGCCGCCCCCGACCTCGGTCTCGCCGCCAGCCTCGAGCAGGCCGGCCGCCACGCGGATGCCGAGTCCGCCTACCGGCGCTACATCGGCGCGGAACCGCAGGACCCCGTCGCGCGGTTCAACTTCGCCTGCTTCCTGCGCCGCCGCGGGAGGCTGGAGGAAGCCCTCGAGGCCCACCAGGCGGCGCTCGACCTGCGCATCGAGCGCCCGGAGGAAGTCCTCTCGAACATGGCCGTGATCCAGGCGGAGCTGCGCCGCGATTCGGCGGCCAAGCTGCTGCTCGAGCGCGCGCTGGCGATGAACCCGGCCCACATCCCGGCCCTGTACAACCTGGCGCTGCATCACGAGGAGTACGGCGACCTGCCGCGCGCGATGATGCTGTACCGGCAGGTCCTCGCCCTGAACCCGGCCTGGCACGACGCGCTCGTCCGCATTGCGAATGCCGAGACGGTGTCCGATGCGGACGGCGAGGTCGTGAAGCGGCTGCGCCGCGCGCTGCGCCGGTCTGACCTTGCGCCGCTCGCGCGCGAGAGCCTGCACTTCGCGCTCGGCAAGGCGCTCGACGACTGCGGACGCTACGAGGAGGCCTTCGAGCAGTACGCGGCCGGCAACGCGGTGAGCCGCCTGCGGCTCGTGCGCTATGACCGCTACGCCGTCGAGCAGGGCGTCTCGAAGCTGGTGCGTGCGTTCGACGCCCAGCACATCGCCTCGGCGGAGCCCGTGTCGCAGGCGCCCCTCGTTTTCGTCACCGGCATGTTCCGCTCGGGCTCGACGCTGTTCGAGCAGGTCCTCGCCGGCCACCCCCGAGTGACCGCGGGCGGGGAGATCGACTACTTCATGCGCGTGCCGATCTCGCTCGACCCGGCGGACTGGCGGGGACTCGGCCAGGGTTACCTCGACTACCTGAAGCGGAGCTTTCCCGGCGCCGACATCGTGACCAACAAGCGGCCGGACGCCTTCGGCCTGCTCGGCATGCTGAAGGCCGTGTTCCCGAACGCGCGCTTCGTCAACACCGTGCGCGACCCGCGCGACACGGCGCTCTCGATCTGGTTCCAGCAATTCGACGACCGACTGGGCTACGCAGCCGACCTCGCCGACATCGCGCACCACTACCGGCAGTACCGCCGCCTCATGGCGCACTGGAAGGGGCTGTTCGCCGACAGCATCCTCGACGCCGATTACGACGCCTACGTGCGGGACCCGCGCGGCGTGACGGAGAGGCTGCTCGCGTTCGCGGGGCTCGACTGGCACGAGGGCTGCCTCGACTTCCGCGCGAATCCGAACCGCGTGAGGACCGCGAGCGTCGCGCAGGTCCGCGAGCCGCTGTACCGCAGGTCGTCAGGGCGCTGGCGCAACTACGAGCGGCAGCTGGCGCCGCTCGGGCTCGATTTCGGCGGCGACTAGCTCGCCGACCACATCCTCAGCAGGTTCTGCCGCACGACGTCGAGGCGGACGCGGCTCTCGGGGCTCATGCGCAGCCCCTCGAGGGCCGCGACCTCGTTCAGCTCGTAGATCTGCAGCCGCTCGTGCTGGTCGGCGACGTGGCTCTCGATGAACGTGATCGAGACGAGCCTTTGCCCGGAGCGCACCGGCACGACCTCGTGCAGGAACGTCGAGGGATACACGATGGCCTCCCCGGGCGCGCCCTTGAAGGCGAGCGTCTGGTTGCCGATGACCATCGCGAGCTCGCCGCCCTCGTAGGCCGACGGGTCGCCGACGAAGACCGTGCAGGAGAGGTCGGAGCGGATCTTGCCGGTCGCCAGCTGGATGATCGCCGCGTCCGCGTGCGAGCCGTACTTCATGCCGGGCTCGTAGCGGCACAGGAGCGGCGGCGCCACGCGCTTGGGGATCGCGAAGCTGCCGAATTCGCGCGAGCGGCCCAGTGCGCCGGCGACGATCTGCACGGACTCCGCGTACTTCGGGTCGGCGGTGTCGGCCTGGAGGTTCTGCTTGCTCGTGTTGGCGGGATTCGAGACGCGCCCGTCGACGAACTTGAGCTCGCCGGACAGGGCGACCAGCCGCGCGCATTCCTCGGGCGTCAGCAGGCTCTTGATCTTGAGCAGCATGGGCGCGAACTATATCTGAGTGCCGGGGTCCCCGCCGCGGAAGGCGTCGGTCGCGGCGATGACTGCCCGGATCGCCTCGCGCTCCGCCGGCGAGAGCCGCGGGCTCCAGATGTCGCAGATCAGGATGATGCGGATCTCGTCGCTCTCGTTCCAGGCTTCGTGCTCGATCGTGTCGTCGAACACCCAGGCCTCCCCGATCCGCCACTCGCGCGTTTCGCCGCCCACGCGGAAGCCGCAGCGGCCGGGCAGCACGAGCGGCAGGTGCACGACGAGCCGGAAGTTCGCGATGCCGGTGTGCGGCGGGATCCGCGTCCTCGGCTTCAGCACCGAGAACATCGCGGTCGGCGAGCGCAGGTCGACCATCGCCTGCGGCAGCCGCCTGACGGCGTCCATCGTCGCGGGCGCGCGCGCGCAGCGCTCGGCAATCTCGCGTCCCTTGTCGTAGAAATGGAAGGCGCTCCAGCGCGGAGACTTGTTGAGCTCGCGCCACTGGTCGAGCGGCAGGTGGTCGTCGTACTGGATGTACGGGCTGAAGCCGGCCTCGTCCTCGACCAGGATGCGCGCGAGCTCGCGCTGGATGCCGGGCGTCGCGGCCTCGAACTGTCCGAGCCAGGGGAACTCGTCGCGCTCGTAGAACTCGATGTCCGGCAACCCCGGATAGCCGTACTCCATCGGCTCCTGGCGGTAGCGCTTGCGGATGCGCAGCGTCGTGTCGATGAAGGCCTCGAGGCGTTTCTTTTCGGCGCCCGTGAGCGCCTCGCGCGCGCCGTCGACGTGGTCGCGGACGTACTTCCCGAGCTCCGCGACGTGGGCCGCGTGCACCTCGCGCGCGCGCAGCACGGCCTGGCGCGTCGGCGCATCGAGCTCCGCGTCCGGCGGCGCCTGCACCAGCGCGATCCCATAGGCCGTGGCGGCATCCTTGCCGCGGCCGAGCTTGTCGAGCAGCGCCGCCTGCATCAGGAGCGCCGGGAAATTGCGGTTGTCGATGGCGAGCGCCTCGCGCAGGGCCTTGAACGCGCCATCGAAGTCGCGGAGCTGGCGCCGCACCACGGCGAGGTTGAGCCAGAGCCGCAGGTCGCCGCGGTGACGCGCGACCGCTCCCTCGAGCTCTGCCCGGGCTGCCGCCATGTTGCCTGCCGCCATGGCCCTGAGCGCGGCCTGGTTCGCGCGCGTCGCCTCGTCGTTCATGCGGCCGTCAGTATAATTCCCACCGCAATGGTGAGCCCCGCCACCCCCGCGAACGCCTCCGCCCTGTTCGATCTCGCCCGCCAGTGCCGGGAGCGCGGCGACGCGCCCGCCGAGGCTGCGGCGCTCGAGCGGCTGCTGTCGGTGGACCCGAGGCACGTCCCGGCCCTCGTCCGGCGCGCGGACCTCTACGCCGCGGCCGGCGACGCACGCTCGGCGTCCTCCTTCTATCTCATGGCGATCCGCTCCGCGCCGGCAGCCGGCCAGTCGAAGGAGACGGCGGTCCTGCTCGCGCGCGCGCGCGAGGCCTGCGACCGGTTTGCCGCGGACTACCGGGATTACCTGCTGCGCAGCCTCGCCGCCAAGGGCTTCGACCCTGCGACCTCGAGCCCGCGCTTCGCGCAGTCGGTCGACCTCGTCCTCGGACAGAAGCGCATCTACCTGCAGGAGCCGAAGTACTACTACTTCCCGGGCCTGCCCCAGATCCAGTTCTACGAGCGCAGCCGGTTCCCCTGGCTGGACGAAGTCGAGTCCGCGACCGCCGATATCCGCGCCGAGCTCGAATCCGTGCTCAACGAGCCCGGCGCCTTTGCACCTTACGTGCAGGGCCATGCGAACCGTCCCAAGAAGGACGAGATGGGCATGCTCAACAATCCGGCCTGGAGCGCTTACTACCTGTGGAAGAACGGCGAGCCGGTGGCGGCGAATGCCGCGCGCTTCCCGAAGACGATGCATGCGCTGCGGGGCGCTCCGCTCGCCCATGTGCCCAATCGCTCGCCGTCGATCCTCTTCTCGCTCCTGCGGCCGGGCGCCCACATCCCGCCTCACAACGGCCTCGTGAACACGCGCCTCATCTGCCACCTGCCCGTCGTCGTGCCCGGCAAGTGCCGTTTCCGTGTCGGCAATGAGACGCGAGACTGGGTCGAGGGCAAGGCCTGGGCCTTCGACGACTCCATCGAGCACGAGGCCTGGAACGGTAGCGAGCGCACCCGGGTCATATTGCTGTTCGATGTCTGGCGGCCGGAGCTGTCGGAGGACGAGCGCAGGCTCGTCGTGTCGCTCTTCGAGGCCATCGACGCTCACACCGGCAAGAAACCGGACTGGGAGATCTGAGATGCGATTGATCACCGCCCTCCTGCTCGCGGTCTCGGCCACTGCGTCGCCGACGCTCGCCACCGCCGACGATATCGCCGACGCGGTGAAAGCCTGCCGCGCGGAGTCCGACGATTCCCGGCGGCTCGCCTGCTA
>DATEEF010000013.1:0-45066 GCA_035281265.1 Steroidobacteraceae bacterium
CCTCACCACGACCACGCCCTTCTGTACGGCGCGCGCTGCGGCATCGACCGAGGCCTTGTTCATGTTGCCGTTGCCGACGCCGGCGATGACGACGCCCTTGGCGCCATTGGCCACGGCGGCATCGATCGAGTCGGCCGGCATATCGAGGTAGGCGTAGACGATGTCGACGCGGGGTAGGGCGGTGACGCCCTTGACGTCGAACTCGCTGCCCGTCGTGTGCTTCCAGGGCGGGTTGTTGTAGAAGTCGTTCTTGCCGTAGGAGGCGACGCCAACGAGCCCGCGCAGCGGCGACATGAACGTCTGCACGGCCGTCGTGCTGGTCTTCGTCAGCGAGTGGGCGGCGTGGATCCAGTCGTTCATCAGGACAAGCACGCCTCGACCTCGGGCGTTTGGGTCACTCGCGACGCCGACCGCGTTGTAGAGGTTCAGCGGACCGTCGGCGCTCACGGCCGTCGAGGGCCGCATCGAGCCGACCATCACGACCGGCTTGTCGCTCTTGACGACCAGGTTCAGGAAGAAAGCCGACTCTTCCAGCGTGTCGGTCCCATGCGTGATCACGATGCCGTCGACGGCGGGCGTCGCCAGCAGCTCGTTGATCCGGTTGGCGACCTTCAGCAGGATCTCGAAGGACATGTCCTGGGATCCGACGCTCGAGATCTGCTCTCCCTTGATCGTCGCCAGGTCCGTGATGCCGGGCACGGCGGCGATCATCGTGTCGATGCCGACGGCGCCGGAGGTGTAACCGGACTGCGTGCCGGTGGCCGCGGCGCCTGCGATCGTGCCGCCGGTGGCGAGGATCGTGATGTTGGGCTTCTTGGCTTGCTGTGCCAGGGCCGGGCTGCCGAGCACCGGTACGAGCGCAATCAGCGCGGCCGCGAAGAACGTGCGAGTCAGCGATTTCATGTCCGCAACCTCTCTGCGATTACTTCTTGTACTGGGACTTGTCCAGGTTCGTGAGCTTGGCCGGATCCAGGATCTCGGCGATCTGGGCCTCGGTCAGGATCTTCTTCTCGCGAATGATCTCCAGGATGCCCTTGCCGCTCTTGTAGGCCTCGTTCGCGAGCTCCGTGGCCTTCTCGTAGCCGAGCACCGGGTTCAGGGCGGTGACGATGCCGACCGTCGTCTCCATGTAATTGGCGAGGACTTTCTCGTTCACCGTGATCCCGTCGACGCACTTCGTGCGCAGCGCCTGCGAGGTCGTGTACAGCAGGTGCTGCGACTCGAGGATCGAGATGCCCGCGACCGGCTCGTAGGCGTTCAGCTGGAGCTGGCCGGCATGCGAGGCGACGGTCACGCCGTAATCGTTGCCCATCACGCGGAAGGCGACGACGTTGACGAGCTCCGGGATCACCGGGTTGACCTTGCCGGGCATGATCGAGGAGCCCGGCTGCATGGCCGGCAGGTTGATCTCGGCGAGGCCCGCACGCGGTCCGGAAGCGAGAAGGATCAGGTCGCTCGCGATCTTGGAGAGCTTGATCGCGACGCTCTTGAGTGCGGATGAGTAGACGACGAACCCCTGTTGCTCCCAGGTTGCGGCGATCATGTCGGGCGCCTCGACGATCGGCTTGCCCGTCAGCTCGGCGAGGTGGAAGGCGACGCGCTCGTTGTAGCCCTTGGGCACGTTGATGCCGGTCCCGATGGCCGTCGCGCCCATGTTCTGGGCGTAGAGATACTTCTCGGCATCCCGGAGCAGCTGCACCTCGGACTCGAGGGCCGACGCGAAGGCATGGAACTCCTGGCCAACGGTCATGGGCACCGCGTCCTGGAGTTCCGTGCGGCCCATCTTGACGATGTCGATGAAGGCATTTCCCTTGGCGCGGAAGGATGCGACGAGCTGCTCCAGCTCTCCGATCAGCTTGCCGTTGCGCAGGATGAAGGCGACCTTGAGCGCCGTCGGGTAGGAGTCGTTCGTCGACTGCGACATGTTGAGGTCGTCGTGCGGCTCGACGATCTTGTAGTCGCCGATCTTGTGGCCGCTCTTCACGAGGGCGATGTTGGCCATCACCTCGTTGGCATTCATGTTGGTCGAGGTGCCCGCACCGCCCTGGTACCAGTCGACCTGGAACTGGTCGTGGTAGTTGCCCTTCATCAGCTCGTCATAGGCCTTCTGGATGGCCGCCAGCGTCTCGGGCTTCATGGCGCCGACATCGGTGTTGGCCCTTGCCGCCGCCAGCTTCACGATCGCCCAGGCCTCGACGAAGCCCGGATAGTGGTTGATCTTGACGCCGGAGATCTGGAAGTTCTCCAGCGCGCGCGCGGTCTGCACGCCGTAGTAGGCGTCGGCCGGAACCTCCTTGGGCCCGAGCAGGTCGTGCTCGGTGCGGGTCGCCTGGCTCCAGGCTGGTCCCGACAGGAGCGCCGCAATTGCCGCGACCAGGCCGGCCCGGGCCAGCCGGCGCCCGGCATCGATGGAACGATTCTGCTGCGCGCGCATGACGTCTCCCCAATAGATGTCGCGTCGGCGCGGCACGCGCCTCCCGACGGTGGCGCCGAAACTAGTCCGATGGGTGCCGCCTGTGTACTGTCTCTAAGGGAAGTCCGGGCCCCATAATCTGCCCCGGCGCCCAGAGCCCCGGTGGCGGAACGGCAGACGCTACGGACTTAAAATCCGTTGACCGCAAGGTCGTGCTGGTTCGACTCCAGCCCGGGGCACCAGGCTCGAGCAACAGGGCGCCAGCGCACCAACAGGCGTACTGTTGACAGTCGATGACGTGGAGACCTGCTGCCGCTGAGTTGCATGCCGGCCTGTTATCGGCAACGGCATGCCTGAGCCTCGCGCATTCCGGCACGGCCGGCGCCGAGGAGCCGCCGGCGACCGCCGCACCGCATGTCGTGGCCCGCCACCCGGGAGGCCTGAATCTCCTGCTGACCCAGTCCGAGCTTCGTGACTGGGTGCGCAGCTACGAGACGAAGACCGGGCAGAACCTGACGAGCCCGATCGACGACGACGAAGTCGTGGTCAGGGCGCCCGGCATGCTCGCACCGATGCGCGACGTCAGCCAGGACGCATGGGGCGGCATCGCCGCACCGTTCTGGGCGCTCCTGAATCCGGGCAACGCCTGGCGAATTCTCGTCCCGATCCCACCCAAGGGAACGCCGCAGGACGAGCGCCCGGCACCCGACCCGCGCTAGAAGAGTCGGACGTCGTCCGACGGTGTGTCTGCACAGGCGCCGACGCCTCGTGCCGCATGAATGTGGCACATGTAGGCGCCATGTTTGCCAAGGCTTTCAACGACGTGGTGGACCTCGCGATCGCAAATACGCCGGGGGAGCTCGTCGAGGCACTGTCGCCCCTGCCGCATGGCGTGAAGTACGGTGTCGCCTGCGACCTCGACGACGAGGGGCGGGCGCATCGCTACGACAGGGCGCGTGAGCGGGCTTACTACCTGCGTCGCCACGACCAGGGCGTCGTGGTCTGGCGCTGGAACTACATCACCTCGTACGCCGAGGCCGGCCGACTCCTGGCGATGGTGCTCTCTCTCAATATTCCGCTGAACGGCCGGGTTGCAAGCCGCATGTTCACGCAGGCAACGCGCCGCCGCGTCGAGCGACCGGCGCCGCATGTCGACACGCCCCGGCGCGGCTGCGGCTCGTCCTGATCCATCGGACCGGGATGTACCCGACCCGGTTGCACCCGGCCTCGACAAACGAATCCCCCGACCCGACACTCTCCCGATCACGGGAATTTCGCGTTGCCGCATTCGATCGCTACCCATCGAAAGGCTGAGTAACGCCTACTCTGGTATAGTCCGCGCGACCTGAGGGGGCCGGTAATATTCGCCTTGCAAGCGTCTAATTTTTCACGCATTTCTGCCCAAGGCGTCGAAGTCTGGCGCGGTGACCGGAGGGTGCTCGCCGGCGTCTCCGTCGAGGCCGCGGCCGGCGAGTGCATTCACATCCTCGGACCCAACGGCTCGGGGAAGACGACGCTGCTTCGCGTGATCGCCGGCCTGCTGTCGCCGGAGGCCGGCCGCATCGAGTGCAACGGCCAGGACACCCGCAACGATCGCGATGCCTGGTGCGGCAGCTTCACGTATCTGGCGCACAGCGACGGCCTGAAGCCGGAGCTGTCGGCGCGCGAGAATCTCGCATTCGAGACCGGGCTTCGCCGCGCAGTGCGCAGTGGCGAGGTCGAAACGGCGCTTGCGGATCTCGGTGTCGCCCACGCGCTCGACCGCCCGGCGGCCACGCTCTCGGCGGGGCAGCGACGGCGCGTCGCCTTCGCGCGCGTCATGCTGGCGCACGTGGCGTTGTGGATCCTCGACGAGCCCTACTCGAACCTCGACCGCGACGGCAGCGTGCTCGTGTCCGCCATCATTGGCCGGCACCTCGACAAGGGCGGTGCAGCGCTCATTGCCGCACACCAGCCGCCGGCGATTCCAGGCCATCGGACGCGCAGCCTCGAGTTGCCGGCATGAGCCGGACGAGCCTCGCTGCCGCCGCGTTCCTCGTCTTCCGGCGCGACCTGCTGCTCGCACAGCGGCATTGGGGGCAGGCCGCGCAGCCACTGATCTTCTTCCTGATGGTGACGACGCTTTTTCCACTGGCGCTCAGCCCCGAACTCGCGGAACTGCGCCAGATTGGCGCTGGCGTGCTGTGGGTCGCGGCCCTGCTCGCATCGCTCCTCGGCCTCGAGCTCATGTTCCGGTCCGACCATGCCGACGGCACGCTCGAGCAGATGCTGCTCGCGGGCCAGCCCTTGTCGCTGCTCGCACTCGCCAAGGGATTCGCGCACTGGACGACCTGCGGGCTGCCACTGGTGCTCCTGTCGCCTTTCGTTGCAACCGCGCTGGGCCTGCCGTTCGGCGCGATGGTCACCGTCATGCTGTCGCTCGCGCTCGGAACCGGGATCCTGAGCGCGCTCGGCGCGGTCGGTTCGGCGCTCACGCTGGGCCTGCGCCGCGGCAGCCTCCTGCTGGGCCTGCTGGTGCTTCCGCTGGCGATGCCGACGCTGATTTTCGGGGCGCGCGCCGTCGATCTCGCCACCCACGGAGAGAGCCCGCGCGGGCCCTTGCTGCTCCTCGCTGCCATGCTCGTGCTGGCGGTGACGCTCGCACCGCCCGCCGTCGCCGCGGCCTTGCGGATCAGCGCGGAGTGATGCCATGAACTGGACCTGGTTCCACAAGCTCGCCTCGCCGCCGCATGCCTACCGCATCGCAGGCACCCTCGTGCCGTGGTTCGCCTGGCCGACGGGCCTGCTGCTGGCACTCGGGCTGTATGGCGGCCTCGTACTCGCGCCGCCGGATTACCTGCAGGGCGACGCGTTCCGCATCGTCTATGTCCATGCGCCGGCGGCCTGGCTGTCCATGGCGGCCTACGCGACGATGGCAGTCGCCGCCGCGATCGGCCTCGTCTGGCGCATCAAGCTCGCGCACGCGGCTGCCGCTGCGGCAGCGCCGATCGGCGCCTCGTTCACGGCCCTGGCCCTCGCGACCGGGGCGATCTGGGGAAAGCCGACCTGGGGAACCTGGTGGGTCTGGGACGCGCGCCTGACGTCCGAGCTGATCCTCCTGTTCCTGTATGCGGGCGTCATGGCCTTGCGCGGCTCGATCGATGACCGCGACCGCGCTGACCGCGCTTCGGCCGTGCTCGCCATCGTGGGCGTCGTGAACTTGCCGATCATCCACTACTCCGTGTACTGGTGGAACACGCTGCACCAGCCGTCAACGCTGACTAAGATCGCGAAACCGTCCATGGCCGGGGACATGTTGTGGCCCTTGCTGACGATGCTGCTGGCGTTCACGCTGTTCTTTGCCGCGGTCCTGCTCCTGCGGTTGCGGGCGGAAATCCTGCAGCGCGAGCGCAACGCGAGCTGGCTCAGGACGGAACTGTCACGATGAGCGAATTCCTGCGAATGGGCGGCTACGCCGCTTACGTCTGGCCCAGCTTCGCGCTGGCCGCCGTCGTGATCGCCTGGAACGTGATCGCGGCGCGCCGGCTGCATGCCATCGCCCGGGACCGGGCGCATCGGCGCGCGCTGGCGGGGCAGGGGGCGCCATGACGCCGCGCCGCAAGCGTCTGCTCGCAGTCGCAGCCATCCTCGTCGGCGTTGGCGCGGCCGCGGCGTTGGCTTCGCTCGCGTTCAAGGACAACCTGCTCTATTTCTACAATCCCTCGCAGGTACTCGCCGGGGACGCACCCGCCGAGCGCACATTCCGGATCGGCGGGATGGTCACCGAAGGCAGCCTGAAGCGCACGGAAGGCACGCTCGCCGTGCAATTCGTCGTCACCGACTACCGCCACTCGATTCCCGTGCGTTACGAGGGCCTGCTTCCCGACCTGTTCCGCGAAGGCCAGGGCATGATCGCGCACGGACGCATGAACGAGCAGGGCGAGTTCATTGCCGACGAGGTCCTCGCCAAGCACGACGAGAACTACATGCCCCCGGAGGTCGCGGAATCGCTGCACGAGCCTCAGCCGGCGCGGGTGGCCGAATGATCCCGGAGCTCGGCCATTTCGCGCTGATCCTCGCGCTCCTGCTGTCGGCCGCGCAGGCCGCCTTCAGCCTCGCCGGTGCCGCGCGCGGAAATGGTGCGTGGATGGCGGCGGGGCGCTCGGCGGTCGTCGGGCAGTTCGTCTTCACGGCCGTTGCATTCGCGGCGCTCGCCTGGTCCTTCGTCGAGCGCGACTTCTCGGTCCTGTACGTCGCCTCCAACTCCAATTCCCAGCTGCCGCTTTTCTACCGCATCGCCGCCGTGTGGGGCGCGCACGAAGGCTCGCTGCTGCTGTGGTCCCTGTGCCTCGCCGGCTGGACGCTCGCGGTCACCGCCGCGAGTGCGTCGCTCGACGCGCCGTTCCGAAGCCGCGTGATCGGGATCCTGGGCCTCATCAGCATCGGCTTCCAGCTCTTCATGCTGACGACCTCGAATCCGTTCGATCGACTCATGCCCGCCGCGGCGGAAGGCCAGGACCTGAATCCGCTGTTGCAGGACTTCGCGCTGGCGGTGCACCCGCCGATCCTCTATTTCGGCTACGTCGGCTTCTCGGTGGCATTTGCATTCGCCTGCGCGACGCTGCTGGAGGGGCGGCTCGACGCCGCCTGGGCAAGGTGGACGCGGCCCTGGACGCTAACGGCCTGGCTATTCCTCACCATCGGAATCGCACTCGGCAGCTGGTGGGCGTATTACGAGCTGGGCTGGGGGGGCTGGTGGTTCTGGGATCCCGTCGAGAACGCGTCGTTCATGCCGTGGCTCGCGGGCACCGCGCTCATCCACTCGCTCGCTGTCACGGAAAAGCGCGGCCTCTTCAAGAGCTGGACATTGCTGCTCGCCGTGTCCGCATTCTCGCTGTCGCTCCTCGGCACCTTCCTCGTCCGCTCGGGGGTGCTGATCTCGGTGCACGCATTCGCCACCGATCCCGCTCGCGGGATATTCATCCTCGCATTCCTGACGGCGGTCATCGGCGGCGCGCTGGCGCTGTACGCCTGGCGGGCTCCGCGCCTCAGGTCGGCCGCCGGCTTCGAAGTTACCTCGCGCGAAAGTTTCCTGCTGTTCAACAACGCGCTCCTGGTGGCGGCGCTCAGCCTCATCCTCCTGGGGACGCTGTACCCGTTGTTCATGGACGCCCTCGAGCTCGGCAAGGTTTCCGTGGGTCCGCCGTATTTCGACCTCGTGTTCCTCGTGCCGATGATCCCGCTTCTCGCCCTGCTGGGCGTCGGCATGCACGCCGCCTGGAAACGCGGACTGCTCGGCTCGATGAGGACGCGGCTCCTGGCCGCTGCCGCAGCCGGCCTCGCGGCGGCCTTGGTCATCGGCGCGGCGGCCTACGGAAACATACGGCCGATGACGACGGTCGGGTTCGCGCTGGGACTGTGGGTCATGCTGTCTTCGGTCCTGGTTCCCGTCATGCGATTGAGCAGCCGCCAGCCACTGCCCGCAGCCGTCGTCGGCATGGTGGTCGCCCACTTCGGCATCGGCCTCGCGACGCTCGGAATCACCGGCGTGCAGTCATTCAAGATCGAGAAGGATTTCGCGCTCGGAGTCGGCGATGCCGCGACGATCGCCGGATATGAATTCAAGTTCGCGGCGCTGCGGGACGTGCGCGGTCCCAACTACGTCGGCGTCGAAGCGGACATCGTCGTTTCCCGGGGCGCGGCTCCAGTCACCGTACTGAAGCCCCAGAAGCGGCTCTACAACTCGGGCGGCAATCCCTTGTCCGAGGCCGGCATCGAGGTGGGTGCGGCGCGGGACCTGTTCGCAGCGCTCGGCGACGACCTCGGGCAAGGTCGCTGGAGCGTCAGGCTGCAATACAAGCCCCTGATCCGCTGCATCTGGCTGGGGGCGATCCTCGTGGCCCTCGGCGGGCTGATCGCGGCATTCGACCGGCGCTATCGCTCGCGCGTTACTTCGCATGCCGGAGAGCGCGCGGTGGCGCCTGCGCGATGAAACTGCCCTGGCGCTTCATCCTGCCGGCAGCTGCATTCGCTGTCCTGGTCGCATTCTTCCTGATCGGGCTGCAGCGCGATCCCGGCACGATCCCTTCGCCGCTCATCGGCAAGCCTGCGCCGGAGTTCTCGCTGGAATCGCTCGGCGACCCGGCGTGGCGGGTCGGAACGGCCGACTTCGCCGGGCGGGCCTGGCTGTTGAACGTCTGGGCCACGTGGTGCGCCGGCTGCCGTGACGAGCACGAATCGCTGCTCGCCATCGCGCGCGAGAATCGCGTGCCGATCGTGGGACTCAACTGGCGCGACGACCGGTCGCTCGCGTTGCGCTGGCTCGCGCAGCTCGGCAATCCGTACGCGTCGGTCGCGTATGACCCCGAAGGACGAACGGCCATCGATTGGGGCGTTTATGGCGCGCCGGAGACCTTCCTGGTCGGCGCCGACGGCCGGGTGCTCGTGAAGCACATCGGACCGCTCACCATGGATGTCTGGCAGCGCACATTCGTGCCGCTCCTGCCGTCGCCGGGGGAGGGTACGTGACGCGTGCCGCCGCGCTGGCGGCCGCTTTCCTCCTCGCGGTCGCGGCGGGTGCGGTGGATACCGGGCAACGCTTCGACGACCAGGCGCAACAGGCGCGCTACGAGCGTCTCATCCGGGACCTGCGATGCCTCGTCTGCCGCAGCGAGAGCATCGCGGATTCCAATGCCACGTTGGCCGCGGACCTCAGGCGCGAGGTGGAGCGCCTGATGCGCGAGGGGAAGAGCGATGCCGAGATCCACGCGTTCATGACCGAGCGCTACGGTGACTTCGTGCTGTTACGCCCCCCGGTCGCGCCGCGCACCTGGCTGCTGTGGGCGGCGCCGGCCCTCTTTCTTGTCGGCGGACTCGCAGCAGTCGTCGTGGTCATCCGCCGCCGGGCACTCGCGGCGCGCGACAACCCGGCGTCCCTCGACGAAGAGCCCGGCGAGCCTTGACCGGCTTCATCGCGATCGCGGCGTTGTTCGTCGCAGTGGCCATCGGGCTGGTCGCCTGGCCGCTGCTGAGGCGCGCGGAGGGCCCGCGCGCCGCCGTATCGGCCGCGACGTTCGCCGCCGTGCTGCCCCTGGCGGCCTTCCTGGTCTATTTTTCCCTCAGCGATTGGGACTGGCGGGGATCAACCGGGACGCCGGCCGCCGGCGAGCACGACATGCGGCGCATCGTGACCCAGCTCCAGGAGAAGCTGGCGCGGCAGCCGGACGACGCGCAAGGCTGGAAGCTGCTTGGCCGCTCGGCCACGGTCATCGGCGACTACGCGCTTGCCCGGCAGGCCTTCGGCGAAGCATACACGCGCACCCAGGGCACCGATGCCGATGCCGTCGTCGGCTACGCAGAATCGATGATCCTCCTGGACGAGCGCGACATCGACGGCCAGGCCGCGGCGCTCTTCGAGCGGGCGCTCCAGCTGCAGCCGGACAATGCGCGTGCGCTGTGGTACGGCGGCATCGTTGCCTACCGGCGCGGTGACCTGTCGCTCGCGCAGCAGCGCTGGGTCGAGTTGCAGGATCACGAGCTTCCGCCCGATTTGCGCCAGGTGCTGGCCGAACGGCTCGCCGAGCTGGAGCGGTCGCAGGGCAAGCCGGAGGACCGGCCTGACGCGGCGGAGGACGCGGCCATCGACATCACGGTCGGCATCGATCCTGCGCTCACGGCACGCTTGCGCGATGACGCGACGTTGTTCGTGATTGCGCGTCGCGGAAGCGGTGGGCCGCCGCTCGCCGTGCACAGGAAACCCCTGGGATCCTGGCCCGTATCGCTGCGTCTCAGCGATAAGGATGCCATGTTGCCGGGCATGAGCCTGGCCGGCGCGGGCCCGCTCACGCTCATCGCGCGAATTTCCCTGACCGGGCAGCCGGTCGCTTCCAGCGGCGACCTCTTCGGCGAGGTCAGCTATGATTTCGCCTCGGCCCATCCGGTCGATATCACGATCAACCGGGTCGTTCCGTAGTCCAGCGGCCGGGGGGATGCCATGGGGCCGGCCGTCCAATACCGCTTCCAGCGCCTGCCGTCGGCATCCCGCTATTTTCCGCGTGCGGTTTTCGGGCGACGAAACGCCCTCGTGCCGCAGGGCGGCGCGGTGCCGCGACTCGAGGGCAGCGCGGAACTCGCGCGCGCGGGCCGGCGCCACCTCGTGCGCTACCGCGAATTGTGCGGCTTCGCGGACGACGGCTGCCTGCCGCTGACCTATCCGCACGTCCTCGCGATGCCCCTGCAGTTCGCGATCCTGACTCATCCCGCCTTCCCTGTGCGCCTGATGGGACTCATCCACGTCGCGAACGACATCCGGCAAACGCGTCCGCTGCCGGCAACCGGAAGTTACCGCTTGCGCAGCTGGATCGAAGGACATCGAGACGCAGACCGCGGCCACGAGTTCGACCTGTTCACCTCCGTCGAGGACGCGCAGGGCACCGCGTGGATCGAGAAATCCACCTTGCTCGCGCGACGTCCCGCGAGCGGCAAGCCCTCGGCACGCGGCGCCCGACAGGCCCTGCGCTATGAAAAGCCCGCGGACGGGGCCGTGCTCGAAACCGCTGCCATCCCCGTTCCGCGCGCCATCGGCCGGCGCTACGGCTGGCTCTCGGGCGACCTGAACCCGATTCACCTGGGAGACCGTGGCGCGAAACTCTTCGGGTTCGACCGTGCCGTGGCGCACGGCATGTGGTCGATGGCGCGCTCGCTCGCGGCGCTCGGGACGACGATCCTCGCGCCACCGGTGCAGGCGGTCGTCGAGTTCAAGTTCCCGCTGTTCCTGCCGGGAGATACCCGGCTCGAGCACTGGCCGTCGGAAGGACGGCAGGTCTTCGTGCTGAAAGACGCCGGGACCGGTCGCCCGCACCTCGCCGGCTCCGCGCGGACCGCCTGAGACGATGCGCGCGCTGATCCGCAGGATCCTGCGCGCACAGCCGGGCGAGGAACGCGCGGTCGGCCTCGCGTTCGCGTACTTCTTCATGCTGCTGTCGTCCTACTCGCTGCTCCGGCCGCTGCGCGAGGCTATGGCGAGCGGCGCGGTCGACAGCCTGTTCTGGTTCTACGTGGGCACGTTCACGGTCATGCTGCTGCTGACCCCGATGTTCGGGGCGCTCGTGTCGCGGGTGCGCAAGCCTCTGCTGCTGCCGATCGCGTACGGGTTCTTCGCCTCCAACCTGCTCGTGTTCTATGTCCTCTTCAAGGTGATGCCGGGATCTCGCGGGCTCGCGGCTTCGTTTTTCGTCTGGCTATCCGCCTTCAACATGTTCGTCGTCTCGGTGTTCTGGAGCTTCATGGCGGACGTCTTCCGCGACGAGGAGGCAAAGCGCCTGTTCGGCCCGATCGCGGCCGGCGGCGGGACAGGCGCCATCCTCGGCCCGCTCCTGATGCAGTTCCTGGCGCCGCGCATCGGCGTCGATGCCGTCGTGTTCCTCGCGATGCTGCTCCTGCTCGGCACCCTGCCGTGCATCCGCGGCCTCGCGCGCTGGGCGGAGGGCCGGCACGGGCGGTTCGAGCTGCCGCCGGAGGATCCCGCGGCGCGCATCGGCGGCGGAATGTTCGCCGGGCTCAGGATCGTCGCGAAATCGCGCTACCTGTTCGGCATCTTCGCGATCATCGCGCTCGGCTCGATCGCCGCCGCCTTCATGTACAACGAGCTGCTGCGGCTGGTCGCGGCGGGTTACCCGGACCTCGAGAGCCGCGCGCAGTACTTCGGCCGGCTCGACTTCCTGGTCAACTTGACGGCGTGGGTCTTCCAGGGCCTCGTCGTCGGCTGGCTCATCCGCAGGTTCAATCTCACCGGCGCGCTCGTCACGACGCCGATTGCCGCGCTCGCTTCCTTTGTCGTTCTCGCCGCCGCTCCGGTGTTGCCGGTGCTCGCGGCGGGCCAGATCCTGCGGCGGGGAGGGGAGTACGGCATCGCGAAGCCAAGCCGGGAAGTCCTGTTCACCGTCGTCGATGCGGAGACCAAGTACAAGGCGAAAAATTTCATCGACACCGTCCTCCAGCGCGGCAGCGATCTCGTCGGCATCGGACTGGTGACGCTCGCGCATGCCGCCGGAATGGGGCTCGTCGGCTACGCGTGGATCGGCGCGGCCCTCATGGTTCCCGCCATTTTCGTCTCGCTCGGACTCGGCAAGGCCTTCGAGCGCATACGGACCGGCACTTCCTGAGCGCCACGCGGTCGAAGCGAAGGCTGCCTGGAGATCTGCATGGACCCGTCCGACGAATCGCGCCGAATGACCCGACGGGCGGCCTGCGGGCTGCTTGCGAGCCTCGCGCTGCCGGGCCTTGCAGCTGCAGCCTCGCGGCCGATCGAACGGGCCATCCCACGCACCGGGGAGAAGCTGCCGGTGCTCGGCCTCGGCACCTGGCAGGTACTCGACGTGCCTGCCAAGGGTCCCGACTTCGATGCCGCACGCGCCGCGCTCAGCGGTTTCCTCGCGGCGGGCGGTCGCGTGATCGACAGCTCGCCGATGTACGGCGACTCCGAGGAGCGCGTCGGCGACATCCTGGCGGACATCCGGCCCGCACCGGCGGTGTTTCTCGCAACGAAGATCTGGACCAGCGGCCGCGAGTCGGGCGAGCGCCAGCTGGCCGACTCGCACCGGCTGATGCGCGCGAAGACCCTCGACCTCGTGCAGGTCCACAACCTGCAGGACCTCGGCACGCATCTCGCGACGCTGCGCGCAGCGCGCGAAGCCGGGCGCGTGCGTTACCTCGGCGTGACGCACTACCTCGCGAGCGCGCATGCCGAGCTCGAGCGCGTCATCCGGCGCGAGAAGCCGGATTTCCTGCAGGTGAACTATTCGATCGCCGAGCCCGAAGCGAGCGCGCGGCTGCTGCCGGCGGCCCGCGACCTCGGCGTCGCGGTGCTCGTCAACCGGCCGTTCACGAAGGGTTCGATGATCGACCGCGCGGCCGGGCACGCGCTGCCCGGCGTTGCGGCGGAACTCGGATGCCGGAGCGCGGCGCAGCTCTTCGTCAAGTGGGTGCTGGGCGATCCCGCGGTCACGGTAGTCCTCGCCGCGACGCGAAACCCCGTGCACGCCGCGGAGAACCTGGAGGCGGCTGCGGGCGCCGTTCCGGACGCGCGGCAGCGCAAGGCGATCGCGGGATGGTTCGCGTCGCTTTGAGCCTAGGGTGAGCGCCCTAGGGGCGATGCGGATACTGGCGGCTATCCCGAACCGGCATACCGCCAGGAGATTGCCATGATCGACAACGTCAACCAGTTCCTCGGCTCCGTCGCCGGGTCCGAGCTAGCCCGCACCGCGCGGCGCTCCGCGCGCACGATCTGGAACGCGCATCTTGCCGCGCTCGAGACGACCCGCGTCGAGGCCGGCAAGGTGATCACGCTAGCGATCGGCGAGGGCCAGAAGCTCGCCCGCCGCGTGAAGCCGGCACCGGCCGTGCGCCACGCGACCCGCACCACGCGCAAGCCGACGCGCCGGACGACCCGACGCGCCGCCTGAGGCGTTCCGAGCGGCTGGTGTACGATGGCGCGAGCCGTCGTACGCCCGCCGCATGCCGAATCTCACCCAGTCCGCGCCGGGACGGCGCACGCGAGAGCGCATCCTCGATGCGACCCTTGCGCTGTTCAACGAGCGTGGCGAGCCGCAGGTCTCGACGTCGCTGATCGCGACCGAGCTCGGCATCAGCGCCGGCAACCTGCACTATCACTTTCGCCGCAAGGATGAGCTGTCAGCCGCGCTCCTGGACCGGTTCGTGGCCGAGTTCAACGCCGTGCTGCCGCCGGCAGGCTGGCGCGCGGACCACGTGGAGGACGCCTGGCTCCTGCTGCACCTGCTGCTGGAAACCGTCTGGCGCTACCGGTTCCTGTTTCGGGACCTCAGCGGCGTCATGGCCCGCGATCGGCGCGCCGCCCAGCGCATCGCCGGGGTGTTCTCGCGCGCCGTGGCGGCCGCGCGCGCGATCTGCCTCGGCCTGGCGGAGCAGGGGACCCTCACGGCGACTGCGGCCGAGATCGACGCGCTCGCGGAGAACGTCGCGGTCGTCGCCCTCTACTGGCTCTCATTCGAGTCCGCGCGCCATCCACGGCGGGAAGCGCCCGGCGCCGGCATGTCCCGCGGCGCCTACCAGGTGCTGATGCTGGTCGCGCCGTTTCTCCAGGTTGAGAGCCGCGTCCATCTCGAACGGCTGGCTCTCGAGTATCTTGCGCGCCGTTAGGGAGTTCGCCATGAAGACGCACGCAGCTGCCTGGCTCGCCGCCGGAATCGCCGCATTTGCCGGCCACGGTTTCGCCGCCCCGCCGCCCGCCAGCGCCTTTGCGGCGCTGCCGGAGATGTCGATGGTCCGGCTGTCGCCGAACGGCCAGCGGGTGGCGTGGGCCAACGATCCGGGCGGCTCGCCGCTCGTCGTCGTGTTCGACCTCGCGACCGGCACGGACCTGAAGCGACTGAAGCCGGCGAATGCGCGCGTGCGCGACCTCGACTGGGCCGACGACCGGACACTGATCATCAGCGTAAGCCGTTCGCTGACGTCCAGCGGCACGACGACCGCGGAGCAGCGTTATGAGTTCGAACGCTACCTTGCGCTCGACGTGGAGGAGGCGGGTGGTGCCGCGAAGTCGCTGTTGATGGAGCATCCCGATCGCGAGCTCGTCACCGCGGCGTCGCTCGAGCGGCTCCACCCGGCGAAGCCGGGCACGGTCATCATGTCGACCTACCACCTGACGGGAACCGCGTTCCGGGAGGAGATCGGCTCGCGCATCTCCGGCGGACGCAAGGACTCGGGCTGGGAGCTGTCGCTGTTCGAGGTGGACCTCAAGACCGGCAAGGGCCGCATGATCGAGTCCGGCTCGCCATTCACGGACGGCTGGATACTCGATGCCGCGGGCCGTCCCGTCGCGCGAGAGGAATGGAATCCGGAGTCGCGCCGGTACACGATCCTGGTGAAGCGGGGCGAGGGCTGGCATTCGATCTATTCCGCGGCGATCGACTACGAATTCCACCTGGTGGGGCTCTCGGCGGATGGAAGCTCGCTTCTCGCGCGCAGTCCGCGTGGCTCGGACCGTTTCAAGGTCTGGACCATCCCGCTGGCAGGCGGCGAGCCGAGCCTGCTTTACGAGCATCCGCAGTACGACGTCACCTACGTGCGCTTCGACCGATTCACGGGCGCGCCCGTCGGCTATGGAATCGGCGGCCCCGACCCGACGATCGTCTGGACCGATCCAAAGCTCGAATCCATCCAGAAAGCGGTTTCCAAGGCCTTCGCGGGCAAGACCACGAGCGTGTTCGACCGCTCGGCCGACTACAAGCGCATCCTGGCCGAGGTCGAAAGCCCGACCAGCCCGCCGGTCTATTACCTCGTCGACTTCGGCAAGGGATCCGCGGACATCGTCGGCGAAGCCTATCCGACGCTTGCGGACGCACAACTCGGCGCGCTGGAATCGACGACCTACAAGGCGCCGGACGGATACCAGATCCCTGCGTACTTGACGATGCCGCCGGGCGTCGAACCCAAGGGCCTGCCGCTCGTCGTCTTCCCGCACGGCGGTCCTTACGCGCGTGACACCGGCGACTTCGACTGGTGGGCGCAATTCCTGGCGACGCGCGGCTACGTCGTGCTGCAGCCGCAGTTTCGCGGATCGACGGGCTTCGGAGCCGACCTGTTCCGCGCCGGCCACAAGCAATGGGGCCGCGGGATGCAGGACGACATCACGGCCGGCGTCCAGGATCTCGTCACGCGCGGGATCGTGGATCCGAAGCGAGTGTGTATCGTCGGCGGAAGCTATGGCGGCTACGCCGCGCTCGCGGGCGCGGCATTCACCCCGGACGTCTACGCCTGCGCCGTCAGCGTGAACGGAGTGACGGACATCCCGCAGATGGCCGGCTACCTGCGCGAGCGCAGCGGCGAGGATTCGGACAGCTATCGCTGGTGGCGCGACATGATCGGCCATCCCAGCGACCAGGATCTCATCGCGTTCTCACCGAGCCGGTCGATCGAGACGATCAAGGCGCCGATTCTCCTGATTCACGCCACGAACGACACCGTCGTGCCTCCGAGCCAGTCGCGCAATTTCTCCCAGCTGCTGAAGCAGCGAGGAAAGGCCCACGAGTACGTCGAGCTGGCAGGCGAGGACCATTGGCTGTCGACGGGATCGTCGCGCCAGACGGTCCTCGAGAACATCGACAGGTTCCTGGCGGCCCACCTGCGCTGATACCACTGCGGACCCCGGGCGAGGGCGCATTCACTGCGAAGCGGGATTTCCCGCGAAACCCCAGGATAGCCAGATATCTTATTTTACATAATATACATTATGCGAACTGATACCTGTATCGAGCAGTAGCCGCCGAATCGGTGTTTTACCGCAGCCAAACACCGCCCTGTGGCCTATCAACGGTTCCGCATTATTGCAGCAACGCTCGCGCTCCCGCGTAAACCGGGAACTGCAGCGCGTATGCCCAGTAAAACGCGCCACGCAGCCGCGGCACGCGCATCGGCAACCTTGCGACCAGGAACGTCAACGGCACTGCCGCCAGCGCGAAGTGATTTCCGTTGGGAACGGCTAGCAGGGCCAGCAACACCAGGACAGCGACCCACGCCGCGGCTGGCCTATCCCCTGCCCGGGCCAGCGCGACGCAGGCCGCGACGAATGCGACGCCCACGAGGCCGAATTCGCACCACAGCGAGACGCTCCCGATGGCGCCCAGCAGGATGGCGACCAGCAACGGCGAACCGATACAGGCGACGCCGTAGGCGGCCGCCAGTCCGAACGCGAACGTGAACAGGACGTTCAGCCGATCTTCCGGCGCATCGACGAACTGGATCGTCACCTGGGCGACGGCGGCCCACACCAGCATGCGAGGCAGGACGCGCAGGAGCTTCGAGCACGACTGGCCACGCAGCCCGAGAGCCAGCGCGAATGCGAACAGCGGGAATGCGAGGCGTCCGCAGGCAAAAAGCCACGGCGGCAAGTCGCCGGCGACGTACCGCATCCAGTGTTCCGCCAGCATGAGAAGCAGAGCGAGCCACTTGAGCGGCTCGATGAGAGCACTGCCGTCGCCGAGAGCCCGTTGGACCGAGGCTCCCAGGGTCATTAGCGAGAGCTGCTTCCGGGAGAGCCTCCGTGGAGCATGGCGATGAGCTCCGCCATGGGCGGCGCTTCCTCGAATTGCAAACCGTCGGTGCGCGGGCGATCGCAGGCCATGCGTGACGCCAGGAACAACTGCGCGACGACTTCGAAGGGCGCATCGTCATCGAGCGTGCCGGCCGGCACCCAGACGTAGCCGGTATCGCGCAGCGGATTCGGCACCGTCGAGCCGCAGCGCGCGCAGAACCAGGAGCGGAACCCGCTCGAACGCTGCCAGCGGCCGATTCCGGCTTCGCCCGCGGCCCACCGGAACTTGTCGGCGGAGACGATGAGGCCGGTGTTCGACACCGAACCGCCCTGCTTGCGGCACAGGGAGCAATGGCACTGGTACAGGCTGGGGAAAGGACCGCGAACCTCGTAGCGGACATCCCCGCACAGGCAACTGCCTTTCAATGTGTCGTTCATGCGGCTGCCGGCCAGAAAGCGAGGATACCGGATCCGGCGAGCAGCGCGGCGCCAAAGGCAGGCGCGAGGTGAGTCACGAGACTGCGGCCGCCCAGGATGGCTGCCATGACGCCTTTGAACACCAGGTTGGACAGGGATGCCACCATTATCACGCGCCAGGCGGTGCCGGCATCGAGGCCGCCGCTGTTCACGAGCTGCGCGGTCGACAGGGTGATCGCGTCCATGTCGGTGAGTCCCGAGATCACGGCCACGGGATACAGGGCCACGACGCCGAACCTGGCTTGTGCCGCCACCACGACGAACGAGATCACGGCGTACAGGGCGGCGAAGGTGATGGCGAGCCGCAGGTTCGCCGGGTTGCCCTGCTCCGCGGCAGCCGCCTTTCGCTCCCGGTAGCGAAGCGCCTGGACGGCCACGATGGCGGCACAGGACAGCAGCATGGCGGCGATCGGCGGCAGCATCGCGCGAACCTGCTGTGGAGCGACGACCGCCACCTCGGTCATGACCCGAACATAGACGACACCCGTCGCCGTCATGATCACGAGCGCGGCGAGGCCCGCGCTCGCCGGCGAAGCCGCGGCGCGGCGTGCAAAGCTCACGGTCGTCGCGGTGCTGGACACGAGGCCACCGATGATCCCGCCGAGCAGCGCGCCCTGCTTCGCACCGAGGAGCTTGTAGGCGACGTATCCGACGAGGCCGATCCCTACGATCAGCACGACCATCAGCCAGATCTGGAACGGGTTCAGCGTCTCGTACGGACCGAAAGTGCGGTTCGGGAGGACCGGCAGCACCACCAGCGAGATCAGCGCGAACTGCATGATGGCAGCGACGTCCTGCTCGCCGATGCGCGCCGCGAAGGCGTGCAGGGGGTCCTTTAGGTGCAGCAGCACCGCGATGACGCCGCCGAGCGCGACAGCGACTCCCAGCGGCCCCGTGACCAGATAGGCGCCGACGCCGAACAGCAACAGCGCCGCGATCTCGCTCGTCTGGCCGGCGTCAGTGTGGCCGCTGCGAGCCGACATGTAGTTACTGACCAGCAACAGGGCCGCGACAGAAAGCAGGCCGGCGGCGATGACCCAGCCGCCGTATTCGAGGGCCATCCACCCGCACACCGTGCCAAAAGCGGCAATCAGGGGGAACGTCCGGATGCCGCCGAGTGACGATCCGGTTCGCTGCCTTTGCAGGCCAATCAGCAGCCCCAGCAGCAGCGAGATCGCGATCTGGCCGAACAGCTTTGCCTCCATAATGCCGGCCAGCCTAGCGCAAAGGGCCCTGCATGCGCCTGTCGGTCAACGTCGGATTGTCCGTCGTCGTTCTCGCCGTCGTGGCGGCCGAATTGCTGTCCTGGGGTGATGCCCTCGAGTTCCGCCGCGCGCTGGCAGCGACGCAGCCCTGGCGGCTGCTCACGGGACATTTCGTGCATCTCGGATTCCTGCACGCCGTCCTGAATTGCGTCGCCCTATTGCTGCTCGGCCGCCTGTTCGCGGACCGGATGGGGCCGAGGGAATTCTTTGGCATCCTCGCCGCGGCACCGGTCGTCATCTCGTTGCTCTTCCTGGTCGCGCTGCCCGACCTGCTGTGGTACCGCGGCCTCTCGGGGGTGCTGCACGCCCTCTACTTCGCGGGATGCGTGGTGTGGATCGGGTCGACGTCAGGGCGCGCGCGCTGGCTGCCGATCGCCGCGCTGCTGGGCGGAACGGTAAAGGTATTGCTGGAGCAGCCTTGGGATTCCAGCTTCCCGGTTCACGAGGTGCTTCGCATCGCGGTCGTGCCGCAGGCGCACCTGATCGGCGCCATCGTCGGAACTTCGGCGGGCCTGGTACTCCGCCTGCTGCGAAAGAAACCCTAGCCCATGCCTTCCACGAGGATGATGGTTCCCGTGGAACAGGACTGGCGGATGGCGAGCGCAGCCTGGTACTCCGGCGAGTCATACCATCCTTTGGCCTGCGCGTAGCTCGGAAATTCGAGGACGACGACGCGGTTGACCGGCACGTCGCCCTCGAGCTTTTCCGCACGCCCTCCGCGCGCGATATAGCGTCCGCCATGCGCCGCCACCGTGGGCGTCGCCGCCTGGACGTAATCCTTGTACCGCTCCGGGTCGCGGATCGCGACGTTGACGATGACGTAGGCCTTCACGGCGCGTCGCTGCCCGTCACACCAGCCCCTTCTGGCGCTTCTTCTCGCGCTTCATCGCGCGCTTCTCTTCCTTCGTGTGCTGCGGCTTCTTCTTGGTTTCGCGTTTCTGGTCCATGCCCTTGCTCATCGGGATTCCTCCGTATTGCTCGAGCGATGCGTGCCCATTCTGCCATCCGCCTCAGGGCAAGCGTAGCGATTGCCAGGCGCGCAAGCGCCAGCTCCCGGCGTCGAGCGCGTACACCGCGACATAGCGTGACTGGAAGTCCGCTGTCGTGGCACCCGCTGCGGCCTGGATGCGCGCGCTGCCCTCGACCACGGCCGCGGCGGGGCCGAGAAAGCGGACCTGCCTCTCTGCCGGCGTCAGCGCGAGGTAGCGCAGCCTGCCAGCAGCGATCCCTGCGATCAGCTCGTCGCGGTTCTCGACCTTGCCGGTCGAATGCACATAGCGCAGGTCCTCGGCGAGCCAGCGGCGCATCCCCGCAACGTCCGCCGCGGCCATCGCGGCGAAGCGCGCGTCTTCCGCGGCGAGCACCGCGGCGGCATCCGCGGTCGACGGTGCCTGGCGGACGAAGTCGAGCGTGAAGCCCTTGTCCGCACCGTCGCTGACGCGGACCTGCAACCGGCCATCGGGCCGGCGCGCGTAGTCGAGCCGCCGGGGAAAGTCGTGCGTCGGATTGCTGAAGACCAGCCGGGCCTCGCTGCATTCGACGACCCGGAATGCAACCGGCAGGTCGTTGTGGCTCACCTTGGCGAGGTAGAAAACACCGTCGCCCATTTCCACGAGGCGAAGGTCTTCCGCGCTCGCGCTGGCGGGATCCGCCTTCGGCGTCTCGATCCCCTGCCCTTCCCAGGAATGCGGCCCGGCCTCGGTCCACGTCTCGCGCCACGTGCTCTTCGGCCCGTCCGCGAGCCAGTTGCCGAGCAGCCAGCGCATGGAATCGAGCGAGCTGCATTCCGCCGCGGCAGCAGCCTCGGCGCACGCAGCGAGCACGATGGGGAGCAGGACCCGCATAGGTTTGCGCCATGTATCATATCGAAATGACCGAATCCTCCCCGGGGCGGCGTCTGCGCGACGCCGTCGAGGCTGAGCGCCCGCTGCAGGTTGCCGGCACGATCAACGCCTACAGCGCACTGCTCGCCGAAGAATCCGGGTTTCGTGCCCTCTATCTGTCGGGTGCCGGTGTCGCGAACGCGTCCTTCGGCCTGCCGGACCTCGGCATCACGAGCCTCAACGACGTCTGCGAAGACGTCCGCCGCATTTGCGGCGCGACCGAGCTGCCGCTGCTCGTCGACGCGGACACGGGCTTCGGTACCGCGTTCTCCATAGCGCGCACGACGCGCGAGCTGGCCCGCGCGGGCGCGGCCGGCATGCACCTGGAAGACCAGGTCCAGGCCAAGCGCTGCGGTCATCGTCCGGGCAAGGAGCTGGTGGCCGCCGCGGAGATGTCCGACCGCGTGCGCGCAGCCGTGGATGCGCGCCCGGACGGCGGCTTCGTGGTCATGGCACGGACCGACGCGCATGCGGTAGAGGGGCAGAAGGCCGCCATCGATCGCGCCTCCGCCTACGTCGAAGCCGGAGCGGACATGATCTTCGCGGAAGCGCTGACGACGCTGGACGAATACCGCGAGTTCACCCGGGCGCTCCGGGTGCCGGTGCTCGCCAACATCACCGAGTTCGGCAGGACGCCCCTCTTCACCACGCGCGAGCTCGGCGAGGCCGGCGTGCGGCTCGTGCTGTATCCGCTTTCGGCCTTCCGCGCGATGAGCCGCGCGGCCCTCGACGTCTACTCCGCGATCCGCCGGGACGGTACGCAGCAGTCCGTCGTCGACCGCATGCAGACGCGGACCGAGCTCTACGACGTGCTCCGCTACCACGACTACGAGCGCAAGCTGGACGAGCTCTTCAGCCGCGGCCGGGAGCGCAAGGCATGAGCGGGGACGCGCCGGCACTGGCCGGCTTCAAGCCCAAGAAATCGGTCGCGCTTTCGGGCGTCACCGCCGGCAACACCGCCATCTGCACCGTCGGCCGCAGCGGCAATGACCTGCACTACCGGGGCTACGACATCCTCGACATCGCCGAGTCCTGCGAGTTCGAGGAAATCGCCCACCTCCTGATCCACGAGAAGCTGCCCAACCCCGCCGAGCTCGCGGCCTACAAGAAGCGCATGAAGGGCCTGCGCGGCCTGTCGCCGCGGCTTCGTGCCGTGCTCGAGCAACTACCCGCCTCCGCCCACGCGATGGACGTGCTGCGCACGGGCGTCTCTGCGCTCGGCTGCGAGGCTCCCGAGGAACCGTCGCACGCCGCGGCCGGCGCGCGTGAAGTCGCCGATCGACTGGTCGCTTCGACCGGGTCGATGCTCTGCTACTGGCACCACTATTCGCACAGTGGCCGGCGCATCGACGTCGAGACGGACGACGACTCGGCCGGCGGGCATTTCCTGCACATGCTGCACGGCAAGCCGCCGCCCGCGAGCTGGGTCCGCGCGATGCACACCTCGCTGATCCTCTACGCCGAGCATGAGTTCAACGCCTCGACCTTCACCGCCCGTGTCATCGCCGGCACGGGCTCGGACATGCACTCCTGCATCACCGGGGCGATCGGCGCGCTGCGCGGACCGAAGCACGGCGGCGCCAACGAGGTCGCGCTGGAGATACAGCAGCGTTATGCCGGGCCCGAGGAGGCGGATTCCGACATCCGCCGGCGCGTGTCCGGCAAGGAAGTCATCATCGGCTTCGGTCATCCCGTGTACACGGTGGCCGACCCGCGCAATGTCGTGATCAAGCGCGTGGCGGAGCAGCTTTCGCAGGAGACCGGCGACTTCGGGATGTACCGCATCGCGGAGCGCATCGAGTCCGTGATGTGGGAGATCAAGCGCATGTTCCCGAACCTCGACTGGTTCAGCGCCGTCGCCTACGACCGCATGGGCGTGCCCGCTTCGATGTTCACGCCACTCTTCGTCATCTCGCGCACGACCGGCTGGGCTGCGCACGTCATCGAGCAGCGCGCCGACGGCAAGATCATCCGCCCGAGCGCGAACTACACCGGGCCGGAGCCGCGCAAGGTTCCGCCACCCGACGAGAGGTAGCGCAAGATGAGCCAACCCGACATCCGCTCGGCGGAGCGGCCAGCGCCCGATCGCGTTCTTGTCGACATCGCGCGCTACGCGCGCGACGCGAAGATCGCGAGCGAGGTCGCCTATGAGACCGCGCGCTACTGCCTGATGGATACCCTCGCCTGCGGCTTCCAGGCGCTGTCCTTCCCGGCCTGCACCCGCATGCTGGGCCCCGTGGTGCCGGGCGCGACGATGGCGGGCGGCGCACGCGTGCCCGGCACGAGTTACGAGCTGGACCCGGTGCAGGCGGCATTCAATGTCGGCGCGATGATCCGCTGGCTGGACTTCAACGACACCTGGCTCGCGGCGGAATGGGGCCATCCCTCCGACAACCTGGGCGGCATCCTCGCCGTCGCCGATTGGCAGGCGCGCAAGGCGAGCGCCGAGGGCCGTCGGCCGCCGGCGGTGCGCGACGTCCTCACCGCCATGATCAAGGCGCACGAAATCCAGGGCGTCACCGCGCTCGAGAACGCCTACAACCGCGTCGGCCTCGACCACGTGATCCTGGTGCGCGTCGCGACGACCGCGGTCGTCGCCGCGATGCTTGGGGGCACCGAGGAGCAGGTCGTGAACGCGGTGTCGAATGCCTGGATCGACGGTGGCGCGCTGCGCACCTACCGCCACGCCCCCAACACCGGCTCGCGCAAGAGCTGGGCGGCAGGAGACGCGACCAGCAGGGGCGTGCGGCACGCGCTCATCGCGCTCCGCGGCGAAATGGGCTACCCGTCGGCGCTATCGGCGCCGAAATGGGGCTTCTACGACGTGCTGTTCCGCGGCAAACCTTTCGTCTACAGGCAGGGCTTCGGCAGCTACGTGATGGAGAACGTGCTGTTCAAGATCAGTTTCCCCGCGGAATTCCACGCGCAGACCGCCGTCGAATGCGCCATGCAGCTGCACCCGGCCGTGAAAGACCGGCTCGGCGACATCGAGCGCATCGTGATCGAGACGCAGGAGCCGGGCGTGCGCATCATCGACAAGACCGGCCCGCTCGCGAATCCCGCGGACCGCGACCATTGCATCCAGTACATGGTCGCCATCCCGCTGATCCATGGCCGGCTGACCGCCGCGGACTACGAGGACGCCGTGGCGTCCGACCCGCGGGTGGACGCGCTGCGCTCGCGCATGGAAGTCCGCGAGAATCCCCAGTTCACGGCGGACTACTACGCGGCGGACAAGCGCTTCATCGGCAATGCGATCCAGGTCTTCTTCCGGGACGGGTCGAAATCCGATCGCGTTCACGTGGATGCGCCTATCGGCCATCGGCGCCGCCGCGCCGAGGGTTACCCGGTGCTCATCGAGAAGTTCCGCGCATCGCTCCCGCCGGTGTTCCCGGAAGCGCAGTGCCGGCGCATCGAGTCGCTCTTTGCGGACCCGCAGCGCCTCGACGCAATGCCGGTGGACGACTTCATCGCCCACCTCGTGCGGAACTGAACGTCAGTCGCCGAAGAACGTCAGCTGCCCGGCGTCGCGCTCGCGGCTGCGCCGCGTGGGCTTCTGCTTGCCCGGACCGCGACCGCGGCCTGCCCTGGTCGAGCCGGCGAGCCCCGCGATGTAGCCTGCGAGCGCCTGCAGGGCGGGTCGACGCAGCGCATAGCGGATGAAGCGCCCTTCTGGCCGCGCCTCGAGCACGCCGGTCCGACTCAGCTCTTTCAGGTGGAAGGAAAGCGTGGAAGCAGGGCAGCGCAGGGCACGCGCGATATCGCCGGCGGCGACCCCTTCTGGGCCGGCGTCGGAGACTCGATCGAGGATCTGCAGCCGGGTCGGCTGGGCCAAAGCCGCCAGGATCGACACCTGCTTCTGCGCCTGGGGTTCGGTCATTTCGGCCTGCCCACCGTGACGTTTCGGGGTCCATAGAACCCAATTTCTTGACATAGAGCAAGAAATCCGGTCCCCGAGCCCTTCCCTGCCGTAGAAATCGCGGTATATTCGCGCCGTATCGGTTTGATGTTACGGGGAACTTCGAATCGATGCGCGGTGTTCGTCAGCAGGGAACCGGTCACTTTTCCATAAGACTAGAAATTAAGCATCGCCATCTGGGAGTCCTGAACACCGTGAGTGCCGCCGCCTGGGAGAGTTTGCACAAGGCTACGCTGGAACTGGCGAAGCCGACCGCGCTGAAGCAGCGCCTGACGGACGCCTACAAGCGTCACCTCATCGATCTGCCGACGCATGACCTGCCGCCTGAGCTGCGCAACGACTTCGAAGCGCTGCGCCTGTCGATGACCCGCCTGAGGGGCCAGCCCGGCGAATGCCCGGTCATCGCCACGGTCCGGAAGATGTCGATCGGCGAGGCGGATGCCTGCGCCGCCCGGATCGTCGCCCTGCTCGATACCCTTCACCGCGCCGACATCAGAGGACCCTCGAAAAGCGGGGTCCAGTCACTGCGCGGCAACGGAGATACCGCAGCGTCGAGGATTCCGACGCTGATCAGCCTCAATCGAGCTTGAACTCAATCACGTCCCAGCGCGTCGTATCTTCGTGACGCGCCTGACGCCGGATCGCATCGCACATCTCCCGCCCGTTCCACGGCACGACCTCGTCGGCCACCTCGCGCAGCTTCGCGGGCACGGCTTCCGTCGTCCCGAAGGGCTCCATGACGACCAGCGGCTTGTCGCAGGATTGCGCGTACAGGCACTGGTACTCGACGGCGGACGGGTCGCGCAGGTAGAGCGAGGACAGCACGACGACGACCTCGGCGTCCACCATCTGGCGCCGGATATCCTCGCGAATCGCTTCCTTTTCCCTGCTGCGCGGCGGCTTGTCGGGGGTGGCGAGGTTCGCGTAGAAGAAATTCGGCTGGCTCTCGAGATACTCGAAAACGCGGAAATACGACTCGTCGGGCTCGTAGACATGCGTGACGAAAAGCCGGATCGGATTGCCCTCGTCCGCCACTGCCGCCGACCCTCCTGCCGCCCTGCCACTAGAATACGTGTTTTGGCCGGATCCGGGTACCTGCACCGCTGATGCGCCTGCTCGTCTACAACATCCGCTACGCGACGGGGACGGGGCCGGCTTTCCACCTGCCCGTGCCCGGCGCGGGCTACCTGCGCAGCAGCCGGCAGATCCTCGAGCGCATCACCGATTTCATCGCGGAGCGGGACCCGGACATCGTCGGCCTGATCGAGGTGGACACCGGCTCGATCCGCAGCGGCATGATCAACCAGGCGGAGTTCATCGCGAACCACCTGTCGCACTTCTCGACGTACCAGTGCAAGTACGGAGAGGACTCGCTCAACCAGTTCATGCCGATCGTGCGCAAGCAGGCGAATGCCTTCCTCGCGGCTCCGCGCGTGCACGGCGAGCGCTTCCATTACTTCGAGACCGGCATCAAGAAGCTCATCATCGAGCTCGAGCTCGCGGACGTCGCGGTGTTCCTCGTGCACCTCTCGCTCAAGTTCCGCCACCGCCATTACCAGCTGCGTCACCTGCACCAGCTCGTGCGCCGGCAGACCAAGCCCGTCATCGTGGCCGGCGATTTCAACACCTTCTGGGGCGAACACGAGATCTATCTCTTCATGCAGGCCGCGGGGCTGCGCAGCGCCAATGTCGCCGGGCTGCCGTCCTATCCGAGCCGCTGGCCGCGCAAGGAGCTCGACTTCATCCTCTACGGCCAGGGCATCGTGCCGAAGGCCTTCGACATCCCGACGGTGCCCCTCTCCGATCACCTGCCGCTGGTGTTCGACTTCGAAATCGATCGCGAATTCGCGCGTGCCGCGGATGCGAACGCCCGGGAAAAAGCGTGAGCGCGCGCGGGAGCGCATAATCGGGCCATCCGGGCACCCGCGAGTCGAACGATGTCGAGCAACCCGCAGCACTGGCGCATCGAGACCGATGCGGACCGAATCGCCTGGCTGATCTTCGACCTGCACGGCAGCGGCACGAACACGCTCGGCCAGGCGCCGATGCGCGAGCTGGACGAATGCCTCGCCGAGATCGAGGCCGCGCAGCCGCGGGCCGTCGTGCTCCGCTCCGCCAAGGACGGCGGTTTCATCGCCGGCGCAGACATCACCGAGTTCTCCGGGCTCACGGACCTCGAGCAGGCCTATCGGCTCGTCCGCACCGGCCAGCAGGTCTTCGACCGTCTCGAGGCGCTGCCGATGCCGACCGTGGCCGCCATCCACGGCTTCGCCCTCGGCGGCGGGCTCGAGCTCGCCCTCGCCTGCGACTATCGCGTCGGCGCGGACGACGGCAAGCTCAACCTGGGCCTGCCCGAGGTGATGCTGGGCGTCCATCCGGGCTTCGGCGGCACCGTGCGCACGCCGCGCCTCATCGGAGCGCCGGCCGCGCTCGACCTGATGCTCACCGGCAAGTCGCTCCGCGCCGCGGAAGCGCTGAAGCTCGGCCTCGTGGACCGCCTCGTGCCGCGCGACAGGCTTGCCGAGGCGGCGCGCGAGATCGCGCTCACGGCACCCGCACCGCGGCGACTTGCCCTCGCCCTGCGCGCGCTCGCCTGGCCGCTGATCCGTTCGTTCGTCGCGTCGCAGGCCCGCAAGCAGGTTGCCCGCCGCGCCCGGCCGGAGCACTATCCCGCGCCTTACGCGATCCTCGACCTGTTCGCGCGCCATGGCGCCTCAGGCGCGGCCGCCTTCGAGGCCGAGGCACGCTCCATCGCGCGGCTGTTCCTGAGCGAGCAGTCCCGGAACCTGGTCCGGGTCTTCTTCCTGCAGAACCGCATGAAGGCGCTCGGCGGCAAGTCGAAGCGCAAGTTCGAGCGCGTGCACGTCGTCGGCGCCGGCGTCATGGGCGGCGACATCGCGGCCTGGTGCGCCTCGCGCGGCCTGTCGGTGACCCTGCAGGACCGCGAGATGAAGTACGTCGAGCCCGCGCTCGAGCGGGCCCGCCAGTTCTTCCAGAAACGCGCGAAGGAACCGGCCAGGGCGGCGGAGATGGCGGCACGGCTGCGGGCGGACGTCGAGGCCTCCGGCATCCCTGAGGCCGACATCGTGATCGAGGCGATCTTCGAGAACGCCGACGCGAAGCGCGACCTCTACGCGAAGCTGGAGCCGCGCATGAAGCCCGGCGCGATCCTCGCCACCAACACCTCGAGCATCGTGCTCGAGGACCTCGCCCGCAACCTCGCGGATCCCGGCCGGCTCGCGGGCCTGCACTTCTTCAACCCGGTCGCGAAGATGATGCTCGTCGAGATCATCCGCTCGGACGCGACGCGCGACGATGTCGTCGAAGACGCGCTCGCATTCACCCGCCGGCTCGACAAGCTGCCGCTGCCCTGCCGCAGCTCGCCGGGGTTCGTCGTCAACCGCGTCCTGATGCCGTATATGACCGAGGCGATGCTTGCCGCGGACGAAGGCGTGCCGCTCGCCGTCATCGACCGCGCCGCGGTCGAGTTCGGCATGCCGATGGGACCCATCGAGCTCGCGGACACCGTCGGGCTCGACGTCGCATCCCACGTCGGCAAGATCCTCGCGGAGGCGTTCGGGCTGCCGGTGCCGCGCGGCACGGCGGAACTGATCGCCGCGGGCCACCTTGGCCGCAAGTCCGGGCGCGGCTACTACGCCTGGCGCGACGGCAAGCCGGTCAAGCCCGAAAGCAACGCGCGCCCACCGGACGACCTCACCGACCGGCTCGTGCTGCAATACCTGAACGAGGCCGTCGCCTGCCTGCGCGAGGGCGTGGTCGAGGACGCGGACCTGCTGGACGCCGGCATGATCTTCGGCACGGGATTCGCGCCGTTCCGCGGCGGTCCGCTGCATTACGCGCGTGCGCGCGGCGTGCAGGGCATCGTCACGCGCCTCGAGGAACTCGCAGCGAGACATGGCCCACGATTCCGTCCCGACGAGGGCTGGGCGGCCCTCCGGGCCGGCCGCTGAGGCTATGATAGGATTCGCGCCCGCACGGGAGGGGGGTCCTGCCGTGCCAGGCTCGCGGTGACATGACGCAAGACAAGCCGGTCGAACTCGAGGTGCTGCGTGGCTTCAGCCCGCTCGACGGGCTCAAGCGCGAGAACCTGCACGCGCTCGCCAGGAAGACCCGGCTCCAGGAGCTCGACTCCGGCCGCGTGCTGTTCAAGGAAGGAGAATCGGACAAGCGCACGATCTACCTGGTGGGCGGCGAGCTCGAGCTGCGCGTGGGTGATCGGACGATCTCCATGCTCCGCGCCGGCACGCCGGATGCGCGCATCGCCGTTGCACCTGGCCAGCCGCGTCGCTTCACGGCGCGTGCGCTCTCGGACATCACTTACGTGTCGATCGACTCCGACCTGCTCGACGTCATGATCACCTGGGACCAGACCGGCTCCTACGAGGTGAGCGAGATCGCCGGCGGCGCGGCCACCGACAGCGACGACTGGATGACGGTGCTGCTGCAGACCAAGGCCTTCCATCGGATCCCGCCGGCCAACCTCCAGGCCCTCTTCATGCGCATGCAGCACGTCGCCTGCCGGGCCGGCGAAGTGATCATCAAGCAGGGTGACGACGGCGACTACTTCTACGTGATCACGAAGGGCTCGGCGGTCGTCACGCGCGAGACCCCCATGAACCGGGACGGCCTGAAGCTCGCCGAGCTCGGCGTGGGCGAATCGTTCGGCGAGGAAGCCCTGATCTCGGACGGCAAGCGCAACGCGACGATCACCATGCAGACGGACGGTGCGCTGGTCCGCCTCGGCAAGGACGACTTCAAGGAACTGCTCAACGAGCCGCTGCTGCACTGGGTCGAGCTGCCGCATGCGCGAGACCTCATCGGGCGCGGCGCCAAGTGGCTGGACGTGCGCCTGCCGTCCGAATTCGAGACATTCCATCTCGACGACGCGCTGAACGTGCCGCTCTACTTCATCCGCCTCAAGGTGAAGACGCTCGACCCGAAGACGCCGTACATCGCGGTGTGCGACACCGGCCGGCGCAGCTCGGCGGCCGCATTCCTGCTCTCGGAACGGGGCTTCGAATCTTATTGCCTCCAGGGAGGCATGACGGGCAACCAGCTCGGGCCGGAGCAGTAAGAAAAGGGGACAGACCCCTTTTCCGTTCGTCACGGAAAAGGGGTCTGTCCCCTTTTTCATCACATCGTGTGGGTGGCCTTGTCCCCGCCGAGGGCGCCGGCCAGGTAGGACTCGATCTTCTTCTGCGTCGTGCCGCGGTCCTGCTCGCTGAACTGCACCCCGATGCCGGCCGTGCGCTTGCCCTGCGCGCCCTTCGGGGTCAGCCAGATGACGCGCCCTGCGACGGGCAGCTTTTCTTCCTCGCCCATCAGGTTGAGCAGCATGAAGACCTCGTCGCCGAGGCGATAGCTGCTGTTGGTCGGGATGAAAAGTCCGCCGTTCTTCACGAACGGCATGTACGCAAGATAGAGGGCGCTCTTGTCCTTGATGGTGAGCGTCAACAGCCCCGGCTTGGTGGATGGTGCACGCATCTTCAACCCGCGTTCCCCCGCGATGACCCCCCTGCCTGCCTGACCAGCTCGGCCAGCGAGACCGCCAGCCCCTCGAACAGAAGCTGCATGTTCAACGATCCGCCCGCGTCCCGGCGCGCGCGGCGCAGCCGGTCCAGCAGGACGAATCCAGCCCGTATCTTCGTTTCCCGCCCTGGCGCCCGCAACCATGGTAAACGATTATTGTTAACCAGATCACTAGCCAAGGCGTCGTCCTTCAAGCTGCGTGTCAGCCAGGATTCGAGCCAGGCGATCCTCGCCGCCGGGGCATTCTTAGCGCTATGCGCCGCAAATGCGACGAAATCAAGCCTTCCCTCGAGCGCCGCCGCGAGCACGTCCTGCATTTCCGAATCCAGGGTGCCGAGGCCGGCGTCCTCGTACTCGAGCGCAAGAAACGGGGCGCCTCCCGCCAGCGCGAGCAGCGCCGGCCAGTCGCCGGACCGACCCTGGCGGCGCAGCCAGTCGAGCGCGGCCTTCTCATCCGGCAACGGGAGCGCGAGGCGCGTGCACCGGCTCAGGATGGTTTTCGGGATGCGGTCGATCCGACTGGCCGCGAGCGCGAGGTAGGTCTCGCGCGCGGGTTCCTCGAGCGTCTTGAGGAGTGCATTGTGGGCCTTCGTGCTCATCGCGTCGGCCGGTGAGATGACGGCGACCTTGGCGCCACCGCGGTAGCTGCGCATTGACAACGTCGCGGAAAGGGCTCGCAACTGGTCGATGCCGATATCCTTCTTGTCGGGCAGCACGCCGACCCACTGGAAGTCGGGATGGCTGCCGGCCAGAACCAGCCGGCAGTCCGCACATCGTCCGCAGGGTTGCGAACTGGCCGCGCGACACAGCAGGCGCGCGGCGAGCCAGGTCGCCAGTTCCGCCTGCCCCGCCCCGGGAGAGCCCGTGAGGAGTATGGCGTGCGGCAGACGACCCTGGGCCTGCATGCCTTCGAGTCGGGTACGGAGGGGTTCGAGCCACGGAACGCCCGCCCGCTCCAGCATCGGCCCGGCTGCCGGTGCGATCGCGAGGTCGTGGTCTGATTCCACGTCGGCCATGGCTCAGCGCTGCACGGCTGCGAGGGCACCGTCGATGAGCCTTGCGACCTCGGCCGCGATTTCGGCCTCCGGACGCGTCGCATCGACGATGCGCACGCGGTCCGGCTCGCGCTGCGCAATCGCGGCGTAGCTACGGCGCACGCGCCCGAAGAAGTCGCCATTTTCCGACTCGATCCGGTCGTGGCCGGCGCCGCGCGTGGCCAGGCGCGCATTCGCGACGGCTTCGGGCACGTCGAACACGAGGGTGAGATCGGGTGTCAGTCCCGGGTGCGCGATCGCGGCGAGCGTCCGGATCGTCGCCACTTCGGCGCCGCGACCGCCGCCCTGGTAAGCCTCGGTGCAATCCGTGAAACGGTCGCACAGGACGCAGCGACCCGCATCGAGCGCCGGGCGGATCACGTCCTCCACGTGGCTCGCGCGCGCGGCGAACATGATCAGGAGTTCCGCGGTCGGCGCGACCGGCCCGCGCCCGGGTTCGAGTACGATCGCGCGCAACTGCTCGGCGAGCGGCGTGCCACCCGGCTCCCGGGTGACGACGGGCTCGATGCCGCGGCTGCGCAGGTGCGCCGCCGCCAGGGCAATCTGGGTCGACTTGCCGACGCCCTCTACGCCTTCGAATGTGATGAACGCGCCGCGCACGGCGTCAGCGTACCCGAACGCCACGACCCCGGCGCAGGTTGGCGAGATGGCGCGACACGTTGGCATTGTGCGTCGCGAGGGATTCGGCGAAGTAGTGACGGCCGTCGCCGAGCCCCGTGGCGACGAAGTACAGCGATTTCGTCGCAGCGGGGCGCACGGCGGCGTCGAGCGCCTCGCGGCCCGCCAGCGCGATCGGCGTCGGGGGCAGGCCCGCGCGCAGGTACGTGTTGTACGCGGTGTCCGTTTCGAGGTCGCGGCGGCGCAGGTTGCCGTCGAATTTCGCGCCCATGCCGTAGATCACGGCCGGGTCGGTCTGGAGCCGCATGCCCCGCTTCAGCCGGTTCACGAAGACGCCGGCGATGAGCGGGCGTTCCTCGGACGCCCCCGTCTCCTTCTCGACGAGCGAGGCGAGGATCAGGGCCTCGTACGGGGAGTCCAGCGGCAATCCATCCACGCGCCGCGACCATGCGGCGGCGAGCTCACTCTCGAGGCGCCCGTGCGCCTGGAGGAGCAGCTCGCGGTCCGTCGTTCCGCGCGGAAAGCGGTACGTGTCCGGGAAGAACAGCCCTTCCGGATGCGCATCGCGCATCCCGAGGCGCATCAGGAGACGTGAATCGTCGAGTCCCTTCAGCTCCACCTTAACCTGCGGATGCGACTGGATCGCAGCCAGTGCCTGCCGGAAAGTCCAGCCCTCGGGCAGCGTCAGCGCATGCAGGATGACGTCGCCGGCCACGAACTGCTCGAGCAGCATCGCGGGCGACGTGCCGGGCTCTAGGCGATACTCGCCAGCCTTGAGCCGCGTCGCGAGTCTCTCGCGATTGGCGTGGCGGACCCAGCTCTCGGGCCGGTCCATCCATCCCTCCTCCTCGAGACGCCGTGCCACCGCCGACAGCGAAGCGCCGCGCGGCACCTCGAAGACGGCCGGTGCGACCAGCCCTTCTATGGGCGATTGCAACCAGCGGCGGTCGTAGTAGTTCCACGCCAGGAACACCGCGATCGCGACCAGCGCGAGGAGCGCAGCCGCCTGCAACGCGCGTTTCATTGGCGATCGAGCCAGGCGTTGAACTCGCGTGCGGCAGGATCGAGGACCAGCGGCCTGCCGTCGAGCGACGCCACCGGCCGGGCTCCGGTCAGCGCGTTCGTGAGGATCAGCGCTTCCGCGGCGCGGACTTCCGCCACGCTGAGCGGCCGCTCGACGACGGGCGCGCCCCGGCCCGCCGACCATGCGCGGAAAGCACGGCGCATGACGCCGTCGACCCCGCATTGGTCGAGCAACGGGGTGACCCACGCTCCGCCGATGCGCACGAGCAGGTTGGCCTGCGTCGCCGAAATCACCTGCCCGCGATCGTCCTGCATCAGGCCCTCGTCCATGGCGCCATCATCCCATTCACCGCGCGCCAGCACCTGCTCCAGGCGATTGAGGGTCTTGAGGCCCGCGAGCGCCGGGTTCCGTGAACAGCGCGTCCGGCACCAGCCCAGCCGCAAGCCGCCCTCCGCCGCATGCGGCGGCGATACCGGCCACGGCAGGCGCATGACGATCCGCGTCGGCGAGGGCTCCCGCGGCGGCCGGTAACCACGCGCGCCCGGTCCGCGCGTGAGTACGAGCTTCACGACACCCCGCTCGGCGGCCACGACTCGCGCAATCTCGGCACGCAGCAGGTCGAAGTCCGGTGGCGGGAAACCGAGGGCGCGTGCGCCGCGACCGAGGCGCTCGAGGTGCCAGTCGAGAAATCGCGGACCTCCACCGGGCACGGCCATCGTTTCGAACAGGCCGTCGCCGTAAAGCAGCCCGCGGTCGGTCGGATCGACGGCGGCGCCGGCGATGCCGTTGACGAGGACGAGGCTCATTGCGGACTCCCCAGCGCGCGCAGCAGACCCCTTGCCTTCGCCCGCGTCTCCTCCAGCTCGCGTTCGGGCACCGAGTCCGCGACGATGCCGGCGCCGGCCCGCAGCTCGATCTCCCCGTCCTGCACGGTCATCGTGCGGATCAGGATGTTGAGGTCGAGGCTGCCGTCCGCGGCGAGATAGCCCATGGCGCCGGTATACGCGCCACGCCCGACGCCTTCCAGGTCGCCGATCAGCTGCATGCAGCGCACCTTTGGGCAGCCCGTGATCGTGCCACCCGGGAACAACGCGCGGATCACGTCGCCCGGCTCGACGTCCCCGCGCAGCAGCCCGCTCACGTTCGAGACGATGTGATGCACGTGCGCATAACTCTCGACGACCATGAACTCGTCCACCCGCACCGTGCCCGCTTCGCAGAGCCGGCCGAGGTCGTTGCGCTCGAGGTCGATGAGCATCACGTGCTCCGCCTGCTCCTTGGCGCTGCCGGTCAACTCCGCGATGGCCGCCGCATCCGCATGGTGGCCGCGCGGGCGCGTACCGGCAATCGGGCGCGTGTCCACCGCCCGCCCGCGCACCCGCACGAGGCGCTCCGGCGAGCTGGAGAGAATCCAGAAGCCCGGCATCGCCGCGGATCCCGCAAACGCGCCGGGATTGGCAGCCCGCAGGCGTTGATAGAGCGTGGTCGGGGCGAGATCCGGCGGGAGCGGGACGCGCCAGCGCCTTGCGAGATTGGCCTGGTAGACGTCGCCAGCGGCGATATGCCCGAGGGCGCGGCGGCAGGCTTCGAGATAGGCTGCGGGCTCGTCCTCCGCAATCGGGCTGTCCATGGGCGGCGCCCCTTCGGAGCCGGAGGTCGCGGCTCGGGCGAAGTCTCCTGCGAGCAGCTCGGCCTCGGCCAGCGCGTCGCGCTCGGCCGCGATCACACTGAGGCCCGTCGAATGGTCATGGACGAGCGCCGCCCGCATCCGCCAGGCGCAGGCGACGATCGGCAGGGGCGAGTCCGGCAGGCGCAGCGTCGGCTCGACTTCGCGGGCAAGCTCGTAGCCGAGATAGAGGAACCACCCGCCGGCAAAGGGCCAGGGCGCCGGAGGCGCCGGGCCTCGTTCGGTCCGCCACCAGTGGTTCAGCCGCTCGCAGAAGCGCGATCCCGTGCCGGGACCGCAAAGCTGCCCGTCGCGTTCGAGAACGAGTCGCTCGCCCGGCGCGGCCAGCAATATGCTGAACCGTCCGAGCGCGCCGCCCGTCGCGGCACTGTCGAGCAGCACCGGGTACCGCCCGGGGTCGCCCGCGTGCAGCGCCACCATGCGCGCCGGGGCGTCCGCCACGGACGGAACGTCCCGCATCAGGCTGGGTGCCGCCGCGAGCACGGGCCGGCTTCCTCGTCAGCGCAAGGCGCGGAAGACGAGCGTGCCGTTGGTGCCGCCGAAGCCGAAGGAGTTGCTGACGACCGTGTCGACCTTCATCCGGCGCGCCGTGTGCGGCACGTAATCGAGGTCGCAGCCCTCGCCGGCGTTCTCGAGATTGATCGTGGGCGGAACCACCTGGTCGCGGATGGCGAGCACGCTGAAGATCCCCTCGACCACTCCGGCGGCGCCCAGCAGGTGCCCGGTCATGGACTTCGTGCCGCTGACCGCGAGCTTGCCGGCGTGCGCGCCGAAGGCGCTCTTCATGGCCCTGGTCTCGGCGACGTCGCCGAGCGGCGTCGACGTCGCATGCGCATTGACGTGCTGCACCTCGTCGGCGTTGATGCCGGCGTCGCGCAGGCTGTTCACCATGGAAAGCCTCGCACCGGCGCCGTCGTCGGGCGGCGCGGTGATGTGGAAGGCGTCGCCACTCATCCCGAATCCTATGATCTCGGCGTAAATCCGCGCACCGCGTTTCTTCGCGGCCTCGTACTCCTCGAGGACCATTGCCCCGGCACCGTCCCCCATCACGAAGCCGTCGCGGTCACGATCCCAGGGCCGGCTCGCCCGCGTGGGCTCGTCGTTGCGCGTCGAAAGCGCCCTCGCCTGGCAGAAGCCGCCCACCGCGGTCGGGGTCTGCGCCATCTCCGAGCCGCCGGCGATGACGACATCGGCATCGCCGTACTGGATCGTGCGCATGCCGATGCCGAGCGCATGCGTCGACGTCGTGCAGGCCGTGATCACCGCGAGGTTGGGCCCCGTGATGCCGTACATGATCGAGAGGTGCCCTGAGATCATGTTGACGATCGAGGCCGGGATGTAGAACGGCGAAATCTTCTTCGGCGTCTTCGTTTCGAGGTACTTGCCGTAATTGTCTTCGATGGTCGCGAGGCCGCCGATGCCGGCGCCCATCACGAGGCCGATTCGCGCGCGGTTGGCGTCCGTGACCTCGAGACCGCCGTCGGCGATGGCCTGCACGCCGGCCGCCACGCCGTACTGCATGAAGAGGTCCATGCGGCGGGCTTCCTTGGCGGGCATGTACTTCGAGACGTCGAAGTCCGGCACGCTGCCCGCGATGGTGCAAGGAAAGCCGGTCGTGTCGAAGCGCGTGATCGGGCCGATCCCGCTCCGGCCCGCGAGCGCCGCCGACCAGCTGTCGGCCACGGTATTGCCGAGCGGCGACACCATGCCGAGACCCGTGACGACGACGCGTCGCTTGCTCAAGGCATCAACCTCTGGGTGGCATCGAACCGCCGTGACGCAGCGGGCCCCGGCCGGGAGGCCGGGGCCCGCGCCGGAATGGCGTCAGGTCTTGGACTGGTGCTGGACGATGTAATCGATCGCCTGCTGCACCGTGGTGATCTTCTCTGCATCCTCGTCCGGGATCTCGGTCTCGAATTCCTCTTCGAGCGCCATCACGAGCTCGACGGTATCCAGCGAGTCGGCACCCAGATCGTCCACGAAGGACGCGTCGCTGGTGACTTCCTCGTCCTTCACCCCGAGCTGCTCGGCGACGATCTTCTTGACTCGTTCTTCGACTGTGCTCATCGGTTTGATGTCCCTCACCTAGTGATGCCCAAGGCGGCCCGAGCCGGCTGGGGGTCGCCATTCTATGCCACGGACCCCCCACTGGCTACCAGAAACCTTCCTTACATGCTGTTTTGCATGGCCTTTTCAGGTCATGTGCATGCCGCCGTTGACGTTCAGCGTCTCGCCCGTGATCCAGGCCGCGCCCGGTCCCGCCAGAAAACGGACGGCCTCTGCGATATCGGACGGAGCCCCGAGTCTGCCGAGCGGTATCTGGGCGGCGAGTGCCGTGCGCTGCCCCTCCGGCAGCCCCTTCGTCATGTCGGTGTCGATGAAGCCGGGCGCCACGACATTGACGGTGATGCCGCGAGAGGCGACTTCGCGCGCGAGCGAGCGGGTGAAACCGCCGATGCCGGCCTTGGCTGCGCAGTAGTTGGCCTGCCCGGGATTGCCGATGAGGCCGACGACCGAGGCGATGTTGATGATGCGCCCCTTGCGGGCCTTCATCATCCCGCGCAGCACCGCCTTGCTGAGCCTGAATACCGAACCCAGGTTCGTGGAGATCACCGCATCCCAATCCTCCGGCTTCATGCGCAGGAGCAGCGTGTCGCGCGTGATGCCGGCATTGTTGACGAGGATTGTCACCGGTCCTTCCTTCGCCTCGATGTCGGCCACCGCCGCATCCGTCGCCGCGGCGTCGGCGACATCGAGGGCGATGCCTCGGCCGGTGATGCCGGCGCCCTTCAGGGCGGCATCGATGGTTGCGACCCCGGTGCTGCCGGTTGCAGTGCCGATGACCGTGGCACCGTCTGCGCCGAGCGCGAGCGCAATGGCATGGCCGATTCCGCGTGAGGCACCGGTGATGAGTGCGATTTCGCCCTGTAGGGATTTCGACGTCATTGCGTGGCTTCTCCCCTCGCCGCTGCAAGCGCGGCTGCGAGCGACTCCGGTGTTTCGACGGCGTGCAGGTCGAGAGCGCGGCCGCCCGGCGCGCGCCGCGCGAGGCCCGTCAGCACCTTGCCGGGCCCGCATTCGATCATGCGGCCAATGCCCTTGGCCGTCATCGCGGCGACGATAGCGGACCATCGCACCGGATTGAACAACTGCCGGTACAGGCCGTCGCGGATGGATTCCAGGTCGCCGTAGAGGCCCGCATCGAAGGCGAGCACGGGGACCGACGGCCGCCTGATGTCGACGTCGCGCAATCGCTCGCGCAGCGCCTCCGCGGCGGGCTTCATCAGCGCGCTGTGGGAGGGTACCGACACCGGCAAGGCGACGGCGCGCTTTGCGCCCCGCGCCTTGCAGGCCTCGATGGCGCGCGCGACGGCGGTCGCCTGTCCCGCGATGACGAGCTGGCCCGGTGCGTTGTAGTTCACCGGCTGGACGACTTCCCCCTGCGCCGCTTCCGCGCAGGCGGCTTCGATGACCGAATCCTCGAGCCCGAGGATGGCCGCCATAGCGCCCGTCCCCGCGGGGACGGCACGCTGCATCGCCTCGCCGCGGAATTTCACGAGGGCGATGGCCGCCTTGAACTCGAGCGCTTCCGCAGCCACGAGCGCGGTGTATTCACCGAGGCTGTGACCCGCGAGCAGCTCGGGCCGCGGACCGCCCTTGCGGCCCCAGGCACGCCAGACGCCGATGCCCGCGGCCAGCATGGCCGGCTGGGTGCGCTCGGTCTCGGTCAGACGCTCTTCGGGACCGTGCTGGCACAGCGCCCACAGGTCGTAGCCCAGCACGGCCGAAGCCTCGGCGAACGTCTCACCGACCGCAGGTTCGGCCGCCGCGAGCGAGGCCAGCATGCCCACCGACTGTGAGCCCTGCCCGGGAAACATCATCGCCAGCTTCAAGGACGCCTCCTGTCCAGGAAGACGCGATTATAGGTTGAGCGGGAGGTCACACCCCGGGGCGGATGCAGCCGGGCGCCGGGAACCGCTCTGATATCATCCGGGTCCGTCGAGGAGAGGCGCCGCATGCTGATTTCACGTCGGGAATCCGGTTTCACGCTGATCGAGATCATGGTCGTGCTCGTGATCATCGCGATCATGACGGCGCTGATCGCCCCGCAGATCATGGGCCGGGTGGACGAGGCCCGCGTCACGGCGGCCAAGCAGGACATCCGCACGCTCGAAACGGCGCTCGACTTCTATCAGATGGACAATTTCCGCTACCCATCAACCGACCAGGGCCTCAGGGCGTTGGTCGAAAAGCCGGATCCCGCGCCACCGAATTGGCGCGCGGGCGGCTACCTGAAGGCGACCACCGTGCCCAAGGACCCCTGGGGTGCCGAATACCGCTACCTGCAGCCCGGCACCAAGGGCGGCGCCTACGACCTGTGCTCGATGGGTGCCGACGGCGAGCCGGGCGGCGAGGAGACGGACGCCGACATCTGCAGCTGGAACCTCCAGTGAAGGCCTGAGGTCTCCAGGCGATGCACATCGCCTCTCGCTGCCGCGCGATGCGCGGCATGACGCTGATCGAGATACTCGTCGTCCTCGTCATCATCGGCATCCTCGCGATGCTCGCCACGTTGTCGGTCGGCATCCTCGGCGAGGACCGCGAGATCGAGGACGAGTCGCGCCGCCTCACGGACGGCATCGAGCTCCTGCAGGAGCAGGCCCAGCTCGAGGGACGCGACTACGGGATCCTGCTCGAGACCGCCCGCTACGAGTTCCTGCGCTTCGATGCCTTCGAGCAGCGCTGGAAGGCGGTCGAAGGCGACTCCGCCCTCGCGGCGCGCGAGTTGCCCGCCGAGCTCACTTTCGAGCTCGTGCTCGAGGGGCGGGCCGTGCTGCTGCGACACGAGCCGAGCGAGGACGCGAGGCTGCCGCAGCTCGTCGCCTGGGGCAGCGGCGAGATGACACCTTACCGCCTCACGCTGTCACGCCGCGGCGGCGCCCACATCACGCTGGTCGGAGCCTTCGACGGCAGCATCGAGATCGAGCGCGGCGATGAGGAAGACTGAGGCCCGCGGCTTCACGCTGATCGAGGTCGTGGTCGCGATGGCGATCCTCGGCATCGGCATGCTCGCCGTCTTCAAGACCATCGGCGACACCGTGCACAACGTGGACGAGCTGCGCGACCGCAGCTTCGCCGAGTGGATTGCGGACAACCGCCTCACGGAGGTACGCACCTCCGGAGACATGCCCTCGGTCGACGAAACCGCCGGCGAGGTCGAGTTCGCGGGCCGGCAATGGCACTGGCTGACGAAGGTATCGCAGACCCAGGTGCAGGGGCTGCGCCGGGTCGACGTGAGCGTGCGGCGCGACGAGGACCCGGAGAACAGCTCGATCGTCACCCTCTCGGGCTTCGTCGGCGCGACGGCGACCGCGGCACCGCCGGCCGCCTCCGACTGGAACCTGGCACGCGAGGGATCCGGGGACGGCGGCGACGGGGATGAGGAATTCGACGAGGACGAGGACAACGGTAACCAGGAGCCGGCGGAGGAAGGCACGGAATGACCGCGCGTCCCCGCCAGCACGGCTTCACGCTCATCGAGATCCTCGTCGCGACCGTGATCCTCGCCGTCATGGGCATGATCGCCTACCGCGGCATCGCCGAGGCCCGCGTCGCCGTCGTCAATGCCGAGGGCCATCTCGATCGCCTGCGCGACGTGCAGCGCGCGGTGCAGCTCATGACGGCCGACTTCCGGACCGTCACGCTGCGCAAGGTGCGCGAACCCATCGGCGACGGCTTCCGGGGCGTGATCCAGCGCGATACCAGCGGGGTCGCCCTGGTCGAGCTATCGCGCGCCGGCTGGTCCAACGGCGCAGGCCTGCCGCGCGGCACCGGGCAACGGGTCGTGTACCGGCTGGAGGACGGCAAGCTCTTCCGCGAGCACTGGAACGTGATGGACCCGACGCTGGCGACGCCGCTCGTGAAGCGCGAGCTGCTCGACGGCGTCGAGCGCGTCGAGATGCGCTACCTCACCAGCGGCCGCGAGTGGATCGCGGAATGGCCGCAGGTCGGCAACACCCGCCAGGGTGATTTCTACGAGCGGCCGCTCGCGGTCGAGATCACGCTGGTGCTCGCGGACTACGGCGAGATCCGGCGCCTCGTGGAGGTGCCGGGATGAGGCAGCGCGGCGTCGCCCTCATCACGGCGATCGTGGTCGTCGCGATCGCGACCATCCTTGCCGTGCGAATCGGCACGCGTGCTGCGCTCGACCTGCGCCGGACGGCCGGCCTCGTCGCGCTCGACCAGGGCTGGCACGTGGCGCTCGGCGCCGAGGCCTGGGCGATCGAGGCGCTGAAGGAGGACTGGCGCAACGCGTCGGGCCCGACGAAGGTCGATCACCTCGCGGAAGCCTGGGCGCAGCCGCTGCCGCCCCTGCCCATCGACGGCGGCGAAGTGCGCGGGGTGCTCGAGGACATGCAGGGTCGCTTCAACCTCAACAACCTCGTCGACGAAGACGACAAGCCCGACGAAGCCAACGTCGCGCGCTTTGCGCAGCTGCTGGTCCTCGTCGGCGCCCAGCCCCGCTGGGCGAGCCTGATGGCCGACTGGATCGACGGCAACACGATGCCGGAGGGCGACGGCGCCGAGGACGGCACCTACCTGGGGCAGAGCCCGCCGTATCGCACCGCAAACGGGCTGGTCGTGACGACGACCGAGATGATGGCCCTGCCCGGCATGACGCGCGAGGAATTCGAGCGCATCCGCCCGTACGTCGCGGCCCTCCCGCCGGGCACGCCGCTCAACGCCTGTACGGCCAAGGCGCCTGTGCTGACGGCCTTCGTCGGGAGCAGCACGGACTTCAACAACGAGGAGCTGCTGGCGTCGAACCGGCGTGAAGGCTGTTATCCGGACAGGGACGTTCTCGCGAACGTGTTGGGCAACGATTGGGCCAGCGTGGAGCAGGATTTTTCCGAAAGTACCAACTGGTTCCGCGCCCTGACAGCCGTCCGTATTGGCACCTCGGAATTCACGCTGTACAGTCTGATCAATCGCAACGGAAGCGACACCGCCATCCGGACGGTGCTGCGCTCGACGGGCACCGAGTAGCGAATGAACCAGTTCCTCGTCCTGCGGATCGCCAACCCGTACTGCTGGGTCATCACCGGCGCCGACGGTGGTCGCCTCGGCCCGGTGGCGACCGGCAACCTCGCCGATGCCGCGGCCATCGCGAACGAGCGCCAGGTCGTCGTGATCGCGCCCGGCTCGAGCGTGACGCTGGCCCGTCCGGAGCTGCCCGTACGCGCAGGCAGCAAGCTCGCGCAGGTCGTTCCCTACGCCATGGAAGAGTCGCTCGCCGGGGAAGTGGAGAACTTCCACTTCGCGATCGGCGCGACGACCGAGGATGGCAGCACGCTGGTCGCCGCCATGCGGCGCGAGGAGCTGCGCAGCTGGATCGACGTCCTCGCATCCGCCGGCATCGACGCGCAGGCCATCGTGCCCGACACGCTGTGCCTCCCGGACAATCCCGGGAAGATCGTCGCGGTGATCGACTCCGGGCTCCTGCTCGTGCGCGTGCCCGGGTCGCTGCCCGTCGCGCTCGACGCCGAGCCGATCACCGAGTCGTTCACGCTCGCCGGCCTCGAGGGCGACGACCGCCACGTCCAGCTCTACGTCTCGCAGCACGACTGGCAGCACTCGCGCGAGATGATCGAGGCGCTGCGCGAAGTGACCGGCAGCCTCGACCTGCAGATCCTGCCCGACGGCGCCCTGCCCCTCCTCGCGTCGGCCGCCGTGCAGCCCGGCACGCTTTCCCTGATGCAGGGTGAGTTCGCGCGGCGCACCGGCTGGCGCGCCGAATGGCAGCGCTGGCGCGTCGCGGCGATGCTCGCGGTCGCGGCGCTCGCGCTGCACCTGGGCGTGCGCGGCTACGACCTCGTCCGGCTGTACGGTGAGGAGCAACGCCTGGACGCGGCGATCGAACAGGCGGCGCGCATCGCATTGCCGGGCGCGGAGCGCATCGAGGACGCGAGGGCCCAGGTCGAACAGCGGCTCCAGGGCGCCGGCAGCGGCGATCCTTCAGGACTCCTTTCGCAACTGGCCGCCGTGGGCGGCGCGCTCGCGGGCTCGCCCGGGCCGAAGCTGGAATCCCTCGGCTGGCGCGAGCGCAAGCTCGAGCTGCACATCGTGGCGCCGGATACCGATGCCATCGCGCGCTTCGCGCAAGGCGTCAATGCGCGCGGCCTCAAGGCCGACGTCGCCTCGACGACCAGCAGTGAGAAAGGCATCGAGGCACGCGTGCTCGTCGCCGCGGGGGGCGCCTCGTGAATATCCAGGCCTGGTATGCCGGCCTGCCCGAGCGGGACCAGCGCCTCGCCCTCTGGGGCGGCGCCGCCCTCGGCGTGCTCGTGGTCGTCCTGGTCGCCTGGCAGCTCGGCGCATCGGTCGCTCGCGCCGAGGCGCGCGTCGAGCGCCGCCGCGAGGACCTCGCCTTCATCGAGTCCGTCACGCCGCGGCTCCAAGCCATGCCAGCCGTCCAGGCGGATGAGCCGCTGACGATCGCGATCGATCGCATGGCGCGCGAGGGCGGGCTCGCGGACAAGCTCGCGGCCGTCGAGCCCGCGGCCAATGGCGCGCTGCGCGCCCGGTTCACCGGTGCGTCGTTCGATGCCCTCGTCCTGCTCCTCGCCCGCCTGCAGAAGGAGCGCGGCGTCGAGGCCGAGACCGCGAGCGTTTCCGCGACGGGCGAGCCCGGCCTCGTGGACGCGACGCTCGTCATCCGCGGCCGCTGAATCCCCGTGAAGCGCGGTGCACTCGTCGCGGCGGGCGTGGCCGCCTTCCTCGTCTGCCTCGTCGCGATGCTGCCCGCGAACCAGCTCACGCGTCGCCTGCCCGCCGGCATCGAAGTGGGCGGCGTCGGCGGCACCGTGTGGTCGGGCCGGGCGCGCTCGCTGGCCGTGAACGGTCGCTCCCTCGGCGGCTTGCAGTGGTCCTGTCGGCCCTGGTCGCTGCTGGTCCTCGAGTGGTCCTGTGCGGTGAGCCTCGCGCCGCCGGGCGGTGAAATTACCGGAGAGCTGTCCGGCGACTTCGGACCGGAAGTCGTCGGCGAGAACCTGCGCGGGCGCGTGCCGATCGCGGCGTTCGAGGGCATCGCGACGCCGCGCGGGTGGACAGGGGACCTCGAGGTCGATCTCGACGCGGTGCGGTTCGTCGGCCGACGGCCCGCCTCCGCCGCCGGCACGATGTTCCTGCGAAACCTCCGCGCGCCGGGCGCGGGCGGGCAGGTCCTCGGCGACTTCGAGCTGACGGTCGGCGAAGGCACGGTCGGGAGCGAAGCGCTGAATGGACGCCTGCGCGACCTCGGCGGACCGCTGCGCGTGCGCGGTTCGATCGAGATGGGGCAGGACGGGCGTTACCTGCTGACCGGCGAGGCCGCGCCCGGGCCGGGCGCGGGCCCTGCTATCTTCGACACGCTGAGCTTCCTCGGCTCGCCCGACAGCCAGGGTCGCCGCCCCTTCACCATCGAGGGCAGCCTGTAGGGAAGCTCTGCACAGGTGGCGTGGAGCGCGCGCGCAACCCTCCGGGGCCGGGCGGATTTGCGATCGGGCAGCGTCACTCGTCGCTCATGTATCGCGATACACATCGCTCCTCGTTCCTTGCCGGATCGCAAATCCGTCGCGGCCGCGCCCACGCCACCTGTGCAGAGCTTCCCTACAGGCCGCGCCAGGCGTCGAGCAGCGGGAAAAAGATCCCGACCTTCAGTTCACGACCCGGCTCGAGCTGTTGCATCGCGCGCGCGTATCGTTCGAGCTGGCCCCGGTAGCGCTCGAGCTCCGCATCGAGGAAAGCCTCGACATCACCGCCCTGGTGGGTGCTCGTCTTCCAGTCGACGATCCAGCGTACGCCCGCCTCGTCGACGAAGCTGCGGTCGATGCGAAGGCCATGCACGGCGCCGTCGAGCCGCGCGGTCACCGCGAGTTCGCTCGCCGCATCCTGTGCGGCGGGATCCAGGAGTTTCGCGGCCAGCGCGCTGCGGCGGAACGCGTCGATCGCGGCCTGCGTCCGCGCGAGGGCCTCGGGCAGGTGCGCATCGTCGACGCCGGACTCGCGCAGAAGTCTCGACCAAGCCTTCGGTCGCGGCGCGAGGCTGTCGCGGGATGCGCCGTCCCGCGCGAGGCGATGCAGCTCG
>DATEEF010000014.1:0-9447 GCA_035281265.1 Steroidobacteraceae bacterium
CGACGGTCGCGATTACAAGACCTATTCGGCACTCTATCGGTCGATCTCGAAGGCGCTCCGCCCGCCCGACCTCATGATCCAGCTCTCCTGCCCGGTGCGGACGCTCCGCAAGCGCATCCAGCTGCGGGGCCGGGCCATGGAACAGGACATCCCGGTGCCCTACCTCACGCGGCTCAACCGCCTGTACGAGGACTGGTTCAAACGCTATGACCTGTCGCCGGCGCTTCGGCTCGAGACCGATCGCCTGGACTGGCTAACGGACCTGGTTGACCGGGTCGACCTCTTCCGCCGGATCGAGCGTTACCTGGATTGAACGGCTGGAGCGCGCCGCCGAAACGCGAGCAATGCCAAGCCCGCAAGGACGAAACCGCCAACGCCCCCGCCCCCGCCTTCGCTGGCACCGCCTCCCCCGTTGCCGCCTCCACCGCCGCTGCCGCCACCTCCGCTATCGCCCCCGGAGCTGCCGCAGCTGACAGTGCCGCCGCCTCCGCCATTGGGACCGTCATCGTCCAGGATCGTAACGATCTGCCATCTGCCGAACGGCTCCGAGATGGTCGCTCCACCCGTCGGATCGCTCAGGCAAGCCACGAACGACTCCTGATCTTCCGCCAGCGAGTCCTGAATGACGTCAATCGGCACGTACCTGGCTCCGGTCTCTCCGTCGGCCCAATGAAGCTCGCCTTCCAGCGGCGCGAAGTCCTCTCCTTCTGTGGCCGACCCGGTGCCCGCCCGGTAACTCACGGCGACCCCGCCCTGCGACCCTCCCGTGCGCACGACGGGTATGTGGACCCGGCCGGCGCCCTCTCCGATCCAGAACGGGTCGAGCGGATACTGGAACCGGATCTGGCCAGGTCCATCATCGCTCGTGATCGTCACCGTCGCTTCCGAGGCTGCGAGCCGCGCCCCGCCGGTGGGAGCTGAAAGGGTCAACGAAAACGTTTTGTCCTGTTCGGCTTCGGTGTCGTTCACGATGCCGATGGATATCGTGCGATCGCCGGAGTCCCCGTCGGCCCAGCTCAGCGTGCCGCTCGCGGCTTCGAAATCGGACCCCGCCAAGGCTTCACCGGCGGTTGTCGCGTAGTCGACGCTGACGGCGCCGGATCGACCACCGGTGCGACGGACGGTGTAGCGGACCGTCGCTTCCCTCTCCGCGACGGTCGTGTACGTCCGCGTCAGTCCGAGCCTGCCCGGAATTTCGCCGCTATTGTCCAGGCGAGCAGCCGAGAAGACGCCGATGGAATTCGTGCCGACGGCGACATAGCGGCCATCGGACTGGCGAATGATGGCGTCCCCCTCCGAGATGTGCGCGTCAGCAGTGTCACCATAGTCGACGATCTCGATCCCTTCATTTCCAAACGTTTCATCAAGCGTTCCGTCGACGTTGAAGCGCGCCACGATCGTGTCTGGGCCGACGTCGGTTGTTGCAAGCCATCCGGTGGCCACGATCCTGCCGTCCGGGTCCAGCGCCAGCGACATCAGGCTCGAGTCTCCGCCCAAGGCCGCGCTCGCGATGCCGCCTGCGCCGAATCCGGCGTCGAGGCTGCCGTCTCCATTCACCCGCACCAGCGTCCCGTCCGTCAGGTCAGCCGCGGGACGCCGCGCATATCCGGCGACCAAGATCCTGGAGTCGGGCTTGATCGCGACGGAGTAGCCTTCGTCATTGGCGCCTTCAACGTCCACGAGCAGTACGCCGTCCCCGGAGAAGCCGGGATCGAGATCGCCCTCTGCGTTGACGCGAGCGACCAGGATGTCGGAACCGCTCGTGCCCTGCGCCAACCCGGCGATCAGGAGCTTTCCATCCGCCTGCAGCTCGATGTCGTTGATCCACGCGGCACTGACACCGGGAAACTCGAGCAAGACGACGCCATCCGTCCCGAAATTCAAGTCGAGGTTTCCGTCATCATTCAAGCGGACCAGGACGGCCTTCGTCGAGCCCGCGCTGTCCCTCGTTCCGCCCGCGATGACCAGGTCACCGTCCGCTTCCGCGATCATCGACTGCGCGAAGTCCGCCCTTCCATCCAAGTCGACGGTCACTTTCCCGGCATCGCCGAACTCCGCATCGATGGCGCCGTTGGCCTTGAATCGGGCCGCGGCAATGTCGCTCGTGCCGTCGGCTTTCCCGGCCGTGCCGGCAATCACAATCCTTCCGTCCGGTCGCGACACCACCGCATTGGCGATGTCGTAAGAGCCGGAGAAGTCTGCTGTTGCAACCCCGTCGATACTGAATGTCGGGTCCGTTTCGCCGTTTGGCATCAGCCTCGCGACGGCGAAGTCGTGATTAGCAAGACCGGCCAGGACCAGTTTGTCGTCCGGCTGCTGTATGCCGTCGAAGGCGGCCGCGCCGAAGATCCCGATTGGCAGCCGGACCAGGCCATGATCGCCGAAACCGGGATCCAGATCGCCGACCGCGGCGAGTGGCATGATCGCGCCGACTACGAGCGCGGCGGCTGCCGATTTCCGGCTTCCCATGGCACTCCACTCCCCGTGTGGCCTTTCCCGGCGGTGGCGCAGCGCGCCTCATTGAAGCGCCGCGATAGTGATTAAGAGTGCGGGGGGCTCCGTGCGGGTACCGGATCCTGTGGTACCCGATTCGAAGTCGGTGGCCTCTACATGCTCATTGAAGCGGTGATCTCGAGTCACCGATACGAACGTCAGGGGGTTTCCATGCGCAGCAAGCCGGTCGTGCCCGCATTAGCCATGTCTTTTCTCGCCGCCAACTTTGCCGCGCCGGCGGGTGCAGGCGAGCGGCATCTCGCGCCCGGCCAAGTGGCTGAGGTGCTGTCGCTAAGGCCGCTCATAGACACGGCGGAAGGCATCGCCGTCGATCGCCGTGGTCACATCTTCATCAGCAACCGCCGCCTGGAAAATGACGTGCGCGTCTGCGAGATCCTCGAGAGGGCGCCTGATGGCTCGATGAGTGTCTTCGCCACGTTGGACCCGGCAGTCGCGGATATCTTTCCTGCCGGCATCACGGGGCTCGCTCTTGACGCACACGATGATCTGTATGCGGCATTACCGAGCTTCAATCCGGCGACACAAGGAGTGTGGCGGATTCGGCGCGACGGAAGCGCCAGGCGCCTCGCGGGCTCGAAGCGAATGTTGCTCGCGAATGCGCTTGCGTTCGACACCCGCGGCAACCTGTACGTGACCGACAGCATCGATGGCGCCATCTGGCGCTTTCCGCCGAATGGGCGCGGTCGACTCTGGGTCCGCGATCCGTTGCTGGCACCGGATCCCGCGATCGGAGCAAACGGGATCGCGTTCGTGCCGCCGGACAACCTGTACGTCGCGAACCTTGATCGAGCGCTTATCGCGAGGATCCGGATCCGGCCGGACGGAAGGCCGTCGCGACCCGAGATCGCCGCGGCCGGTTTCGAGCTCCTGGGGATCGACGGTCTCGCCGCGGATGCGCACGGCACCCTCTATGCCGCGATCGTCGTGTCGGCGGCCCTTGGAACGTCTCCATTGGTCATGGTGGAGCCGAAAACCGGCAAGATCACGGCATCGACCGCCGATCATTCCAGCTTCGATCTCCCGACAAGCCTCGCCTTCGGGCGGGGCCCGCTGGATCACAAGAGCGTCTTCGTAGTCAATTCCGGGTTCTTCCCTGAAGGGCGGCCGGAGGCTGCGCCGAGCGTCGTACAGGTCGGGGTAGGCCAAAGAGGCGGCAATTGAGTTCAACCAGAGCCCGCGCGTGCCGCGGCTACGACTCAGAATTGCCAGTTCGCGGAAACACCGACCGTCCGTGGCGTCAATGTATACCCCGTATCGAATATAGGGAACTTGTTCAGGACCGGGCTCGAGTTGAGCGCATTGTTCACGAACACGCCGACGTCGGCAGGTCCGACCTTCATGTTCACGCGCACGTTGAGAATGTGCGTCGTCGAATCGGCATTTCCGAAAGCTTGGTAGAACGGCGAATCTGGATTCTCTTCCAGGCGGTTTCGCGCGTCGCCGCCGTGGTAGTGGTCTTCGAGGTGCAGAGTGGCCATCGTGCCGAAGACCGGAAATTCGTGATCGAAGAATGCCGACACGCTCCAGGGCAGCCGCCCGTTGTGGACGGCATCGCCGGCATGGACAATCACCACGCCGTCGGCTTCGACAGATTGCGTATATCGCGCATCGATGTACGACATGGCAAGGCCGATCGTGGTCCGCTCGCCGACCAAGGCTTGCCCACTCAGCTCGAACCCGCTGCTTTCCGCCTGCCCTTTCTGCCACGAGGTGAGGCATGCAAACGCGACGGGTTCTCGCTGTCGGTTGCCCCACCGCGCATCGAAGACGCTGACCTCCACGTGCGCGCGCCCGTCGAGAATGTCGGCCTTTGAACCGAGCTCGTAATTCCAGAGCGTGTCCGCCAGTAGCTCCAGCGGCTCGCAGCCAGGGATGACCCCCACTACGCTTCCGGCACCGTACCCCCTCGCGGCCGTCAGATAGAACAGGCTTCCGGATTCGCCGTGATACGACAAGTTGAAGCGCGGGATGAGCAGCGTCTCATGGTCTCCGCCAGCGAAGACCGGCGTCGGAAGGCTGACGTACTCGTAGCTCGAATGCGCAAGCCGCGCTCCCGCGCTGGCTTCCAGGTGGGATACGAGTTTGCCGGACAGTTCCAAATACCCCTCGACCTGTGACTGTTCGAATCGGGTTCCTTCCCGTTCCTCGAGGGGGACGTCCGAGAAGCCGAGTCGATTCGCCGACTTGGTGCGTGAGAGATGCGCGCCCGCGACCCAGGTGAACCTGGCATCCGCATCCGCCGACGCCAGCCGCAACTCCTGTTGAAGCGTCTGCTGATTGCCGTCCACGACGAAATCGAAAATGGTGGCTCCGCAGCAGCCCAGATCGTGGATCGAGTAATTATCGCGATCGATGTAGGAGCTGACCGCGACGAGATCGACTTCGTCGGATCCGTGCTGTAACTTGAATGACGCGAGGTAGAAACGATCCTCGCGGGGCTGCTGGATGGAATTCAAGTGCCGGAATATTCCGTGCTCCGGATCCGATCGCTGAATGGAGAACGAAGCCTGGTCGTTTGCTCGGTTGGAGTCATAGGTCAACGTGGTCGTCATTCGAGTTGCGTCGGTCGGCATCCAAGTCATGCCGATCCGGCCGCTTTTGCTCGTGACGTCGTTCGCGTCGACCTCGATGGGTTCGGACGTGACAGGGTCCAGCCGATCCACGAATCCTCCGTCCGACCGATACCAGCCGCTGACACGGATCCCGAGCACGCCGTCGACGACGGGGCCTCCGGCCGCGACGCCGGCTTCGTAGCTCATCGCGCCATCCTTCGTCGTCGCCATTTCCGCGGTCGCGTTGCCCGAAAACTCCGACAGGCTGGGAGGACTCGTGATGAACCGTATCGCGCCGCCGAGTGTTCTCTGGCCCAAAAGCATTCCCTGCGCGCCGCGCAGGACCTCGACTCGCTCAAGGTCGAAGGTGGCCGGGAAGGCGCGCTGATAACTGTCGTTCGTGGCCGACGGCAATGTCGTGTCGTCGATGAAGACGCCGGTCGACACGCCATGCGTACCGGTGATGCCGCGCATGTCGAGCGCCGTGTAGACTCCGGCGCCGAGGTTGGAGCGCCAGTCGAACGACAGGCCCGGCGTGAAAGCGCTGATCTCGAGGACGCCCTTCACGCCTGAGATCCGCATCTCATCCTGCGACCACACCGTCAGGCTGATGGGAACGTCGCTGGCCCATCTGGCCTGGTGCGTTGCGGTGACGACGACCTCTTCCAGGCCCGAAGAGTCGCCGGGGCCGTGTCCCGAACGTGTTTGTGTCCCGGCGGACGCCGCGTCCCCCGTTGCTGCAGCCTTGCGATTCCTGTCGACGACGATGCGCACCGTGCGCGCGTTCAGGTATTCGAATTTGAGTCCGGTGCCGCGCAGCATGCGTTCCAGCGTGTCTTCCGGTGCAAGGCCGGGCGGCACCGCGTTCGCCCTGACGGACGCGACTGTTTCCGAGACATACACGACCTGGAGGCCCGTCCGCGCGGCGAAGTCGGACAGGGCTTCTGCGAGCGGCTGCGCCGCGGCACTGGCTGGCGACGGGGGCTGCGCGGTCGCGGCCGGCGCGTCGACCAGTATCCAGGCTGCGCAGAGCATCAGCGATATGCGCTTCGCTGCCATCCCGGAAACCGCCCGCAGGCGGACTCAGTTCGGTGGAGGCTCCCCTGGCTCCCGGGCTTCCTGCCTGACTACGCGAATCTCGCTCGCCGTGCGTTCTATACGCACTCCGTCGAGGCTCTCGAGAAACGCGGCAAATGACTCGGAATCGTAAGCGTCGAAGACGCCGCTGACGCGGAGTGCGCGCAGGCCGGCATCCTCGATGACGAACTGAACCACGCCATAGCGGTTGAACTCGTCGGCGACTTCACCCAGCGGGCGGCTGTCGAAATCTATCTTGCGTTGCCGCCATGCAACCGCCGCTGCCGTGTCGACGCGCTCACTCTGCGCCGCGAGGATGCCATCGTCAATTTGCAGCTGGTAGCCTGCAGCGACGCGCATCGTCCCGGGTGCCCTGGTCCCGGGCCGGGAGGAAGCCCGTACCTCGACCTGCCCTTCCACCACCGTGACCAGGATCGTGCGGGGTTTCAGACGCACGTCGAACTGCGTGCCGAGCGCCAGGATTTCCGCTTCGCCCGCCCTGACGCGAAATTCGCGGGCGTCCCCGTGCGCGACCGTGAAGAACGCCTCGCCGGTCTTCATGCGTATGTCACGGCGGTTTGTGCCGAGCCTCACGTCGAGAGCGGTATCCGTGTTCAGGTGCATCACCGAGCCGTCGGCCAGACGCTGCACTGCCTGCTCGCCGTGCCCCGTGCCGAAGCTCTGTGTTGCCGCGCCGGAATGGTCCGCGCTCAGCCACCACGCGACCGACGCGGCCGCCACGACGGCTACGGCGCCGAGGGCCCATCGCCGTTGTGGCGCCGGGTTCCACCTCAAGGATCCGGGCACCCTCGGCGTGTGCATCGGCACCACGCGCTCCGCCGCGTCGGTGCGCGCCCTTTCCAGCAATGACTCGAGTGATTCGCCGAGGTCGTCGACGGCGGCCGGCAGGTCTCGCGAGACCAGCGCAATGCCGAGGTACTCCTCGATGTGAATCGGCGAGGACTTGAGCCACGCCACGAATGCCGCACGCTGGTTGTGGTCGGGCGCCTGGTCCTGATTGGCGATGAACCATTCGGCCGCTTGCCCCGCAGCCGCAATCCGCACCTGGTCCTTGGCTGGCGTCATCTGCTCACTCCATGCTGGACATTCGGCACCGGCAATGCGCCAGCGCCTGTACCAGGTACTTCTTCACCATGTTCGACGAAACGCCGAGGCGCTCGCCGATTTCCTCATACGAAAGCTCGTGCTTGTAACGCAGGGCCACGGCAGCCCGACATTTGGGAGTCAACTGCAGCAACACGCTGCGCAGCCTCCTGACGCGACGATCCGTGTCCAGATCGCGCTCGGCAGTCGGCAGCTCGCCCAGCAACTCCTGGATCGAGGCGTCGTCAGCGCCGATGCCGGCGGCCTGCCTCCGTTCCAGCACGGCGTGTTCTTTGACGAGGTTGCTGGCTACCGTGTAGAGGTAAACCTCCGGGTTACGTATAGCGTCGAAATCGCTGACCCGGAGCATCCGAGCGTAGACTTCCTGGACCAGGTCCGGGGCGGCCGACTTGCCCTTGATTCTGCGGTAAAAGAAGGCCTGCAGGGCACGGTGGTGCTCCGCGAACAACCTTTCGACGAAACCTTTCTTCTGCTCGCTCATGGGCGGGGGCGCCGCAGGGGCCCTTCTGGACTAGAGTGCCCGGCCGACATTTCGGGTACCGCCACGCAGTGTGCCGGATGCCCATTCGTGGCGTTAATAGGGCCTGGCGGAGAGATAGCGCGCCGGGTGGCGGCCGGCGGGCCTCTTCGTCAAGATCGACGGCTACCTGGATTTGATAATCAATGGCTTGTCAGCCGGACACCGACAAGCGAAAGGTCGCCGTTTGCAGACGCCCGTATTGGCCCATTCGGGCGCAGAATGACAGCATGAAACTAGGGGCAGTGACGCTGTCCAAGTGGCAACTTGCGCGACGATAAAAAAATGTTCGATCCGACCCAGACCCAACCCCTGTCCTGGCGCATGCACCAGGGCAAGCCCATCCCGGCGGACGAGATGCCGGCGGATCCCCCGAAGCGCCAGGCGCCGACTTTCGACGACGATGCGCCGCCGGACCGCATATCCGACTATCGCCTGCGCGCCCAAGTGGGCGGCGGCCGGCTCGGCCCGATCTACGAGGCCCAGGATGAGCTCTCGAGGATCTCGGGCAGCCAGCACTTCGTCGCGATCCAGCTGATCGACGACCGGATCGCCTCGCGACCCGGCTTCGCGGACGACTTCGAGCGCGGCGCCGAAGCCCTCAAGTCGATCACGCACCCGAACCTCGTCCGGCTCCTCGATTACGGACAGGACAGGAACCGCTTCTACCTCGTCAACGAGCTGCTCGAAAGCGCGTCGCTGCGCTTCGTCCTGAGCGATGCGGGCTCGCTCCCGTCGGCCGAGACGACGGCCGTGCTGCGGGCCGTGGGCGATGCACTCCAGTACCTGCACGCCAAGGGCATGGTCCACGGGAACCTGCGACCGGAGAGCGTGCTGGTGACCTTCGGCTACGAGGTGAAGGTCCTCGACATCGTGCCGAACGGATGGGTCGTGAACCCGAACGACGCGCTTGGCGTGCCGGCGCGCGCGCCGGACAAGCGTGACGACGTCTTCGGCCTCGCCTGCCTCGCCTACGAGATGCTCTCCGGCCGCCACCCCTACAACGGCAACACCGCCCAGGAGGCCTACCGCTCCGGGCTGGAGCCCGAGCGGCTGGACAACGTGACCGACCGCCAGTGGCGCGCACTCTCGGGCGCGCTCGCCGTGCATCGCGACGACCGCACCCCGAGTGTCCAGCAGTTCCTCGACGAGCTGGGCGTCCGTACGAGCGCCAAGCTGAAGTCCGTGGTGGCGGCGCCGACCGTCCCGGTGGCCGACGAGCCGATTCCACCGCCGACCTACACCGCCCCCGAGCCGCCGCCGGCGTTGCCGCGACCCATGTTTGCCGAGCGCACGTCCCGCAGCGCACCCGAACGCCGCGGCACCTTCGGCAAGCTCGTCGTCCTCCTGCTCGTGCTCGGGCTCGGCTACGCGGCCTGGTATTACCAGGATTCGATCCGCACGTTCTCGAGCGACCTCATGGCAGAGGTCGATACGCGCATCGCCGCGGAGCAGGCGCCCTCGACGCGCTCGCCCGCGCCGCCCACCGGCGCCGGGGCGCCGCTCGAATCCGCGCCCACGGTGACCGATCCCGAACCCGCCACCGTGCTCGCGCCGGGCGCGAACGTGCCGGAAAGCGCGACCGCCAGGGCGCCGGTTCCGGAAGAGCGCGCGGCGACGCCCCCGCCCGAGCCGGCCCCGGCCCCGCGGCGCGAAGCGCCC
>DATEEF010000015.1:0-27521 GCA_035281265.1 Steroidobacteraceae bacterium
CTGGCGCCGGACAGTGCACTGCATGCGTCGGACCACGGCGTGCAGTGGGCGGACTTCGATCGCGACGGCGACCTCGACCTGTCATTGACCGAGTCGTTCCAGGATACCAGCCGCCATCGGCTGTTCCGGAACGACGCCCCCGCGGCGCAAGCCGCGCGCTCGCTGCAGCTGCGGATCCTGGACCGCGCGGGGCATGCGACGCGCGCTGGAGCGGAGGTCCGCCTGTATCGCGCGGATGGGACACTGCTGGGATGCCGGCTCGTGCCGACCGGCGACGGCTATGGCTCGCAAGGCGAAGTGCCCGTCCATTTCGGCCTGGGCGATGCGACGAACCTCACGGTCGAAGTGACGTTCCTGACGCCGGAAGGCCGCAGGCTTCAGCGCATCGCCGGTGTGGATGCGCGTGCCTGGTCCGGCCGGGTGCTCGAGGTTCGCGCCGACTGACGCGCGAGCGCGTGATCCTGCCGATCAGAGCGACTTCAGGTACTCCACGAGATCGCGGCGCTCGGCCTGCGTGAGGCCCAGCGAGAACGTCCGGTCGTAGTGGTCGACGACCGCGCCGAGCGTCTTGAAGCGCCCGTCGTGAAAGTAGCCGCCCTTGCCGTGCGTCCACAGGCCCTTGAGCGGCGACGTCCGGTAGCGCTCGTCGGGCGAGCGCTTGGCCTGGAAGTCGTCGATGCCGATTTCGTCCGCCGTGTGCAGGTTCCAGCCGGGCTCGGTATAGAGCGGCTCCACGTGGCAGCGGGCGCAGTCCGCCTTGCCCTCGAACAGCTCGTCGCCGCGCTCCGCGGCGGCCGCGTCGAAGGAACCCCGCGGCGGCCGCGGGGCCTGCAGGCTCAACTGGTACACGTGCAGCGGCGCGAGCTTGCCGGTCACGAGGTCGGGGTCGTTGCGCACGTCGCCGAACCCGGCGCGCGCCGCGATCGGGAACTTTGCGACGTCGTTGAGGCGCGGATCGTAGAACGTGCCGCGACCCTGCATCTCGAGATTGGCGACGAAGCCGTTCCAGTGCGTCACCGAGCCCCATCCGGTCCAGGTGTGCAGGTTGACGCCAGCGAGCCCGAAGGCCGGCGGGATCAGGGTGGCGGCCGACGTGCCGTCCGGCCGGAACGCCTTGCCGTCCAGCAGCAGCTCGGCATCGAACTTGCCGGGTCCCCAGCTGCCCAGGACCTTCCTCACCGTCGCTGCATCGATCGTCGGATCGACAAGGCCGAGCAGGTCCACGAAAGGCTTCACGCTCGGCGAGAACGCGATGATGGCACCGACGTCGAGGTCGCGCGCGGCCCACCCGTCGCGCCGCACGCCGATACCGGTGGCGAGCGAGTCGTCCACGTTGGAGTGGCAGAGCGCGCAGGTGATGCCGACGGAACGCAGGCGCTGCCCGTCGGCTTCGAAGAACCCGCGGACGCCGACGACGGCATTGAGCTTCAGGAGCGCGAGCGTTGTCGCCGGGTTGTCAAGGTCCACGCGGCCGCGGCGCAGGTCGGTCTGGAGTTCCGCCGGCAGGGCGTTCACGTCCACCTTGAGGCCGAGCGCAAGTGCGGCTTTCGGACTCAAGCCCGGTCCCGTGCCGCCGTTCGCGCGGCCGGCGATGGCCTCGTGCAGGCGCAGCTGCCCGCCCCAGAATGCCTGGTTGCCGAACGTGTCATGGCGGAATATGCGCCGCCCTTTCTGGATCTCTTCGACGGCCGTGTCGATCGCCCGCGCATCGAGGGCGGATTCCGGCGGCAACGCGCTTGTCGTGGAAGTATCGTCGGAGCCGGCAGCCGATGCGGCCAGCGAAACGGCCAGGAGGGCGGCGGTAGGGAGTTTCATGCCCTCAATGACGAGGGCGGGCTGCGGCGGGTTCCGGCCGGTAGTCCGCGGACTACGAGGAAGTCAGCAGTGCGCGGACGCGCGCCACGATGCGATCGCAGCGCTCGCGCAGGAACTCGAAGACGTCGCCGACCGTGCCGTCGAAGGCCGGTCCCAGTTCCGCCCGCAGCAGCGCGCGGGCCCGATGGTCGCGGCTCTTGACCGTTGCGACCGGGATCCCGAGATAGGCCGCCGTGTCCTCGACCGACAGGCCTTCGACCTCGCGCAGCATGAACACGGCCCTGAAGCGCGCCGGCAGCATGGCGATCGCCTGCTGCAGCACCGCGCGTACCTCTTCACGGCCGCGCTCGAGTTCGAGATCCGACTGCGCCTGCGGAGTGGCTGCGCGTTCGAGGTAGCCGTCGCCGCCGTCGAGCCTGGGCGGCAGCTCCGCCTCGAGCGCGATCGCGGCCTGCCGTGCCTGGCGCAGGCGCAGGTGGTCGATGGCCTGGTTGCGCACGATGCGGGCCAGCCAGATGCCGATGCCGGAACGACCCGCAAAGGTCGACAGGTGCTCGAACGCACGGACGTAGCTGTCCTGGAGCACGTCCTCCGCCTCGCTTTCGTCGCCGACGAGGGCGAAAGCGAGCCGGAACAACCGCTGGTTGTGGCGGCGCATCTCGTCCTCGAAGGAGCGAAGCGCGTCTTCAGGTTCCACGGCTGCCCGGGCCGGCGGTGCGACGTCGGGCAGCATGGACTCCGCCGCAGGCGCGTGGTCGATCATCGCCGCGCAGCATGCGCCTCCCGGCAGGCAGCGCGCGTAGGACCGCAACGCTAAATTCAGGCTTGCCGGCCGGGATGAGGCGTCGGCCCGTCCCTTGCGCGACCCGGCAGCGGTCGTCCCGGGCCGCGGCGAAAGCGGCGCCCCCTTGACGGACCGGATGAATGAGCTTATATAAGCCTATATGGGAAAAACGACCCGGCCCGGCTTTCTGACGAACCTGGATGCGGACAAGCTCGGCGACCTCAACGAGCTCGCCACGCGCACCCGCATCCCCCGTTCCGTATTGATGCGTGAAGCTGTCGATGACTTGCTGGCGAAGCACAAGCCGAAAAAAGCTACAAGACGGAGGCCAAAACAATGAAGGACGCACCGCTGACCCCACCGGAGCATGCTCCGCTGGCCCGTCCTCGCGAGGCAATGTCGCATTTCGTCGAAGACGTCTGTCGCGATCTGGAAGCGAAGAAGAACCGGCTGGAAGCGGCAGGCTCAGTCGACCAGCTGATCGAGGCGGCGACCGACACGCACAAGTCCCTGGTCGATCACGGGCATACCATGGGCCAGTTCCTCAAGATCGTCCGGAATTGGCAGATGGACGCGAATTGAGGGCAACTCCCGATCGGCGCCTGTCGGTTGCGCCGATGATGGACTGGACGGACCGGCATTGCCGGTACTTCCTGCGCCAGTTCTCGCCACGCGTGCTCCTTTATACGGAGATGATCGTCGCGCAGGCGATCCTGAAGGGCGATCGCCCCTACCTGCTCGGGTTCGACCCGGCTGAGCACCCGGTCGCCCTGCAGCTCGGCGGCGCGGATCCGGAACAGCTGGCGCAGGCTGCCGCCATCGGCGCCGAGTTCGGCTACGACGAGATCAATCTGAACGTGGGCTGCCCCAGCGACCGCGTGCAGCAGGCGACCTTCGGTGCCTGCCTGATGGCGCGGCCCCGGCTCGTCGCGGACTGCGTGCAGGCGATGACGGGCGCAGTCGCGGTGCCGGTGACCGTGAAATGCCGGATCGGCATCGACGACCACGAGGACTGGCCGTTCCTGCGCGAGTTCGTTGCCGCCGTCGCGGATGCCGGCTGCCGCACGGTCATCGTGCACGCCCGCAAGGCCGTCCTGACGGGGCTCTCGCCGAAGGAGAACCGCGAGATCCCGCCCCTCGATTACGGGCGCGCCTGGCAGGTGAAGCGCGAGTTTCCCGGTCTGGACGTGATCGTGAACGGGGGCCTGCGCACCGTGCCACAGGTGACCGAGCAGCTCCGGCACGCCGACGGCGTGATGCTGGGGCGCGAGGCCTACCACAATCCTTACCTGCTGCCGGCGCTGCACCGCGCGCTATACAACGATGGTTTCGAGACGCCGCCGGCCGAAGCGGTCGTCGCGGCCATGCGCAACTACGCGGAGAAACGGGTCGCCGCCGGCACGCCGCTGCGTGCGATCACGCGACACATGCTCGGGCTCTTCAACGGCCGTGCCGGCGCGCGCGCGTGGCGGCGTGGCCTCAGCGAAGGCGTGAACCGCGGCCGGCCGACGCCGGCACTGCTTGACGACGCGTTGCGGGCGGCTACCGGCTGAGTCTGTAAGAGGGGACAGTCACCTAACCGCATTCGAGATATCGGCGAAATCGCAGCGCACCCTGGCCGTCCCTCGGGCCGAGGAGGTCGTGGAGCGGCGCGGGATCGAGCCATTCCGGGGCCGGGCAGAGGCCGCAGGATTCGCGCGCGCTGGAGTGAGGCCAGTCGATGGCGCGGCGCACTAGACCGGCGCGCACCGGCGCGAGCAGTGCGTGGCGCGCGACCTCGAGCAGGTAGAGGTCCGCGTTCACGACGGTCGACAGGCCGTGACCGTGGCGCAACCCGGGCCCGCTGAGTTCCTCGGCGGCGAGCGCGCTCTCCGCGGCGGTTCCGCTGACCACGAGGTGCAGGCAGCGATCCGTCACGCTGAAGACCAGGCAGTGCAGGCGGTACCGCTCGCAGAGTGCCCCGATGCGCCGGCTCGCCGCTGCGCGCGCCGCGGCGTCGGCGAACAGTACGCGCCTGCCGCGCGAGCGGGCGATGACGTGCCGGAGCATTGTTTCCGCGGCGCGATCGAAGCTCAGGGCCACTGTCCGCCTCCCTGCGGATCTTGCGGCGAGCATCGCAGCCGGGCGGTTTGGCCGCCTTGCCGGTTTCCTGCCTATAATTCGAATTATGTAATCCGCTGCGGGAGTGCGGACGCGGCATGGGGCAGGAACAGGAGCTCGCCATTCTGTTTGCCGACGTCGTCGGCAGCACGCGCCTGTTCGAGGTCCTGGGAGATCTCGGCGCACGCGACAAGGTCTCCGTCTGCATCGAGATCATGCGCCGTGCGACGGAGCAGCGCGGCGGTTCCGTCGTCAAGACGATGGGCGACGAGGTCATGTCGACCTTCGCGGATTGCGACGCCGCCATCGACGCGGCCGTCGACATGCAGACCGCGATCGTCGCGCATCCGGACCTCGAGGTCGGGGGTCAGCAGATCACGATCCGGATCGGCTGCCACTACGGCCCCGTCGTGATCGAGACGCGCGACGTCTTCGGCGCGGCGGTACACACGGCCAACCGCATGACGAGCCAGGCAAAGGCCGGCCAGGTCATCATCACCGATGCGATCCAGCAGCGCCTGTCGGACGCCTGGCGTGCGGTCGCGCGGCGGGTCGACGTCGCCGTGCCGCGCGGGCAGCACGAGGAAGTCACGATCTTCGAGGTCCTGTGGCAGCACGGCGAGACGACCAGCATGCTGCCGGCGATCGCGACCATCACCGAGCTCCAGAAGAACTTCCGGATCCGGCTGCGCTACCTCGGCACGGAGCTCGTGCTCGACCCGCGCGAGCGCTCGGCGGCGACGCTCGGGCGCGGCCAGGAGAACGACCTCGTCATCAAGGGCAACCTGGTGTCGCGGCTGCATGCGCGCATCGAGGCGGGCAAGAACCGCTTCATGCTCGTCGACCAGAGCACGAACGGCAGCTTTGTCCAGTCGCAGAACGGCGATGACGCCTTCGTGAGGCGAGATTCCATCCCGCTGAAGGGACAGGGCGTCATCGGTCTCGGGCGCGTGCCCGAGCCACAGTCCTATCACACGGTGGAATTCGTCTGCGAGGACGGCCCGGAGTTCACGCCCTCGAACTGAAGGGGTCTGACCCCTCCATGAATATGAAGGGGTCAGACCCCTTCAAAGGCCGTGCCGGTCAGCCAAGCCGGGCCTTGAGCTGCGAAACTTCGTCCTTGAGCTTCGCCGGAAGCCGCGCGCCGAAGCTTTCCAGGTACTTGCCGATGTCGTCCGCTTCGTGCCGCCATGCGGCGGCGTCGACCGCGAGCAACTCGGCAATCGTCGCCTCGGCGAGCCCGAGCCCCGAGTAATCGATGCCGTCGCGGGCCGGCACGGCGCCGATCGCGGTGTCGACCGCGCGGCCGCCGCCCTGGCAGCGGTCGATGATCCAGGCGAGGACGCGCAGGTTCTCGCCGTAGCCAGGCCAGAGGAAGCGGCCGCCGGCGTCGCGGCGGAACCAGTTCACGTGGAAGACGCCCGGCAGCTTCTTGACGCGCTGGTCCATGGACAGCCAGTGCGCCCAGTAGTCGCCGAAGTTGTAGCCGGCGAAAGGCTTCATGGCCATCGGGTCGCGACGCACGACGCCGACGTCCCCGGCCGCAGCCGCCGTCGTCTCGGAGGCCATGCCAGCGCCGACGAGGACGCCGTGCGCCCAGTCGCGCGCCTGGTACACCAGTGGCGCCAGCGTCCGCCGGCGCCCGCCGAAGACGAGCGCCGTGATCGGCACGCCCTGCGGCGCGTCCGCCTGCGGCGAATAGCTCGGGTTCTGCTTCGCGGAAACGGTGAAGCGTGAATTCGGGTGCGCGGCCGGGCCTCTCGCGGGGTCGTAAGGGCGGCCCTGCCAGTCGAAGACAGGCTTGCCCTGATCGAGGCCTTCCCACCAGGGTTCGTTGTCCGCGGTCAGCGCCACGTTGGTGAAGATCGTGTCGTGCCGGATCATCTCGTAGGCGTGGCGGTTGGTTTTTTCGTTCGTGCCAGGCACGACGCCGAAATAGCCGGCCTCGGGGTTGATCGCCCACAGGCGGCCGTCGGGACCCGGATGCAGCCAGGCGATGTCGTCGCCGACGGTCCAGATCTTCCAGCCGGGCATCGAGGCCGGCGGGATCAGCATGGCGAGGTTCGTCTTGCCGCAAGCGGATGGGAAGGCGCAGGCGAGGTAATGCGTCTCGCCGCGCGGGTTCTCGACGCCGACGATCAGCATGTGCTCCGCGAGCCAGCCCTCGTCGCGCGCCTGCCAGCTCGCGATGCGAAGTGCATGGCACTTCTTGCCGAGCAGCGCGTTGCCGCCGTAACCGGACCCGAAGCTCTGGATCTCGAGCGACTCCGGGAAGTGCATGATGAAGCGCCGCTCGGGATCGAGCTGCCCGATGGAGTGCAGGCCCTTCACGAAGCGTCCCTCGCGCGCGATCCGCGCCAGCGCCGCCGCGCCCATGCGCGTCATCAGCTTCATGTTGGCGGCGACATAGGCGCTGTCGGTGATCTCGACGCCGCAGCGGGAATAGGGCGATTCGATCGGCCCCATGCAATAGGGGATGACGTACATCGTGCGGCCGCGCATGCAGCCCTCGAAAAGGGCGTCCATCTTGCGGCGCGCCTCGGCCGGCGCCATCCAGTGGTTGTTCGGGCCGGCGTCCTCGCGATCCTCCGTGCACACGAAAGTCAGGTGCTCGACGCGCGCCACGTCCGAAGGATGCGAACGGTGCAGGTGACAGCCGGGGAACGACTCCGCCTTCAGCCTGCGCAGGTCGCCGGCGCCGATCATGCCGCGCAGGAGCTCGCGATATTCAGCTTCCGAGCCGTCGCACCAGTGGATCTGGTCGGGACTCGTGCGGGCGGCGACTTCGAGGACCCAGTGCCGGAGGTTTTCGGGTGCGTGCTGGGGAGCGGCCGAGCGGTCGGGAGCGGTTGCCATCGAAGCCTCGTCGGAATCGGTCTGGAATAGTAGCAGGCGACCCGTGGGATCGGGTCCAAATCGTCCGTAAGCGCGCCCGAAACCCATTGATCTTGCGGAGGTTTGACCGGAGACTGCCGCCTGTCCGACGGAGGACGCCGGAGAATCGTGATGAAGGCGCTTGCAGCATTGATGATCGTCGCCGCCGGGACATCGGCCGCGCTTGCGGCCGATGCGTCGGACGCCAAGACCGAGCTCGACCGGCTGTTCGCCGATGAGCGCGCCTTCGTCTGGCGCGAGGATCCGCTGTCCGCGACGAACGATGGCGTGCACGATTACGACGACCGGCTGCCGCGCGTCACGCCGGCGGACCAGGCGCGCCGGCTCGAGACGGACCGTGGCTTCCTCGAGCGCCTGCGCGGCATCGACCGCGCGGCATTGACCGAGTTCGACGCGGTGAGCTACGACCTCTTCCAATTCATGGTCTCCCAGCGCGTCGCACTTGCCGCCTACCGCGAATGGCGCGTGCCGCTCAACAGCGACAGCGGCTTCCATGCCGACCTCCTGCAGCTGCACGACCTGCAGGCGCCGCGGACGACGAAGGACTACGAGAACTACATCGCCCGGCTCGCCGACGTGCCGCGCTACTTCGACGAGAACATCGCGAACATGCGCCAGGGCATCAAGGACGGGTTCGTCCTGCCGGCGGAGATCATCCCTGGCATCGCGAGCGTGATCGCGGCGGCCCAGTACGCGAAGGCGGAAGACTCGCCGTTCTGGATCCCGTTCGCCGAATTCCCGGCTGCCGTGGCTGAGGCGGACCGCGCGCGGCTGGCGGCCGCCGGCAAGTCGGCGATCGAAGGCCGGGTCATCCCGGCCTTCGCAACGTTCAAGGCCTTCTACGACGGCGAATACGCGCCGGCGGCGCGCAAGTCGATTGGCGCCACGGAACTGCCGGACGGCAAGGCGTACTACGCCGACCTCGTGCGCTACTTCACGACGCTTCCGGACGCGACCGCGGAAAAGATACATGCAACGGGTCTCGCCGAGGTCGCGCGCATCCGGGCGGAGATGGAGTCGATCGTCCGCGAAGTCGGCTTCGCCGGCAGCTTCGACGAGTTCCTCGTGTTCCTGCGCACCGATCCCCAGTTCTACGCGAAGACGCCGGAGCAGCTCCTCTGGCACGCCGCCTGGATCACGCGGGAGATCGACGGGCACATGCCGGACTACTTCGGCGTGATTCCGCGCGCGCCCTATACCGTCAAGCCCGTGCCGGCGGCGCTCGCGCCGAACTACACGGGCGGGCGCTACAACCCGGGCCCGCTCGGCGCCGCCGGGGAATACTGGGTCAACACGTACGCGCTGCAGAACCGGCCTCTCTACGTGCTGCCGGCGCTGTCGCTGCACGAGGCGGCTCCCGGTCACCACACGCAGGGCTCCCGCGCGCGCGAGCTCGAGAACGTGCCCGTGTTCCGCCGCAACTTCTATCCGCACGCCTTCGGCGAGGGCTGGGGACTCTACTCCGAGTATCTCGGCGTCGAGATGGGCCTCTATCACACGCCCTACGAGCGCTTCGGCCGCCTGACCTACGAGATGTGGCGCGCCTGCCGGCTGGTCGTGGACACCGGGATGCACGCCTTCGGCTGGTCGCGGCAGAAGGCGCTCGATTACATGAAGTCGAATACCGCGCTCTCGGAGCACGAGATCCGCACCGAGATAGACCGCTACATCGCATGGCCGGGACAGGCGCTCGCCTACAAGACGGGCGAGCTCGAGATCAAGGCGTTGCGCGCACGCGCCGCGCGCGAGCTCGGGCCGCGCTTCGACCTGCGCGCCTTCCACGACGCCGTCCTTGGGCAGGGCGGGGTGACGCTGCCGGTCCTCTCGAAGCAGATCGACGCGTATATCGCACGCGCCCGGGGCTCGTGAGCGCGGCCGGCGAATTCGGCCGCCTGCTGGGCCCGGACGGGCCGCTCGCGCGCGTCGTCGAGGGCTTCGAGTCGCGCCGCGAGCAGCAGCTCATGGCCGACTGGGTCGGCGAAACGCTGGCGGCGCGCGGCACGCTTGCCATCGAAGCCGGCACGGGCACCGGCAAGACCTTCGCTTACCTCGTGCCCGCGCTCCTGTCCGGGCGGCAGGTGATCATCTCGACAGGCACGCGAACGCTGCAGGACCAGCTCTTCAATCGCGACCTGCCGACGGTCGCGCGCGCGCTGGGGCGTCCCGCGCGCATCGCATTGCTCAAGGGCCGCGCCAATTACCTGTGCCTGCACCGGCTCGAGCTGGCCGAGTCGATGCCGGCGTTGCCCGGCGTGCCGGCGCCGAATGCGCGCATGCTCGGGCGGCTGCGTCGCTGGTCGCGCGAGACGAGAACCGGCGACCTCGCGGAGGTCGCGAGCCTGCGGGATGGCGACCCCGTCCGCAGCGCGGTGACCTCGACGCGGGAAAACTGCCTGGGTACGGCTTGCCCGGCCTACGGCCGCTGCCACGTCGTGGCGGCGCGGCGGGAAGCGCAGGCGGCCGATATCGTCGTCGTCAACCATCACCTGCTGCTGGCGGACCTCGCCCTCAAGGACGAGGGCTTCGGCGAGCTCCTGCCCGGCACCGAGGCGGTGATCCTGGACGAGGCACACCAGGTTCCCGAGACCGCCGCACAGTTCTTCGGCCGCGAGTTTTCCGCGCGGCAGGCAGCGCACTTTGCGCGGGACGCGCTCGCCGAGCTCACCCGACTCGGGCTCGCGGGCGGCGGGCCGAGCGAGAAGTTCGGCGCAATCGAGGCGGCACTCGCAGAAGCCGCGGCCGCGGCCGGCGGCCCGGGCGAGCGCACCGCGTGGTCGGCGATGCCGGACACATTCGTCGCCGCGCTCGAACAGGTCCGCGACGCGCTGGCGCAGGCCGCCGCCGAGCTGGCGGGGACCGGCACCAGCGACCCCGGCTTGCGCGCGGCCGAGCGGCGCGCGGAGCGGCTGGCGGAATCGCTCGCCGCCATCCTCGATGCAGGCGGCGACGACGGCCTGCGCTGGGTCGAGGCGGCGCGCGGCGGCTTCAGCGTCGCCTTCACGCCTTTCGAGGTCGCCGCGCGGCTCGGCGAGCTGATGCGTGCGCAGGGCGGGGCGTGGATATTCACCTCGGCGACCCTGGCGGTCGGCGACGATTTCTCGCATTTCCTGGGACGCATCGGCGCGCCGATGGCACAGTCGGTGCGCATCGACAGCCCCTTCGATTTCGAAACGCAGGCGCGCATCTACCTGCCCGGCGGCCTGCCGGATCCGGCGAGCCGTGATTACACGGGGCGCGTCGTCGAGGCGGCGCTGCCGCTGATCGAGGCCGCAGGAGGGCGCAGCTTCCTGCTCTTCACGAGTCACCGCGCGCTCGCCGAGGGTGCGCGGTTGCTCGCGTCGCTGCCAGGCTTCCGGCAGCGGTATCCGTTGCTCGTCCAGGGCGAAGGACCGCGCGAGTCGTTGCTCGCGCGCTTCAGGGAACTCGGCAACGCGGTCCTGCTCGGCACCGCGAGCTTCTGGGAGGGCGTCGACGTGCGCGGGCACGCGCTGACCCTCGTCGTCATCGACAAGCTGCCGTTCGCCGCACCCGAGGATCCGCTGCTCAAGGCGCGCCTCGAAGGCATCCGGCGGCGCGGCGGCAACCCGTTCCAGGAGTTCCAGCTGCCGCAGGCGGTGCTGGCGCTCAAGCAGGGATTCGGACGGCTGATCCGCGACCGCGACGATTTCGGCGTGGTCATGCTTTGCGACCCGCGGCTCATGACGCGCGGCTACGGCCGGGCCTTCATCGCATCGCTCCCGCCTGCGCCGGTCGTGACCGACGAGTCGGAAGCGGCCACGTTCCTGCGCCGCCAGCTGGCGCGGGCGGGCATCGCGCTGCCGCGGGCTGCCGAGGCATGAGGATTCTCGCGCTCGACGCGGCGACGGAGGCCTGTTCCGCCGCATTGCTTCAGGGGGAATCCGTGTCCGAGCGCTTCGAGGTCATCGGCCGGGGCCACGCGGCCCGTCTGCTGCCGATGGCAGACGAGCTGATGCACCGGGCGGCGCTCACCGTGACGCAGCTGGATGCCGTGGCGTTTGGCCGGGGGCCGGGGGGCTTCACGGGCCTTCGCATCGCGGCAGGTCTCGCGCAGGGTCTCGCGGCCGGTGCCGGCAAGCCGGTGCTTCCCGTCAGCAACCTGGCAGCGGTGGCTGCCGCCGCGGCGCGCGCGCAAGGAAGCACGCGGGTCCTCGTCTGCATGGATGCGCGCATGGGCCAGGTGTACTGGGCCGCATTCGATTGCAGCGGCGCGGCGCCGCGCGCGCTCACGCGCGAGCAGCTCGCGGACCCCGGGACGGTCGAGCCGCCGGCCGGCGGCACGTTCTATGGCGCCGGACACGGCTTCGACGCGTACCCGGCCCTCGGCACGCGACTCGGCCACCGGCTGGACGGCATCGACGGCAAGGCGCTGCCACGCGCCGGCGAGATCGCCCGCATCGGCGCCGTGGACCTCGCGGCCGGTGCGGCCGTTCCTGCGGCCCACGGCCTGCCGGTCTACCTGCGCGACGACGTGGTCCACAGGCGCTGAGGGCCGCGGTGTCATAATTCCTCAACAATGAGCCGTCAGTCTGACCGCCTCCGCATGGCAGACACGCGCATCCTCGTCGTCGAAGATGAGCAGCCGATCCGCGACCTGATCGCATTCGGGCTGCGGCGCGCGGGCTGCGACGTGGCGCTCGCTGAGCACAGCCAGGCCGCCCTCGCGAGCATCGGCGACCGCCGGCCCGACATCGTGCTGGTCGACTGGATGCTGCCCGACATGAGCGGCCTCGAGCTCATCCGCGTGCTGCGGCGGGACGCCAACACGCGCGACATCCCCGTGGTGATGCTGACCGCACGCGGCGAGGAAGCCGACAAGGTGGCAGGCCTCGAGTCTGGCGCGGACGATTACGTCACCAAGCCGTTCTCGGCGCGCGAGCTGATCGCGCGCATCCAGGCCGTGCTGCGCCGCAGCGCGCCGGTGGGGGAGTCCGAGCGCGTCGACGTCGAAGGCCTCTCGCTGGACCAGGCTGGGCACCGCGTCACCGCGGCCGGCAAGGCGGTCGCGCTCGGCCCGACGGAGTACCGCCTGCTCGCGTTCCTCATGACGCACCCGGATCGCGTGTACTCGCGCAGCCAGCTGCTCGACCGCGTCTGGGGCGGCAACGTCTACGTGGAGGAGCGCACCGTCGACGTGCACGTCCGCAGGCTTCGCAAGTCGCTGGAGCCCTCCGGTTGCGACCGCTTCGTGCAGACGGTGCGCGGCGCCGGCTACCGCTTTTCCGCGCAACCGGACTGAGCCATGTGGCGCGCCTGGTCGTTCGCGCTCGTCCGCCTCGCGGTGGCGATCGCCGTCGCGGTCTTCCTCGGCGTCATCACCGACCGGCTCGCCCTGTGGCTGACGATCGTGCTGGGCGGCGTGCTCGCCTGGCAGTTCGCGAACCTGTTCCGGCTGCAAAGCTGGCTGCGGCACCGCGCGCACGAGGACCCGCCGGACATCGGCGGCGTCTGGGGCGAAGTGATCGCGATCATCAACCGGATCTATCGCCGCAAGCAATTCCACAAGCGCCGCGTCATGCAGCAGTTCCGCGAGTTCCGGCGCCTGTCCGCGGCGCTGCCGGACGGCGTCGTGCTGCTCTCGCCCGGGCGGGAGATCCGCTGGTTCAACCGCACCGCGGCGGACCTTCTCGGGCTGCGCCGCAAGGTGGACATCGGCATTCCCATCGCGAACCTGGTGCGCGACCCGGAATTCGCCGCTTACCTCGCGAGGCCTGCCGGCGGCGGCGTCGTCGTGCACGTCCAGGGTCGCGATGCCTGGCTTGCGCTGTTCGTGATTCCCGCCGGCGACCAGTTCCTGATGCTGGTCCGCGACGTGACCCGCGAGGTGCGGCTCGAGCAGATGCGCAAGGACTTCGTCGCGAACGCCTCGCACGAGCTGCGCTCGCCACTCACGGTGATCTCCGGTTATCTCGATGAGCTCGTCGAAGACGACGACATCGGGCCCGAATGGCGCGAGCCGCTGGTGGACATGCGGCGGCAGGCGCGGCGCATGCGGGAGATCGTCGAGGACCTGCTCGAGCTGTCGCGGCTCGAGGCGACCGCCGACGAAGCACCCATGGGACCGGTGGACATGCCCGCGCTTCTCGAGAGGCTCGCCCGCGAAGCGCGAACGTCGTCGGCCGACGCGCCACGCTTCGAGCTCGACCTGGAACCCGCCTTCTGGCTGCGCGGCAGCGAGACCGAGCTCTATTCCATCGCCTCGAACCTGATCTCCAATGCCGTGAAGTACACGCCGGCCGACGGGCTCATCACGCTCCGGTGGCGCCGGGAAGGCGGCGGTGCGAAGCTCGTCGTGCAGGACACCGGGATCGGCATCGCGCCCGAGCACCTGCCGCGTCTCACGGAGCGCTTCTATCGCGTGGACCGTGCACGGGCGCGCGCCAAGGGCGGTTCCGGCCTCGGACTTTCCATCGTCAAGCACGGGCTGCAGCGCCACGGCGGTCGGCTCGACATCGCGAGCGACGAGGGTCGCGGGTCCACGTTCACCGCGCACTTCCCCGCGCGTCGCGTCCTTGCCCGGCCTGCCGCCGTCACAATAGCTTCATAGTCGGGCTCCACAATCCCGGGCCGGGCGCCACAGACCGGCGCTCGCAATGTCTTCCTATCCGGAGTGTGGCCCGTGAAAAAGTCCCTGACGATCGGCGCCGTGGGCATGCTGCTCTCGACGCCTGCGCTCGCCCAGAAGCCTACGATCGAACAAGTCATGCAGGAGCTGAACGCGCTCAGCGCGCGAGTCGGCCGCCTCGAGCAGGACAACGCGCAGCTCAAGACCGAGAACGCCGCGCTGCAGGCGGAGAACGACCGCCTCGAGGCGACGTCCGAGTACCTGAAGGACAACGCGACCGCGACGCGCAAGCAGCTCGCCCAGGACGCACCCAGGGTCGCGGAAGCCGAGCGCATCACGAAGGGCGCGGAATGGGCATCCCGGATCAGCTGGAAGGCCGATGCGCGCTACCGCCACGAGTTCGTGGACCCGGAGGAGGCGACCGATGACCAGACACGCCACCGCATCCGTGCCCGGCTAGCCATGACCGCGAAGATCAGCGACACGCTGACGGGCACCATCGGGATCGCGACCAATGGCGGAAGCGGCGACCCGCGCTCGACCAACCAGACCCTCGGCGAGGGCTGGACGCGCAAGGGCATCGGGCTCGACCTCGCGCACGTCGACTGGAAGCCCAGCGAGAGCTTCGGCATGAGCTTCGGCAAGATGCCGCAGCCCTGGTACAAGGTTTCCGGGTACTTCTTCGACAACGACATCAACCCGGAAGGCATCGCCGCCCGCTTCGCCACCGGCCCGTTCTTCGCCAATGCCTACGGCATGTGGCTCTCCGAGCGCAGCACCGCGAATGACGCGACCCTGCTCGGGGGCCAGCTCGGCATGACGGGGCAGATCGGCGGCGTGAAGCTGACGGGCGCCCTTGGCTATTTCGACGTGGGCTCCGTGCAGGGCGAGATCACGACGCTCAGCACGTCCATTCCCTGCGCGAACAACACCGCCTTCTTCGGCGGGGCGCAGGGCAACACCACGGTGCCGGATGCGCTCGGCTGCCCGACGCTGCTCTACGACTTCAACATGGTCGAGGCGCTGGCGCAGGCGGAATTCAACGTCGCCAGCCAGCCGCTGCAGATCTGGGCGCAGTACATCCAGAACAACGAGGCGGACGACCTCGACACGGGCTGGCTCGCCGGCTTCAACTGGGGCAAGGCCAGCAACCCGATGAGCTGGGAATTCGGCTATGCCTACGGTGTCATCGAGAAGGACGCGCAGTTCGGCCAGTTCGTCGACTCGGACTTCGGCGGCGGCGTGACCGACGTGGACGGCAGCATCATCAAGCTGGGCTTCGCGCCGGCCAAGAACTGGGTGCTGAACGGCACCTATTTCATGAACAACCGGTTCGTCGACGCGCCGGGCGCCACCGAGCGCAATTACGACCGCTACCAGATCGACTTCAACTGGAAGTTCTGAGGCGGCGACTGTCACGAGATTGTCACAGTGCAACCCTATGGTTGCCGTGGATGGACCAAGGAGCTGAAAAGACCATGAAAGCCATTTCACTCATGACTGCCGCGACGATCGCGTTCGCCGGCATCGCGCTCGCGCCCAAGGCCGGGGCGCAGGTGATCAAGATCGACGGTTCGAGCACGGTATTCCCGATCACGGAGGCCGTCGCCGAGGAGTTCCAGATCCAGAAGCGCGGCAAGGTGCGCGTGACGGTCGGCATCTCCGGGACGGGCGGCGGCTTCAAGAAGTTCTGCCGCGGCGAGACCGACATCCAGGACGCCTCGCGGCCGATCCTGGCGGCGGAGATGGAAGCCTGCCGCGCGGCCGGCATCAAGTACTACGAGCTGCCGATCGCCTACGACGCGCTGACCGTCGTCGTGAACAAGCAGAACACCTGGGTGACGCAGCTCACCGTCGCCGACCTCAAGAAGATGTGGGAGCCGGCGGCCCAGGGCAAGGTCACTCGCTGGAACCAGGTCAATCCCAAGTGGCCGAACGAGCCCCTCGCGCTGTTCGGGCCGGGATCTGATTCCGGCACCTTCGATTACTTCACCGAGGCCGTCGCCGGCAAGGCCAAGTCCAGCCGCGGCGACTTCACCGGCAGCGAGGACGACAACGTCCTCGTGCAGGGCGTCGCCAGCAACAAGGGCTCGCTCGGCTACTTCGGCTACGCCTACTACCAGCCGAACGCGGACAAGCTGAAGGCGGTGCCGATCGTGAACAAGTCTGGCAAGGCGGTGGGCCCGTCGCTCGACAACGTCGTGAACGGCAGCTACGAGCCGCTCTCGCGCCCGATCTTCATCTACGTGTCCGAGAAGGCCGCGCAGAAGCCCGAGGTGCGCGAATTCGTGCAGTACTACCTGACCCAGAGCGTGCCGCTGATCGAGGAGGTCAAGTACGTGCCGCTGCCCAAGGAGGCCTATGACCTTGCCGCCAGGCACTTCAAGGAAGGCAAGCTCGGCACCGGCTTCGGCGGCGTGCCGGAAGTGGGGCTCAAGGTCGAGGAGCTGCTCGCGCGGGAAGCCAAACTCTGATCTGATGCCGAGGCGATGGCCGCACACATGAACGTCCCGGCGACGGGCACGCGGGCGGGGCTTGCGTATCGCAAGCTCCGCGACCGCGTGGTCGAGAGCTTCCTGCTGGCAGCCGCGCTCGTCGCCGTCTTCACGACCCTCGCGATCGTGGTGGTCCTGGTGCGCGAGTCGCTGCCGTTCTTCGAGCACGTGTCCATCGGGGATTTCCTGACGGACACGATGTGGACGCCGCTGTTTGCGGAGGCGCGATACGGCATCCTGCCGCTCGTCGCCGGCACGCTGGTGACGACGCTGGTCGCGCTCGCCGTCGCGATTCCCGCCGGGACGATCATCGCGATCTACCTGAGCGAGTTCGCACCCTTCAGGCTGCGCGAGGTCATCAAGCCCGCCCTCGAGCTGCTCGGAGCGGTGCCGACCGTCGTGTACGGCTACTTCGCGTTGATGATGGTGACGCCTTTCCTGCAGAAGCTGATCCCGGGACTCCCGGGGTTCAACATGCTGTCGGCAGGCCTCGTCATCGGCATCATGATCATCCCTTACGTGGCCTCGGTCAGCGAGGACGCGATGCGAGCGGTGCCCAACTACATGCGCGAGGGCAGCTACGCCATGGGCGCAACGCGCTTCCAGACCGCGACGCGGGTCGTCGTGCCGGGCGCGCTGTCCGGCATCGCGGCGGCCTACATCCTCGGCATCTCGCGCGCGGTCGGGGAGACCATGGTCGTCGCGGTCGCCGCCGGCCTGCAGCCCAACCTGACGTGGAACCCGACCGAGCCGGCGGCCACGATCACGGCGTTCATCGTCCAGGTGAGCCTCGGGGACCTGCCGCACGACAGCATCGGATACCAGTCGATCTTCGCCGCCGGCCTCGTGCTCATGCTGATGACACTGGTGTTCAACATCGCCGGCTTCACGCTGACCCGCCGGTTCCGGGAGGCGTACTGATGCGCGCGGCGACCGCCGACCAGGCCGCGCTGCGGGTGCGCGCCGACGTCAACCGGCGCAAGCTCCTCGACCAGGCCTTCGTCATCGTGGGCCTGCTCGTCATGTTCGCGGCCCTGCTCGTGCTCGCGGTGCTGTTCATCGACCTGGTCAACAAGGGCGCGCCAAAGCTGAACGTCGACTTCCTGACGCAGTTCCCGTCCCGCAAGGCGGAACGCGCGGGGATCCTCTCCGCGTGGGTGGGCACGTCGCTCATCATGCTGACGACCGCGGCGATCACGATGCCGGTCGGCGTGGCGGCCGCGATCTACCTCGAGGAATACGCGCCGAAGAACTGGTTCACCGCGATCATCGAGATCAACGTGACCAACCTCGCGGGCGTGCCGTCGATCATCTACGGGCTGCTCGCGCTCGGGCTGTTCGTTTACCAGTTCAGCCTCGGCCAGAGCATCCTGACGGCGGGGCTGACGCTGTCGCTCCTGATCCTGCCGATCGTGATCGTCGCGACGCGCGAGTCGCTGCGCGCGGTCCCGCGCACGATCCGCGAAGCGGCCTACGCGCTCGGCGCGACGCGCTGGGAGGTGACGGCGCACCACGTGCTGCCCTATTCGATGGGCGGGATCCTGACCGGCATGATCATCGGCCTGTCGCGCGCGATCGGCGAGACGGCGCCGCTCATCACGATCGGCGCCCTGTCGTTCATCGCGTTCCTGCCCGAGTCGCCGTTCAAGGGCGAGTTCCCGTACCTGTCTTTCACCTGGCTCAAGGACTCCTTCACGGCGATGCCGATCCAGATGTTCAACTGGGTCTCGCGGCCGGACCCGAAATTCCAGGTCAATGCCGCGGCGGCCGGCGCGATCCTCCTCGGCATGACCCTGCTGATGAACGGGATCGCGATCTGGCTCCGCTACCGGTTCCGCAAGAGGATCAACTGGTGAGCACGATGCAACCCGGATCCGGCGCTGCCGACGGCACCGCCCGCCATGCGCCCGCGACCCATGCGGCCGACGGCCTGCTCTCGATACCGCGCCCCTCGGTCGACGCGGGCCGGACCGCGGCGCCTGAAGGCGGGGCCGTGGTCGTCAAGTCGCGCGCCGAGGGCCTTTCGTTCTACTACGGGCCGGTGCAGGCGCTGAAGAACCTGAACATCGAGATCCGCGAAAAGCGGGTCACGGCGCTCATCGGGCCCTCCGGCTGCGGCAAGACGACGTTCCTGCGCTGCTTCAACCGCATGCACGACCTGACGCCCGCAACGCGCTACGAGGGCCGGATCATGCTCTATCCGGACGACTTCGACCTCGTCGCCAGGGGCGTCGACCCGATCGAAGTGCGCATGCGCATCGGCATGGTGTTCCAGAAGCCGAATCCTTTCCCGAAATCCATCTTCGAGAACGTCGCCTATGGCCTGCGCGTGCGCGGCATGCGCTCCAGCGTGCGCGTCGAGGAGGAGGTGGAGAAGGCGCTGCGCCGGGCGGCGATCTGGGACGAGGTCAAGGACCGGCTGGACAACTCGGGCCTGTCGCTGTCCGGCGGCCAGCAGCAGCGACTCTGCATCGCGCGAGCGCTCGCGACCAACCCGGAGATCCTGCTGTTCGACGAGCCGACGTCCGCGCTGGACCCGATCGCGACCGCGCGCATCGAGGAACTGATCGCGGAGCTGCGCGACCAGGTGACGGTGATCATCGTCACGCACAACATGCAGCAGGCCGCCCGCGTCTCCGACTACACGGCCTTCATGTACCTCGGCGAGCTGATCGAGTTCGACAATACGAGCAAGCTCTTCACCAATCCTTCCCAGAAGGCGACCGAGGACTACATCACCGGCCGCTACGGCTGAGCCGGAGGTCGACCGTGAGCGAGCCCGGCGAAGGCCACACCATCAAGGCCTGGGACGGCGCCCTGACGGGCCTGCGGGAGCGCGCCCACGAGATGGGCCGGCTGGTCGCGGCCCAGGTCGGGACCGCGGTGCGCGCGTTGCTCGAATCCGACCGCGAGGCCGCCGATCTCGTGCTGAGGCGCGAGCTGCAGATCAATGCCTGGCAGACGGAGATCGAGGCCGAGAGCTTCCGGCTGCTTGCGCGGCAGGCACCGGTCGCGAGCGACCTCAGGACCATCCTCGCGATCTCGCGCGCCGTCACGGACCTCGAGCGCGCCGGCGACGAATCGAAGAAGATCGCGCGCTTCGCGCTCGCGAGCGCGCGGCAGGGGTCCGCGGGGCCGTCGCGAGTGATGCACAGGCCCCTCCGCCACATGGCCGAGCTCGCCTCGGAGTCGATGCGGGTGGCGGTGGAAGCGCTCGACCGGGGGGATGCCAGCGTCGCGCACGACGTAGCGCGCCTCGATCGGGAGATCGACCAGGAGTTCGAGGCGGCGCTGCGCCAGCTCATGACCGTCGCCATGGAGCGGTCGCGGCTCCTGAAGCCGGTCTTCGACACCGTGTTCGCCCTCAAGAGCCTGGAGCGGATCGGCGACCACGCGAAGAACGTCGCCGAGCACGTCGTGTTCCTCGTGAGCGGCGACGACGTTCGCCACCTGCGGGCGGCCGCGGACGTGCCGGCCCGCGGATCCCAGCATTGATATGATTCACAGCCGCCGGGGCCGCAGCGGCGCCGGCAGGAGTAGAAGGGATGGAATCGGCAGACCTCGGACAGCACACCTCGCGCCGCTTCAACGAGGACATGGAGCGCGTCAGGACCCGCGTCATGCAGATGGGCGGCTTCGTCGAGCAGCAGCTCCAGCGCGCCGTCACCGCCCTCATCGACGGCAACAGCGCGCTCGGCGAGGAAGTCGCGCGCGACGACTACCGGGTCAACCAGATGGAGGTCGAGATCGACGAGGAGTGCAACAGGATCATCGCAACCCGCCAGCCGACGGCGTCGGACCTGCGCGTCATGGTCGCCATCATCAAGACCATCACGGACCTCGAGCGCATCGGCGACGAGGTCGAGAAGGTCGGCAACATCGCGGCGCGCCTTGCCACCATGGAAAAGCCTGCGGACAACTACCGGGAGATCCGCCACCTCGGCCGTCTCGTCACCGAGATGGTGCACGATTCCCTCCACGCATTCGCGCGGCTCGATGCGGACGAGGCCTTCGAGGTGGCGCGTCGTGACCGCAAGGTGGACGAGGAATACGAGGCCATCCAGCGGCAGAGCATCACGTTCATGATGGAGGACCCGCGCTCGATCCGTCGCGCCCTCGACATCATGTGGGTGGTCCGCGCGCTCGAGCGCATCGGCGACCACGCCAAGAACATCTGCGAGTACACTGTCTACATGGTGCACGGAAAGGACATCCGCCACCTCTCGCTCGACGACGCGGAACGCCAGATCCGCGACGTGGCGCGCGGGCGGAAAGGAGCCTGATGCCGTCCCGGCGCCAGGCCAATGCACTGCTGGCCCTGGCCTGCGCCGCCGCCCTCGGGTACGCCTTCTACGCCCAGTACGGGCTCGGCCTCGTTCCCTGCCACCTGTGCATCTTCCAGCGCTTCACGCTGGCGGCGCTCGGCACCGCCTTCGTGGTCGCGTCACTGATCTCGCGGCCGGGCGGGCGCGGCGTGCTCAGCGCCGCCCTGGTCCTGGTCGCGGGCCTCGCGACGGCTGCCACGGCCGGCCGGCACCTGTGGATCCAGATGCAGCCGGAAGGCTCGGTGCCGGCTTGCGGCGCGGACCTCGCGTTCATGATGGACGTCTTCCCGCTGACCGAGGTGATCCTGAAGGTGTTCAGGGCGGGCGGGGAGTGCGCGAAAGTGGACTGGTGGTTCCTCGGCCTGTCGATGCCTGCCTGGGTGCTCATCCTCGCCGTCCTGCTGACCGGCGCAGGACTGCGCGTCAACCTGCGAAGATCCGCCTGAGCGCTCCCGCGTAGACGCGATGCAGGCGGTCGATGTCCTCGACCGCGCAGCATTCGTCCACCTTGTGGATCGTCCGGTTCAGCAGACCGAACTCCACGACCTCCGCGCCCAGCGCGCCGAAGAAACGCCCGTCCGACGTCCCGCCGCCGGTCGAAAGCTCCGGTGCCTTGCCGGATTCCTCTGCGACGGCGGCGGTCACGGCTGCCGTCAGGCTGCCCGGCGCGGTGTAGTAGGGCATCGATGCCTCGAGCCAGTCGACGTGATGTTCGAGGCCGTGGCGCTCGAGGATCGCGCCGACGACCGTCTTCAGCGCGTCCAGCGTCTGCACCGGCGACCAGCGCAGGTTGAACACGGCGTGCAGCTCGCCCGGGATCACGTTGGCCGCGCCCGTGCCCGACTGCAGGTTGCTGATCTGGAAGCTCGTCGGCGGGAAGTGCGCATCCCCCGTGTCCCACTGCCGCGCCGCGAGTTCGGCGAAGGCCGGCAGCACCGCGTGGATGGGATTCAGCGCGCGTTCGGGGTAGGCCACGTGCCCCTGCACGCCGTGCACCGAGAGGCGCCCGGACAGCGAGCCGCGCCTGCCGATGCGCACCGTGTCACCGAAGGCCTGCTGGCTCGAGGGCTCACCGACGATGCAGTAGGCGACACGCTGCCCGCGCGACTTCAGCGCCTCGACCACGCGCCGGCTGCCGTCGATCGAAGGGCCTTCCTCGTCGCTGGTGATCACGAATGCGATCGAACCCGGATAGGAAGGGCGCCCAGCCACGAACTCCAGCGCCGCCGTGACCATGGCCGCGACGCCGCTCTTCATGTCCGCGGCCCCGCGCCCGTAGAGCAGGCCCTCGCGCACGACGGGCTCGAACGGGTCCGAGCTCCATTTCTCGCGTGGCCCGCTCGGCACGACGTCCGTATGACCGGCGAAGCAGGCGAGCGGGCCATCGCCTCCGCGATGGACGGCCCACAGGTTGTCGACGTCCCCGAAGCGCATGTGCTCGATGGTGAAGCCGGCGGCCGCGAGGCGTTTCGCGAGCAGGGCCTGGCAGCCCGCATCGTCGGGCGTCACCGACCGGCGCCGGATCAGCTCCTTCGTCAGCTCGAGCGTCTGTGACATCGACGCGACTTTACCGCGTCGGCGGCTGACTCGCGCGATCGGCATGCGCCGGATCCGGCGGGTGTCCCCTCGCTCGCGCCGGAACTTTATGCGCTCGCTCGGGGCACCCGCCACCTGGCGCACGCCGATCGCGCGCGAAGGCCGATGCAACCGGCGCGCTACGTCCGCAGGAGTTCGTTGATGGAGGTCTTCGCGCGGGTCTGTGCGTCGACTTTCTTGACGATCACCGCGCAGTAGAGCGAATGCGTACCGTCCGCGGCCGGCAGGCTGCCCGGCACGACGACCGCGCCGGGCGGCACGCGTCCATAAGTGACCTCGCGAGTCTCGCGGTCGTAGATTCGCGTGCTCGCGCCGAGGAACACCCCCATGGACAGCACGGCGCCGCGGCCGACGACGACACCCTCGACCACCTCGGAGCGCGCGCCGATGAAGCAGTCGTCCTCGATGATCGTCGGCCGCGCCTGCAGCGGCTCGAGCACGCCGCCGATACCGACACCGCCGGAGAGGTGCACTCTGTTCCCGACCTGCGCGCAGGATCCGACCGTCGCCCAGGTGTCGACCATCGTGCCCTCGCCGACCCAGGCGCCGACGTTGACGAAGGAGGGCATCAGCACGGCATCGCGCGCGACGAAGGCGCCGGCGCGCACGACCGCGCCCGGCACGATGCGCGCGCCGTCGGCGCGGAAGCGCGCCGCGTCGTAGCCGGCATGCTTGAGCGGGACCTTGTCGAACCAGCGGAAGCCGCCCGCGGTCATGACCGCGTTGTCGTGCGTGCGGAAATGCAGCAGCACGGCCTTCTTGAGCCACTCGTTGACGCGCCAGCCGCCGGATCCGTCGGGCACCGCGACGCGCTCCCGGCCGCTCGCGAGGAGCGCGAGGCATTCGTCGATGTCGGCTGCGAGGGCCGCCGGCGCGTTGCCCGGCGCGAGCGAGGCGCGGTTCTCGAAGGCTTCGTCGATGCGGTCCCGCAGTGTCATGCGTACCTCAGGCGGCAGCGACCCGCGCGTCGAGCGCGAGGGCGAGGGCGTCGGCGAGAGCCTGGCAGCGCGCGGCGTCGAGCCGCCTGCCATTCTCGTCGGTGACGGTGAAGACGTCTTCGGCGCGCTCGCCGACCGTCATGATCTTGGCGCCGTGCAGCTCGACGTTCTGGTCCCAGAACACCTGGCCGATCTCGGACAGGAGGCCGGGACGGTCGCCGGCCACGACCTCGACCAGCGTGCGTCCCGGGTCGGGATCGGCGCTGAACTCGACCTGCGTGGGCGTCGTGAACATGCGCACCTGGCGCGGCACGCGGCGCGTCACGGCGGGTGCCTGGCCGTGCCGCTCCGCGAGCGCGCGCACGAGCTGGCGCTCGATGCCGGCCATGCGCTCCCGATCGGTGATCGGCTGGCCGGTATCCTCCAGCACCAGGTAGGCGTCGAGGCTGCCGCCGTCGGCGGTCGGCGTGATGCGCGCGTCCTGGATGCTGAGCCCCTGCTGGTCGAGTGCGGCGGTCGCCCGGGCGAAGCTGTGGCGCCGCCCGTGCGTGTAGACGAGCACCAACGTCGCGCCGCCCCGGCCCGGGTGCTCGTCGACGGCGACGAGCGGGCTCGAGTCGCCGGGGGTACGCGCCGCGATGCGGGCCGTGTGCCAGGCGACCTCGTCGGCGGAATGCCGCAGGAAATAGGCGTCCGTCAGGGTCGACCAGACGCGCTCGACGTCGGCCGCGGCGACGCCCGCGGCCGCGAGCCGCTCGCGGGCGAGCGCCTGCGTTTCCGCGATGAGCTGCTCGCGGTCGAGGGGGGATTCCAGCCCGCGCCGCAGGCCCCGCTTCACGCGCTCGTAGAGCTCGTCGAAGAGCGTCGCCTTCCAGCCGTTCCAGAGCTTCGGGTTGGTGCCGCGCACGTCGGCGACGGTCAGCACGTAGAGGTAGTCGAGCCGCGACTGGTCGCCGACGTCGCGTGCGAATGCATTGACGACCTGGGGGTCCGAGATGTCCTGCTTCTGCGCGGTGACCGAGAGCTTGAGGTGGTTGCGCACGAGCCAGGCGACGAGGCGGGCGTCATAGGGGGACAGTCCCTGCTCGAGGCAGAAAGCCTCCGCGTCCACCGCGCCGAGCTCGGAATGGTCGCCGCCGCGCCCCTTGGCGATGTCGTGGAAGATCGCGGCGAGGTAGGCGAGCTCGGGCTTCGGCAGCGCGCGGAAGATCTGCGCGAGCTTGGGAAATTCGTGGTCGTAGCGCTCGAGCGCGAAGCGCCGCAGGTTGCTGACGACGAAGAGCGTGTGCGCGTCCACGGTATAGGCGTGGAACAGGTCGTACTGCATGCGCCCCACGATGCGCCCGAAGGCCGGGATGTAGCGGCCGAGGACCCCGTAGAGGTTCATGCGCCGCAGCTCGTGCGTCACGCCCGCGGGCGCGCGCAGTATCTCGAGGAACAGGCGGTGGTTGCGGGGGTTCTGCCGGAACTCCTCGTCGATCAGCCACAGGCTGTCGGCGACGAGGCGGATCGTCCGCGACCCGACGCCCCGCAGCCGGGGATTCTGCTGCAGCACGAGGAACAGCTCGAGCAGCGCCGACGGCTGGCGCGCGAAGACGTCGTCTGCGGCCGCCTCGAGGCACTCGTCGCGCTCCTGGAAGGGGCCCGAAAGCGGCAGCGCGGGCGCGCCGCGGTCGCCGACGATCTCCTCGCGGAACTGCTGCAGCAGCAGCTCGTTGAGCCAGGCGACCAGCATCGCCGTGCGGTAGTAGCGCTGCATGAACTGCTCGACCGCCAGCGTATAGGTCGCATCCTCGTAGCCGAAGGTGCGAGCGAGCCGGATCTGGTGGTCGAACAGCAGCCGGTCCTCCCGGCGCCCGCTCGCGAGGTGCAGGGCGAAACGCACGCGCCACAGCCAGGACTGCGCGGACTCGAGCTGCGCGAGCTCGCGCGGCGCGAGGAACCCGCGGCGCGCAAGCTCGCCGAGGGTCTCGGCGCCGAAATGACGCCGCGCGATCCACGCGATCGTGTGGATGTCGCGCAGGCCGCCGGGTCCCTGCTTCACGTTCGGCTCGAGGTTGTAGGCGGTGTCGTGATACCGGTGGTGGCGCTCGGCCTGCTCGGCAACTTTCGCCTCGAAGAAATCGCGCGAAGACCACAGGCGGTCGGGTGCCAGCGCGCGCCGCATGGCCTCGAACAGGGCCGCAGGTCCCGCGAGCAGGCGCGCCTCGAACAGCGTGGTGGCGACGCCGAGGTCGGCGAGCGCCTCCTGGCGGCAGTCGTCCACGGTGCGGACGCTGTGGCCGGTCTCGAGCCCGATGTCCCAGAGGAAAGTCAGGAAGCGCTCGAGCGGCGCGGTCGATGCGGCATCCGCGCTCTGCGGCAGGAGCACCATGACGTCGACGTCGGAGCAGGGCAGCAGCTCGCCGCGCCCGTAGCCCCCGACCGCCAGCAGCGCGGCTGGACCGGCCGAGGCGCCCGCGCGCAGGCGCCAGGCGCGGACTATGAGCGCATCCACGAGTGCCGCGCGGTCGCGAACGAGCGTTTCGACCGGTTCGCCGGCGTGGAAGCGCCGCGCAAGCTCGCGGTCACCCTCGGCGAGGGCCGCGCGGAAGGCCGCGACGGGTTCGCCCGCGCCGTCGAGGCGCGCGGGCAGCGTATCGAGGTATGCCCAGGCCGCGGCGGGCGCGGGAGGAATCTCGGGGCGGGTCGCCACGGCTCAGGCCGCGACGCGATCCGCCGCGCCGAGCGTCAGCACCTCGAAGCCATCCGCGGTCACCAGCACCGTGTGCTCCCATTGCGCGGACAGGGAATGATCCTTGGTGACGACCGTCCAGCCGTCGCCGAGGAGCTTCACGTTCCGGCGCCCGGCGTTGACCATGGGCTCTACCGTGAACGTCATGCCGGCCTCGAGCGCGAGGCCCGTGCCCGGTTCGCCGTAGTGCAGGACCTGCGGATCCTCGTGGAAGATCCGGCCGATGCCGTGCCCGCAGTACTCGCGCACGACCGAGTAACCCTGGGACTCGACGTAGGACTGGATCGTGTGACCGAGGTCGCCGAGTTGCGTGCCCGGCCGGACGGTCCGGATCCCGCGCCACATCGCCTCGAAGCCCACGTCGCACAGCCGCCGTGCCTGGATCGAGGGGTCGCCGATCAGGAACATGCGGCTCGTGTCCCCGTGAAAGCCGTCCTTGATGACCGTGACGTCGACATTGAGGATGTCGCCGGGCTTCAGCACCTTGTCGCCGGGGATGCCGTGGCAGACCACGTGGTTCACCGAGGTGCAGATCGACTTGGGGAAGCCCTTGTAATTCAAGGGGGCCGGAATCGCCTTCTGCACGTCGACGATGTAGTCGTGGCAGATGCGGTCGATTTCCGCAGTGGTCATGCCGGGGGCGATCCGGGGGCCGACCATGTCGAGGACGTCCGCCGCGAGACGGCCGGCGAGGCGCATGGCAGCCTGTTCGGCGGCCGATTTCACGGCTACCCGGCTATGGCTCTGCATCAACATGGGTCCGGTTCCGGCGCCTCGGGCGAAAATCGCCTATCACGTTGTTTCGACGGGACAAAGATGGTATAAAGCGCGGCGTTTTTTCTCAACCAAATCCACACGCGTACCGTCACGTGCGGCTGGGTGCCGGGTCCCTTGACCGGTTGCCGCATGCGGGTCCGCGGAGGGCTAACCCGAAAGGAGTCGATCATGGCCAGTCTGTCCATGAGGCAGATGCTTGAGGCGGGGGTTCATTTCGGCCACCAGACCCGCTTCTGGAACCCGAAGATGGCGCAATTCATCTTCGGCGAGCGCAACAAGATCCACATCATCAATCTCGAGCGGACGCTGCCTCTTTACAACGAGGTCTCCGCCTTCGTGAAGGGCGTGGTCGCGGACGGCGGCAAAGTGCTGTTCGTCGGCACCAAGCGCTCCGCGCGCGAGGCCGTCGAGAAGGAAGCTCGCCGTTGCGAGATGCCCTTCGTGAACCAGCGCTGGCTGGGCGGCATGCTCACCAATTT
>DATEEF010000016.1:0-3259 GCA_035281265.1 Steroidobacteraceae bacterium
AACGTGTCGATGAAACCGTGCGCGAGCACGCAGGCCCAGAGATTGCGCCCTGACAGCAGGAAGGCGGCGCCCAGTATCACGCCTGCCAGGCCCGAGTCCAGGATGCCCGCCGGCCCCTTGTAGTAGTGCCCGTAGCCAAACAGGATCGCGATCGCGATAACGCTGATCCACCATGCGATCATCGTGCGGCCGCCGACGTCCGCAGCACGCTGCATCAGATAGCCGCGATACGCGATCTCCTCGCCAAAAGCCGCAAACGTCCAGACGATGCCCAGGTACAGGAGCGCCAGGCGCCAGTTTCCCGCCAGCTCGTTCACGCCCGCCGGGGCCTTCGGCTCCGGCCAGAACCGGCTCGTGACTTCATCGATCACGAGATCACCGAGCACGATCCGCAGGGCCGCTGCGGCGAGCGCAATCAGGACGAGCTTGCGCCAGGAGTCCGGTCGCTTGAAACCTATGGCCGACCATCCGCCGTCGCGCAGTCGCATGGACAGGAGGCCGAGCACGAAGAGGATCGGAACCTCGTTCGGAACCACCTTGAAAACGTTGTGGCCAATCACGATTGCGGCGCCGAGCGCGAGCTCACAGGCGCTGACCGCGCGCGAATCGCCCACTTTCGCCCTGATCGCGTCGGCGAGGCCGCGCCAACGCAGCGCAATCGGATTCATGCGCGTCATTGTGGACCCGCGCCGGGGAAATACGCGAAACTAATGGCACATACTTTTTTCCATTTGTTTCACTCCTGCCATGGCATCCGTAACCCTCGACCGTATCGACCGTCGACTGCTCGGGCTTCTGCAGCGCAACAACCGCCGCCGACTCCGCGATCTCGCTGACGAGATAGGGATTTCAGCGCCCACGTGCCTGCGGCGGATGAGACGCCTCGAAACGTCGGGCGTCGTCAGGGCCCATGCAGCGCGGCTCGATCCCAGTTGTGCCGGATTCGGCGTGACCGCGTACGTCGAGGTCTCGCTCAGCAGCGCCTCCGGAGCAGAAATGGCGGCGTTCGAGCGCCGCATGCAGCGCATTGCGGAAGTCACGCAATGCTGCGAGCTGGCCGGCGAGATCGATTACCTGGTGACGGTAGTGGCCCGCGACATGGCCGCCTTTGGTGAATTCACCCGCACGCATTTCGCCGACGACCGGCGCATCCGGAGCTATCGCTCCCTGCTGGTGCTGCGCGAAGTGAAATCTGACCAGGGTCTCCCGGTATGAGCCGCCACATCGACGCCAGACCGGACGCTCACGCAGCCAACTGCAACACGAACTACTCGCGGCAAAAGCGAGGGCCGGAGCGATACCAGCATGAGCGGAAGAAAATTGGCGGAGAGAGAGGGATTCGAACCCTCGATGGGCTTTTGACCCATACACCCTTAGCAGGGGTGCGCCTTCGACCACTCGGCCATCTCTCCGAAGGGCGCAAATGATACGCACCGGCCGGAAGGCCGGCAAAGAATACGGAAGCGGCCGTCAGCCGATAACGGTCGCGGTGACGTCCTGGCCGTTGGCGCTGTCCGCCGGCTGTTTTTCGTGGCGGATGCGCTCGTAGATCTCTTCGCGGTGAACGCCCACTTCTTTCGGCGCGAGCACGCCGATGCGGACCTGGTTGCCCTTGATTCCGAGAACCGTCACGGTGACGTTGTCCCCGATCATCAGCGCTTCACCGACGCGGCGCGTCAGGATCAACATGCGCTCATCCCCCCTCATCCCTGAATTTTTTATCGAACGCGCAAAAATGATAGCACAAGGTATAAATGTGCCTTATTATGTCAAATCAGGCCCGCCCCGCTCCAGTCCGAACGCCTTGTGCAAGGCGCGCACGGCGCGCTCGAGCTCCATTTCTGCGACCAGCACGCTGATCTTGATCTCCGACGTGGAGACGAGTCGCACGTTGATGCCTTCGCGCCCGAGCGTCTCGAATAGTTTCGCCGCAACCCCGGCGTGCGAGCGCATGCCGGATCCCACGACCGCGAGCTTGGCCACGCGGTCGTCGCCCGCGACCGCGGCGCCCGGGTATTTGCCGGCCGCCTTGCGCGTCATCTCCAGCGCGCGCGCGTAGTCGTCGCGATGCACGGTGAAAGTGAGGTCGACACGCCCGCCCTGCGGCGCGTTGATCACGATCATGTCGAGCTCGATGGATGAATCCGCGACCGGCGCGAGGATGGCGTGCGCGACGCCCGCCTCGTGCGGCACCTGGCTGACGGAGATCGCGGCCTCGTCGCGGTTGAACGCGATGCCGGAGACGACGGGGGCTTCCACGTTGGGATTCTCCTCGCAGATCAGCGTGCCGGGTCCGGGCCCGAAGCTGGACAGCACGCGCAATTTCATGCCGTGGCGCGCGGCGAACTCGACGGAGCGCAGGTGCAGGACGCGGGAGCCCTGCCCCGCGAGCTCGAGCATCTCCTCGAAGCTCACCGCCGGCAGCCGGCGCGCCTCCGGCACCATGCGCGGGTCGGTCGTGTAGACGCCGTCCACGTCGGTCAGGATCTGGCATTCGTCGGCGTCGAGGACGACCGCGAGCGCGACAGCCGTCGTGTCCGAGCCGCCGCGCCCGATCGTAGTCAGGTCGCCGTTCGCCGCGCGGCCCTGGAATCCCGCGACCACCGGCACGACGCCCGCCGCAATGTCGCCCTTGAGGCCCTCGCAGCCGACGCGCTCGATGCGCGCGCGGCCTGCGGGACCGGTCGTCTCGATCGGCAGCTGCAGCGCATTCCAGGAACGCGCGCGGCAGCCGGACTGGCAGAGCGCCATGGCGAGGAGCGCGGTCGAAACCATCTCACCGGTCGCGAGCAGCGCATCCATCTCGCGCGGCTCAGGCTGCGGGCACACTTCACGCGCGAGCTCGATCAGCCGGTCCGTCGAATCGCCCATCGCCGAGACGACGACGGCGACCTGGTGACCCTGGCCCTGCAGGGCCCGCACCTGGGCCGCGACCGCCTGGATCCGCGCGACGGAACCGACCGAGGTGCCGCCGTACTTCTGGACGATCAGCATGCGTCCCGAATTCTTTCAGGTTTCGGCGGGGATCGGCAGTGCGGTCGCGGACTTCAGGCGCTCCATCGAAAAGAGCGCGGAAACGTCGGCGAGGCTCGGCAGGCGGCCGATCAGCTCCTTGTAAGTGCGGTCGTAGCCGGCCATGTCCTCGACGACGACCTTCAGCAGGTAATCCACGTCGCCGCCGATGCGGTGGCATTCGAGGATCTCCGGCATCGCGACGATGACCTCGTTGAGCTTCTTCGCCCAGTCCGCGCTGTGCTCG
>DATEEF010000017.1:0-6515 GCA_035281265.1 Steroidobacteraceae bacterium
CCCGCGCGACCGGAGGCGGAGTCGGGCTCGCGGAAGTACTGGAAGTCCGGATCGGCTCCGAAGAGCAGCGCGATCGGCGACGAGCTGATGGCGAGATTGGCGACGCGTGCGGCGAATCCCTGGATCGCGTCCAGCCTTCCACCGGTGGAAAGGATCGAGTCCGGTTGACGGCCCACCGTCAGCACGATGGTGGACGGAAGCGTCTGGGCGATGCCGGGCATCGAGCATGCCGTTCCAGAGCCGAACTGTCCGCAGGGGTCACGTTCGAGCGAGCTCGCGACCTGGCCCGCGTGCGCGCCGCCGCTCGAGCGAATGTAATCGGCCCAGATCGCTGCGATGACGGTGATCTGCACGCAATCCCCGGATTGCGTCGCCAGGCATGGCACGGGATCGAATCCGGTCGGGTCGATGAAGACCAGCGGGCTGTTCAGGACATACGAGTACCGGTTCAGCGCCTGCCCGTGGAAAGGCTGCGTGACGTACGGGTCCGCGCTCAGGAATCGACCCAGGACCGGGTCGTACACCCGGCCATTCATGTGGATGAGTCCGAGGTTGTCGAGCATCTCGTGGCCCGTGAATCCGTCGCGCGTGACGGCGGCGAGTTTCGCCAGATCTGTCGAGGTCGGCAGTCCCGTCCATGTCGGCCTGCGCCGGGTGCCGAATGCCGCGAAGCTCGTTCCGACGACGGCATTGCCTGCCCCGTCTACGACGCGATCCGTGCTCCCGAGGTGGTCGAGCGCCAGGATCCGGATCGCCGGCGGCGACCCGTCACTCGCCTGCAGCTGCATGAAGGTTGCGCCGGGCGCGGGCACGTAGTGGCGCCAGCTCGTGACGCCGCCGCGCGTGACTTTCTCGAACAAGCCGCCCGCGTAAACCGTCGTTTCCGTGCTGCCGCCCTGGCGGGCGACCTGGCGCCAGCGGCTGCCGTCGGGCGCATAGGCAAAGCTGCTCTCGCTGCCGGTTTCTCCCGCGATTGCCTTCGGCAGGCCATCGGCCGTCCAGGCAATCACGCCGCCATTGCGCGCTGTCATGTTGCCGTTTGCGTCGTACGCGTAGCTGCGGCCGCCCGCGGATACGACGGCGTGCCGTTGTGCCGCGTGATAGCCGTAGCAGGCGGTCGTGCCCGAGCAGACGTCGGACTTGCGGCGGATGTTGCCGATCAGGTCGTAGTCGATCTCGAGCGTGGCCTCGCCGTTCCTTCGCGTTTGCAGCAGGCGGTCGAGGCTGTCGTACCGGAACTCCTCGAGAAGTGCCTGATTGAGGTCCTTTCGCCAGGCGAGGTTGCCCGCCGCATCCCAGCCGTACACGAGGTCCTGGATCCCGCCGCCACCGCCCTTGCCGGACTGCCTGTACTCGAGGTCGCCGGTGAGCGGCGAGAAGCCGCTGACGACTCGCACGCCGGTGCCCAGCGTTTCATCCAGCGCATTGCCGGACGCATCCTGTGCATTGAGCGTCCAGTACGTTTCGCCGCTTGCATCGCCATTGCGGATCTTCGTGATGCGTCCGCTGTCATAGTCGTGGCGAACGCGAAATCGGCCGGCCGCTCCCGCAGCCGGGTAGCTCAGCTGGTCGAGCAGGCCGAGGGAGTTGTAGGTGTAATCGAACCGGTAGGTCGCGTCGCTCGTGATCGTGCTCGATGCGGGGCGACCGGCATCGTCATATGCGAGAGCCTCGGAATAGCCCGTCGAAGTCACGGAGGCCAGCCTTCCGACATTCCTCTTCGAAGGAGCCGTGCCCCAGGTCCAGGTCGCGGTCCCGTCGGCATTGGTGCGCTGCGTCAGGCGACCCAGTGCATCGCGATCAAAGCGCGAGACCTGTCCCTTCGCATCGCGCACGGCCGTGATTTCGCCGAGCGCGTTGAGCGTCCAGCGCCAGGCCCCACGATCCATGTCGTCGGCGGCGATCTTCCCGCCCCGGGCGTCATAAGTGATGGAGGCGAGGTTGTTGCCGAGCGCGTCCCGCACGCCGACGAGCTGGCCGAAGGCGTCGTGCTCGAACTGAGTGCGCCCTGCGCCGGCATCGACGGCCTCGACGACCTTGCCCCATGCGGACCGCGTGATCGCCTGGATGCGGCCAAGGTGGTCCGTTTGCGTGACGACCAGCCCGTCGTGGCGCACCTCGTTCGAGCGCACGACGGAACCCCCGGCCGCAATCAGCCGTTCTGCAGTCAGGCGTCCGAGCGGGTCGTGCGTGACTGCGACGTGGCCGGGAGCTTCGCCGCCGTCCCAGTGCGGCAGCACGTGGCGGATGATGTGGCCGCGCGCATCGAACTCGGCGGCAACGACCGCACGTCCGCCGCTCGACTGGAGCGTTTCCTGCCGGATTCCCCGCTCCAGCTGGTCGATTTCGAGCCACGCCTTGGCGCGAACCACGCCACTGGCATCGACTTCATCCTGTCGGATGCGGTACTTCGTGCGCGCATCGCAGCCCGACTTGCAGGTCTCGCGCGTCCACTCCGTCCGCGTGCCGTCCGGCAGTGATTCGCGCACGGGCCGGCCGAACGAGTCGTAGGCCCACCGGACCGAAAGGCCGTTCGGATCCGTGAAGGACGTGGGCAGTCCGCGACCCTCATCCCACGAGTAATTCGACGCCTGGCCGAGTGGATTCGTCATGCGTGACGGCAGCTGGCCTCGGGCTCCCCACAGCGTCGAGACCGTGCGGGTCGCCATGCCGGCCCCCGTAAGCTTCTCGTTCGCGAGATTTCCGAAGCTGTCGTAGGAGAGGTCGTAGGAGACCTGGAGCTGGGCGTCACCGGGAAACAGCGCGACACGCGTCGGTCGGCATTTCGGCCCGCTCCAGGATTGTTCGGCGGTCCGCGAGATGGGTGCGCCGCCGGCAAGCGTATGGCTCGCGGTGATGGTGACGGCCTGCGCGCGCCCCAGGCACCAGTTCTCGACGTCGTTGAGGATCGAGTCGTGCACCGTGCGCAGGCTCGCCGCGGAACCCGCGTATCCGCCACCCGCCATCTCGGTCGTGGTCGTCGTTTCATCCGTGACGACGCCCGAGGTGGCGTCGATCGCGGCCACGCTGCGCACGGTGCGCGAAACCTCGATGCCGTCGAACGTGCCGCCATACCCGAAGCGTCGGGCCGTCGTGCTCGACGCGTACGGGAAACGCCGCGAGTTCATCAGCGCTCCATAGTCGAGTTTCGACCAGCGGTATTCGGTCGAGCTGATGATCGGTCCCGATGGCTGCTGGAGGACGATGGATTCCGGCAGCCCCGTGAACGGAAAGTCCTGGCGTCGTGTCAGCACCGAGACGAGCGCCTCCCCGTCGCCGCGCTCCGACCGGGTGACCTTCCGGAAGCCCAGCGATCCTCGGCCCTGGACATTGGCCCGAAGTCCCTCGTAGCTCATGGCGACGCGCTGGATGCCGCCATTGCCCGTGCCGTCCGTGGTCCGAAGCTCGTTCACGACGACGTCGTTGGTTTGCAGCGACGGTTCCGGCCAGCCGGCAGGACTGCCGGCGGTGTACACGCCGGCATGGGTCAGCGGTCGATAGACGAATCGTGCGACGACGCCGAAGCCGTCGGTTGCCGAGGTCAGGAGGTCCGGTACCGGGCCGGCCCGGAAGCGCGCGCGAATCTGGCTCGACGTCCGGTGCGCGATGTCCTCGAGCCCGTCGCCATCGAGGTCCCGCCCGGCAATCGCCAGCGCGTCTTCGTGCGGAATGCCGGTGTCCACGATAGGCGCGATTGCATCGCCAAGCGACAGGGCGACCTGCCAGTTGGTGTCGCCCCGCAACAGCACGTCGTCGCGCCCGTCGCCGTTCCAGTCGAGCGCGAGCGGAATATAGTCGCCGGTCCAGGTTCCGCCCTGGAGATCGCGCAAGGGGGCGGCGATGCTGCAGGCGCTGAGGCGCACGCGCAGCGTTCCCGAGGTCATGTGCTTGTACGCGATGTCGGTGCAACCATCGTCGTTGAAGTCGAGAGGGACGCCACCGCGGAAGACCACGTCCGGCCGATCGGTCGCGTGGTCGCGGTCGGAGATGCGAGCGATCGTGTATTCCTCGTTCATGAGGACTTCCTCGGAGCCGTCCCCGTCGAGGTCGATGCGGCGGCCGGGTTCGCCGATGAAATAGCCTCCGGTCGCTTCCGGATTGCCGAGAGCGTCCCACTGCGAGTACAGCGTCACGGGTTCCGCGAACCCGCCGGTCGATTTCGCGTAACGGACGCGGACCCGGAGCGTGTTGCCGACGGGGTCCGGCACCTCGGACCAGACGATGTCGCCCAGGCCGTCGCCATTCATGTCGGCGCCGCGGGAATCGCGCAGCCCGGCCGGTGTCGTGATGCCGGTGTCGGACGCGGCCGCAAGTCCGGCGGCCGTGCCGTACGCGATGGACCAGCGCCCGCTGGACGTGCCGAGCAAAAAGTCGGCGCGGGCATCGCCATTCGCATCAAACGGCCTGCCGACGCCATTCGGGCAGGGAGTTCCGGTATTGACCGTGGGACCGAAGCCGCCGTCCGCGAGACTCAATCGATACCGGAGCGTGGCGCTCGCCCGGTCGGCGCCCGCCGCGAAGACGTAGTCGTGACGCCCGTCGCCATTGACGTCGGCAAGGTTCCAGACGGCTCCGGCAACGGACGTCATCGACGAGGGCAGCTGTGCCGCGAACGCCGCGACCGCGGACATGCCGTCCGAGCCGTCCTGCCATTCGAAATTCGTCGGTGAGAGACAATCGCCGTCCGACCCGGCGCATTCGGTGAGGCGCGAAAGCCTGCTGCGGCCGCCCGAGGAGAGCGCGCCCTCGTAGTCGAGGTTGTAGCTGCGGATGACTTCGCCGCCGTAGCGGATCTCGATGCGGACGAGCCGCACGACTTCGCGAACGGGCAAACCTGCGACGTAGCCGGAATCGATTTCTGTGCTGGGTCGCTGCTCGTACTTGAACGTGACTTCGTGCGACGCCTCGGCACCGTTGGACGGATTGGAGTTGTAGCGGATGCTGGCGATCCGGAACGCGGTGCTGCCGGATTCCTCCGTGTACCGGTAGTCGATGACGTTGCCTGCGCGATCGCGGATGCGGTTCAGGGCCCAGGTACGCGCGCCGCCCGCTGGCGGCGTCGACTGGCCCTCGATGCTCGAGTCGGCGGTGGAGCCGTACAGGAAGATCCTTCCGTCGGCCCGCTCGACGATGAAGGACGCAGGCCCAAGCGCCGTCGACCCGCCGACGCTGCGGATGCGAGCGAACGATTCCACCTCGGTGCGGTATTCCGCATTCAGGGCGCCGTACTCGGCGCCGTTGACGACCTTCAGGCGCTGTCCGTCGAGGCAGAAGCGCTCGTCGGTGAACTTGCCCGGAGGCTCGGCGACCCCATCCTGTGCGAAGGTCCGGGCGCAACGAGTGACCTGAGACAGGCCGGCCACCGACCAGCCGACGCCCAGCAAGCCCCCGCGTGTCCGGTGGCGGTAGTCAATCGAGACAGCTGGCGTGAGCCCGTTGGTGCCGGGCGGAATGTCGACAGGTATCGAGTACGCAGCCTCGCCATCATCCGACACCCAGGCGGAGCCCGGCGTTCTCCCCAGGCCGGCGAAGGCGACCGGTGCGGTCAGCGTCGCGAGCAGCCCGAGCAACGCACCGGACAGGGGAAGGGGTTTGCGCAGTTCCATTGCCGTGACTCCATTGCGCCCGGCATCCGTCCGGGGTCCGGAGACGCTAGCGGGCCTTCCGCAGGCCAGCCCGCCACTAATCAGCGGCAAATACGTAGAATCGGAAACCGACACCGCCACCCGCGCCGGCCGCAGGAGCCCCGATGAAACTCGTCACCGCCATCATCAAGCCCTTCAAGCTCGACGACGTCCGCGCGGCGCTGTCCGAGATCGGGATCTCCGGAATGACCGTCACGGAGGTGAAGGGCTTCGGCCGCCAGCGCGGCCACACCGAGCTCTACCGCGGCGCCGAGTACGTCGTGGACTTCGTGCCGAAGACGCGCATCGAGGTCGCGGTGCGCGACGACCTGGTGGACCAGGTGACGGAGGCGATCATCAACGCCGCCAAGACCGGCAAGGTCGGCGACGGGAAGATTTTCGTCACGGGCATCGAGCGCGTGATCCGCATCCGCACCAGCGAGATGGACGAGGCGGCGCTTTGAAGGAATCGGGCGAGAACCCGAAGAGCCCGACGGTCGAGGCGGCGCTCGCGAAGATCGGCCTCGCCGGCAGCAGGCGCCATGTCTTCTTCTGCGTGCACGGCGACTGCGCCCCGAAGGAGGTCAGCGAGGCTTCCTGGAGGTATCTCAAGAAGCGCCTGCGCGAAGTCGGCTTGTCGGAACTCGAGGGAGGAGTCCTACGCACGAAAGTCGATTGCCTGCGCATCTGCCGCGAGGGCCCGATCATGCTCGTGTACCCGGAAGGCATCTGGTACCGGCATGCAACGCCGGAAAACATCGAGAAAATCATCCAGGAGCACCTGCTCGGGGGCCGACCGGTCGCCGAACTTTCTTTTGCAGCGCACCCGCTGCCCTGAAAATTTTTTGCGGGCGATTCAACTTAATGCGCTGAACATATGTTGTCAGCGGC